>JAAYCR010000076.1 GCA_012729675.1 Phycisphaerae bacterium | reverse complement strand
GCAAAACTGGCTACCAGAAAAGCGTATGGCTTTAAGAGCTTCAAAACGCTGGAATTGGCCTTGTATCACAATCTTGGTGCATTACCGGAACCGGTTGAAACCCACAAATTTTTTTGAAGAGGCAAATTCTTCTTGAAGAAAAACCCCACAAGGTTAAGATCCAAGCTACTGTCATTTCCACCGAATTGCTGGTTTCAACTTATGAAACCGAGATAGAAATCCCTGACGAAAACGAAACGGGCATACAAGAATTAGAGTTTATCGTAAGCCGTAGTTGAATTTATAAAGGAATACACATATGAAAACCTCTATATATTTATTGCTTAGCGTTGTTTTCACCATTGTAATATTGTTGATCTTATTTCTGTCAATTAATCAACGAGATGAGGATTTGCAGGTTAGGCTGCCTTCAGATATTCAGAGTGCAATTGAAGATTTTCAATCTGAAAATGCCTTGGTAACGGGTTTGCGTAAAGAAGCGGCTACAAAACTTATGCCTTATATCAAAACCGGGATGTCAAAGGCAAAGGTCGAGGAGTTTCTCGGTTTACCAGAGACGGAAGGTTCATCTGAGAATCTTTCTATTTATCCGATTTGGTATTCCGAAGCGATCCTAATTAATTATGATGACAAGGGAAGAGTCTTTCATATTGAAGGTCCAGGCATTGAGTTTTTAGACAATGATAGGGTCTGGCCCTTTATTCGTGTTGGCATGACGCAAGAATTGGTCTTAACAAAGATGTATGAACCCGATGAAATATCAGATGATGGAAAAAAGTGGCTGTATAAAGGGAAAACATATCTATATACCATCCGATTTGATGACAACGACAAGGTTTCCCATCTCGAAAAAACCGAACTATCCCCCAAAAATGAGACTCTTGCTTTAATGCCGAAGGCTGACATTGAATTCATTACAAAAAGGCAGAACAGTGGCGTGATATGGAGACGGTCATAAAAGGCGGCCCTCCCGTTGAAGAAGTAAAAAGAGTCGTTAATATTTTGGAAAAGAATGAAATAGAGAAAGAAGGTGTTTTTATGCTTCTCGGCGAACCCGGAAAAAAGACCATTGGTGATCAGGCAGAATCATGGAATTATTTTTTGGCGGACTCCAGATTGTTAGTCATTACGTTTGATAAAAAAGGGAAATGTGTTCATATTTCCGGTACCGACATTGGTCAGTAATGGTCATCCCTCCCTGCAATCTTGGAAATGGTATGCATGCAGTTCACGAGACTATTACACCCAAGTCAGATAGGGCAGGCCGTGCCCACGCTGTCAAATGCGATCTCAAACAGTCCGGCGCGGGCGAAGCCCACCCTGCAGACTGTTGAATGTTGTAAAAGTGCATCACAAACCGTAGAGTATGAAAGGTTTTTATTGATGAAAACACAAACGATACTATTGGTTGTCTTAATTCTCATTGGTATTGTATTCTTCTTCGTTGTTTTTGATTCTGCGCGTAACGCAAATGAGTTGCCCCCTGACATTGCGCAAGCCAGCGAACGGTTCAAGGCAGCAAAGCCTTTAGCACGACCTCACTCAGATAAATTGAAAGAAGTCGTAGAAATTGGAATGACCCAAGAACAGGTTGAGGCTATTCTTGGACGGCCTGACACAATTGCGTCTCAGAGCGATAAATCATTACGTTCGGTTTACTGGATATCCCTTTCATCGCCCTCGATCATTATTGACTATGGACCGGATGGCACGGTCAATCAGGTTGTGGATGCATATAAATAACCGCTGTTACTCGCGTTCGCGTGGTCTTCAGGCTGAATAATCCGAAACCATCGGCCGATTTTTCTGTTCCGGCCACTGCGGCCGGACGCAAAACCGGCCGCAGTGGTGTTTTGACGGTTTGGAACAATCGACCAACGCTATCGATTTACAGGACGATGGCCGGGTGTTCTCCTCATGGCCTTGCAGATGATACACAGCCGGGTATAATGGGCCGTGCCCACGCGGTATGAGGGCCATCGTACACCGGCCACTATGTATCCTCCCTTCGGGATTTCTTTGCCTGATGACAACGTCCTTTCGCAGGCAAAGGCGACTTGCAAAGTCAGTTATTTCATGGTGACCTATCCGTTATTCAGAAGAACCATAATACCATTTATTTCATTCGATGACTCTTTTTTGGTAACATTTTTACCCTCAAGGCGTCTATTAACAAAAAAATCACTTTTCATTATCCCTGTTTGAGATATGATTGTGCTTCCAACGTTTGTCTGGATGCTCAGCCAAGGGTAATGTTTTGTTGAAAGGCACCAACGTGAAAAAAATTATTGTGGGCATTGTCATCGTTGTGGTGGTCGGAGCCGGCTGGTTTGGGGTAAAGACGATTCGCAGTGCCGGTACATCTCAGACCGCCGGGGAGGTCGTGCGGCTGGAAACCGTCAGGCGTGGAGAGTTTATCGAAGTTGTTAGCGCCCCCGGCCAGATCGAGCCGAAAACAGAGGTCGAAATCAGTGCCAAGATTTCGGGGCGGATTCTCGGACTCCCTCACGAAGAAGGCAGCATTGTCACCGAGGGGGACCCGACCGCCAATCCGCCGATACCGGCGTCGGTGCTGGTACAACTGGATTCAGCGGATATGGAAAGCCAGCTGCGCAGCGCTGAGGCCGGTCGCGATGCCCAGCAGGCCCAGATTGCCGTCGAAAAATCCCGCATTGCCGCCCAAAAAGCCACACTGCAGGGACTGGCGGCCATCGTCAACCGTTCGCGGCTGGAATACGAACGCCAGAAAACGCTTCTCGAAAGCCGCGACATCAGTCAGGCGGCGTATGAGCAGACCGAATTTTCCTATCAGGAATTGAAGGCTCAATACGAATCCGCCACGCACAACATCACTGCGGCCGAGCTGAACCTCATCGTAATGGAACATAATCTCGAGGCTGCCCAGGCGCGCGTCGATCAGGCCCGCGAAACGCTCAGCTACACGACTATCACCTCGCCGATCGACGGGGTCGTGACGCAACTGAACGCCGAAGTCGGCGAGGTTGTGATGACCGGGACAATGAACAATCCCGGTACGGTCATTATGAAGGTCGCTGACCTGGGCTTGATGATGCTGGTCGCCGAGGTGGACGAAGCCAATGTCGGAATGCTGAGCGTGGGTCAGAAAGCCAAGGTGCGCGTGCAGGCCTTCTGGGAAGAGACGTTTGAAGGTGTCGTCGAATCCATCGCCCTGACCCACCGCTTGTCGTCGTCGGGGGTCAAGTATTACCGCACACGGATTGTGCTGGCCGGCGATGTCCACAAGCTCTACACCGGCCTGACCGGGGCCGTCGAAATCGAAACCCGCCGGCACACCGACGTCATCAAGGTCCCCAGCCAGGCCGTCATGGGCTATTCGGTTGACGAACTGCCCGCCTCCATCCGGGACGACAATGTCCTCGTCGATGTCCGCAAAACCGAAGTGCCCGTGGTCTTTTGTCTCATCGACGGCCGTGCGGTGGTCACGCCGGTGACGATCGGTCCCAGCGATTTGACGCATACGCTTATCCGCGAGGGCCTTGCCGAGGAGGACCGCGTCATCGTGGGACCCTACAAGGTGCTCGAAACCCTAGAACACAACACTGCCGTCCGCGAAGAATCCGAGTCCGATGTCCCGTCTTCCGGCAACATCTCCTCTGCTGCCGATAACTCGCGACCCCAACGAGGCCCACGATGAACAGCGGCAGTCGCTTGATCGAAATCTGTCAACTGGAACGGACCTATGTCGTTGGCGCCGAGAAAGTCCGTGCCCTGCGCGGCGTGGACCTCAGTATCCGGACCAACGAGTATGTCGCGGTCATGGGGCACAGCGGATCGGGCAAAAGCACCCTGATGAATATCCTCGGCTGTCTGGATCGCGCCGACAAAGGCGATTACCTCCTCAATGGCATCAACACCACGCGTATGAGCGAAGGGCAGCTGGCGCACGTTCGTAACCGGCAGATCGGATTTGTCTTTCAGTCGTTTGAACTGATGGGCCGGCTTAGCGCCCTCAAAAACGTGGAACTGCCGCTGATCTACTCGGACATTTCCTTCTGGAAGCGGCGGCGGATGGCGCGGGAAGCCCTTGAACGTGTCGGTTTGGGCGAACGCATCCACCACAAACCCAATCAACTCAGCGGCGGCGAAAAACAGCGTGTCGCCGTCGCCCGGGCGCTGGTTAACCAGCCCAGCCTGCTGCTGGCCGACGAGCCGACCGGCAACCTCGACACCGCCACCAGCGACGGCATCATGCTGCTGTTTGAAAAGCTCTACCGCGAAGGCCAGACCATCATCATGGTCACGCACGAAGTCGACATTGCCGTTCGGGCACGGCGTATCGTACGGATGCGCGACGGACAGATCATCAGCGACCTGCCCACCGAGAAGGATCCCGCCCGCCCGCTGCGCGACGGCGAACAGATAGGAGGCGAACGATGACAGCCCTCCTTATGTTCCCGCTGTTCCTGTTTCGGCTCGTCCTGCAAAGCGCAGCGCTGGCCTTGAGCCAGATATGGGTCAACAAGACGCGCAGCATCCTGACGACGCTGGGCATCATTATCGGCGTCTCTTCGGTCTCGGCGGTCATCGCGGCGATGGAGGGGATGAACCGCAAAATTCTGGAAAACTTCGAGATGTTCGGCACGCGCAAAATCTTCATCTGGCCCGAACAGCCCAGTTCCGGCCCGCAGAAAAACGCCCCCACCTGGCAATTGCGATTTGAGGCCAAGCACTTTGAAGGCCTGCTGGAGCACTGCCCCTCGGTCGAATTTATCTCGTTGATCGCCAATGCCGGCCGCGTCCCCGGCCGCTATATGAATCGCACGGTGGATTCGGTCTCCGTCACCGGCGTCGATGCAAGCTGGTTCAAGATCGAAAACCGTCCCATTGTCTTCGGCCGTCCGTTCTCGATGCTCGACGAAAGTCAGGGTCGTTATGTCTGCATCATCACCGCCCAACTGCGCGACAAACTGCAGATGGATCGCGACTGTTCCGGCCAGATCATTCAACTGGGAATTAATTCTTACCTGGTGGCCGGCGTGGTGGAAGACAAGCCCAATACCGGCATGATGTTCGGCGGCTCCGATGACCCGATGGAAGCCTATATCCCTTATACCACCGCCGCCAAGCTGGTCCGTATGCCCTGGATTCGCGTGATGGCCAGTTGCCGCGACTCCACGGTTGCCGATGAGGCCAGAGCGGAGATTCGCTTCTTTCTGCGCCGCACCCGCGGCCTGCGCCCCGGCGAACCGGACAACTTCGGCGTTTTCCTGATGGAAAACGAAGTCCGCCAATTCAAGGAGGTCATGGGGATGATTACGCTGGTCGCCGCCGGGGTTGTCAGTATCTCACTTTTGGTCGGCGGCGTCGGGATTATGAATATTATGCTGGTCTCGGTATCGGAGCGTACACGCGAAATCGGTCTGCGCAAAGCCGTCGGGGCGCGGCCGTCCGCCATCTTGACGCAGTTTCTGGTCGAAGCGGTCGTGTTGTGCATGATCGGCGGTCTTATCGGCGTCGGTTTCGGACACTTGCTGGCCAGCGTCATCGCCAACTCCGCCCCGCTGATGGAACAAACGCAGATTCCCGCGTGGGCCATTGCCGTCTCGTTCGGTTTCTCGGCCTTTGTCGGCGTCGTCTTCGGCATGTTCCCGGCGATTAAGGCCGCGCGTCTCAATCCCATCGAGGCCCTGCGGCACGAATAACAACGTAAAGGTTGAAATCAAAAATGCGAAACCACAGCTTAAAACTAAAACAGGTTGCGGCGGTGTCCGTGTTGTCGGCGGCCGCGGCGGTTATTCTGGCCGGGTGTGGGCTGGAAGACCCTCATGAACAGCGATTTGACCGACGGCGGTTTTCCGACATCGCCGTCCTGCCGCTGACGTCCGGAACCCACATCGACGCGATGGATGAGACGCTCATGGCCCCCCTGTTTGCCGACCCCAACGACGGCCAGGTAACGCTGACTCTGGAGCAGTGCCGAGCGATGGCCCTGCAGAACAACCTCGGACTGAAGGCCGCGCTCATCGGCCCGCAGATTTCGCAGGCTGCCGTCCAGGCCGAAGAGGCCAAATTTGAAGCGGCATTCTTTGCCAATGTCAATTATTCCAAAACCGACTCGCCGGCCCCGTCACGCCTGACCAGTTCACAGGAAGAATCCGCCCGCACCAATCTGGGCGTCGAGATGCCGCTGCAAACCGGGGGAACGCTTCAGTTTGCACTGGCCGACTTGTGGACAAAAACCAACAACGAATTTTCAGTGCTGAATCCGTCCTATGTGGGTAATCTTACCACGTCGATCAGCCATCCGCTGCTCCGCAATGCCGGCCGGCGAACGACCTTGCACACGATTCGCATTGCCCGCTACAATCGGCAGATCGTGGACGCCCGCACCAAACTGGAGGTCATCCGGGTTCTGGCCGAGGTCGAGCGGTTTTACTGGCGGCTCTACGCCGCCCGAAAGGTACTGACCGTCCGTCAGCAGCAGTACGCTCTGGCTCAGGCCCAGTTGGAGCGTGCACGGCGCTTCGTCAATGCGGGCACCCACGCCCCCATCGAAATCCTCCGCGCCGAGGCCGGACTGGCCACGCAGTTGGAGGCGATCATCCTCGCCGAAAACGATGTGCGCAACCGCCAGCGCGAACTCAAGCAGGTGCTCCAGCAACAGGATTTTTTGCCAGACTCAGTGATTCGTCTTATTCCCGACACCGAGCCGGACCCGATCTATTACGCACTGGATCCGGCCGTGCTGGTCTCACTGGCTGAAGCCAACCGTATGGAACTGCTGGAGTACGAGCTTCAGCTTGCCCGGCAGGTCAGCACCATTGACTACCTCCGCAATCAGGCACTGCCGATTGTTAACCTGGACTATACCTACAACATCAGCGGGCTGGGTGAGACCCGAAGCGATTCCTTCGGTCTGCTCGGCGATCACCGCTTTGCCGACCATCGGCTCGGCGTGCAAATGGTCATCCCGTTGGGCAACGTTGCGGCCAAAAATCGCCTGCTCGGCGCCTTCTACGAACGTGCGCAGATTCTGGCCGACGCCGAAAGCCGCCGATCTCTCATCGAGATGGAAGTACTCAGCGCTGTTGACCGCGTTGAGGCCAACTGGCAGCGCATTCTGGCTGGGCGGCAAAACACCCTGCTTCAGGCCCAGCTCTACGAGGCCGAACTGCGTCAGTTTGAGATCGGAATGAGGACCAGCACTGATGTTCTGGAGGCCCAGACGCGGCTGGCCGAGGCCCAGCGTGCCGAAATCGCTGCGCTGGCGGAATATCAAATCTCTCTGGTTGACGCCGCATACGCCACCGGGACGCTCTTGGGTGCGGCCAAAATCGAGTTTGACCTTCCCTGATCCAGGTCATCATCGGGTGAACGCATCTGTTTGACCCCTTCGGGGAATTGACGATTGATTGTCGGGAGGAGGGGGCGGTTTTATTGGGTAAAGATGAAAATGAAAAGGGCGAACTCGGAGGTTCGCCCTTGAGGGTGTTCGGCTGGGTTGGGGGTTATTTGAAGACGTCATAGAGAAGGTCTTCGTAATCTTTGGCCGTTCCTTTGTCAAGGCAGCAGGTGATGATCTTCTTGCCGAGCGAGTCGAGGTCGGGGTGGAGGAAGTTGTTGAGTTCCTTTTCGAAGAATTTCTGGAGGATGTCCGCACCGGCGTCGTAGCCTTCGGGGCCGACTTCGGGCTGTGAGTCAACCTGGAGAAATTGCAGCGGGATGGGGGTTCCTTCGATCTGCATGGAGGTGAACGCATAACCGAGCAGCGGACAGCGTGACGGCTGGAGCTGCTGGGAGCGAAAACGGGCGACCCCGCGGCGGCCCAGGTATTCGCGGCTGATCCACTGGGGCATAAAGCTGACCTTCCAGACGCCGACGTGCTGATTGGGCGTCAGGACGTAGCGGACTTTGGGGGTGGCCTGAATCTGGCGGAGCAGCAGGTTGGCATGATCGACAATGCGGCCTGTGGCAAACGGCCAATACGAACCGACACCTTCGCTGGTCATGCCTTTGGTGTCGGTGATGGACGGATTGTCGTGGCCGCGGGGGGCGACCAGCCGCCAGAGCCAGCCGAGGGCGGCCGGCAGGACGTGCAGACAGCCGACGATGCCGTAGCTGGGATTTTCTTTGGTGCTGGGCGGGGTGCGTATGCCGAAGCTGCGGACCATGACCTCGACCGGGCCTTCGACGGCATCGGGCACGAATCGGCGCGGCAAAATGACGCGCGGGTTGGGGCAGGGTACGCCGGGCTTGTCCTGCGTGTGATCCCAGATCAGGCAGGTCGAGCCGGGCACGGCGGCCAGGTTCAGGAAGATGAGCGGTTCGGGCGGGTGGATGGTGATCGCCTCGAGGTGCGGATCGACGCCGTATTTGCGGATGTGGTTGATGCGGACGAACCACGCCTGCTCTGCGTCTTTGGCGAAGAGGTAGCCGTCTTTGTCGTTGGGCAGACACATCGCCATATCGTCGGTGACGGGGTGCAGATGGCAGGCCTGATTGAGGGTCAGATAGCGTTTGTCGCCTGTGACGACGTTTTCGCCGAGCAGCAGGCGGCCGTCTTCTTCGCGGTGGACGTATTCGAGCATCTCGCTTTTGCCGCCGCCGCTGGCGCCTTCGTGCATGATGGTCGTGATGTTGTCGTAGGGGGTGACGACCTCGACGGTCGAGCCGTGCAGCGTCGGCCAATTTTCTTTTTCGCCGATGGACAGCAGGACGCCATAGACGCCTTTTTTGGCGCTGGGGCCGGGGTAGAGGTTGTAGGAGAAGACTTCATGCAGCCCTTTGAGGCGGTTGTGTACAACCATTTGTCTGCCGTCAAAATGCGTGTGGCGGTAGGGGGGGGCCAGATAGATAACGCTGCGGATGCGGAAGTTGGCCGGGACTTGGTCGGCGGGGATCATTCCCTGCAGGTCGGCCAGGCCGCCGACGAAGAAGCCGGCGTTTTTGGGGGCGATCAGCATCGCGCCTTGACCGGTGTTGGCTTCAAATGCTCCGATGGTAAAGAGCGTCACGACCAAGTCTTGTCCGGTCAGCCACTTGAAGGTGTCGTCGCGGAGGGGCGAAAAGGGGGTGCCGAAGCGATCCTGGAACCGGGACTTGTCGGTTTCTTTGTCGTCGGCGATGACCATACAGTCCGGGTCGCGCCGACGCATATAGGGATCGATATAGTTGACAGCCAGACCGTTGGTGCAGCGGGTGACGGTCGCTTCTGTGACGGGGCCTTTGCCGGGGACATCGTAAGCGACTTCAAAGACGGGCGCATCGGAATTGCCCATCGCCAAATCAAGAATCTCGGCGCGGCTCTTGGGAAACAGGCAGCTTGGGCAGGCGTCGAGTATCTGCACGATGTGTTCAGGTAGCTCAAATTGCCGCCAGTGGGATTCAAAATCCAGCGTGTGATTCATTTTGATTTCGTTTTCTTTCTTTTTAAAGTAAGTTTATTGTCCATAAAAAAATCGAAACAGCCGATCCGCGACACGTTTCGATTACTACTATATGTCTATATGTCGGTTTATTTCGTTGTGTTCAGATCGGCTCCGAGTTTTTTCATCAAGGTTACATATTCCGGAAACGTAACGTTCATCGCCTCGGCGGTGTCTATTTCGACCGGCTCGTGTATCGCCAGACCGGCCATCGCCAACGCCATCACGATGCGGTGGTCGTCGTGGCCTCTGACGGCGGCGGCGGTGAGGGGTTTTCCGCCGCGGATGATCAGGCCGTCGGGCAGTTCTTCGATATCGGCGCCAAGTTTTTTCATCTCGACGGCCATGCAGGCGATGCGGTCGGTTTCTTTTTTGCGGGCTTGGGGTACGTTGACCAGCCGGGTGACGCCGTCGGCAAATGCGGCGGTAACCGCCATGGCGGGCAGGGCGTCCGGAGTGCGGTTCATATCGATTTCGACGCCTTTGAGAGCGGAAGCGCGGATGCGGATGCCATTTGGTTCCTGCCGGATGTCGGCGCCCATTGCCGCAAGGTAGTCGGCTACCGCCTTATCGGGCTGGCTGTCATTAAAGTCCAGACCGCGAATCAGCACGTCCCGGCCGCAGAGGGCTGCGGCACAGAGAAAAAATGTCGCGCTGGAAAAATCGGCGCAAATGGCCTCATCGAATGCGGTGTAGTGCTGGCCGCCGGGGATAAAAAGGCTCTTGAAATCGTTGTTTTCGTAACGAATTTGTTGTTTATCGAGCCAGTCGATCGTGATTTTGACGTAGTCAGGTTCGTTTAGCAGGGTCACTTCAATTTCGGTGTCACCCTCGGCCAGCGGGCATGCCATCAATAAACTGGATAAATATTGACTGGTAAAGCACTCAATAGATGTACGGCCGCCTTTGAGTTGACCCCGGACGATCGCCGGGGCGCATCCGTTACCTTTAACGGACTGTACGATAGCACCGAGGTCATTTAAAGAATTGGCCAGCGCGCCAAGCAGGCGGGTTTGGATTTGCTTGTCGCCGGTAAAGGTGACCGAACCTTCGGGAGTGCCAAGGGCGGCCGATGCAAGGGCCATCCGCAGCGTCGTCCCAGAGTTTCCGACATCTATGAGCTGGTTTTTGTTGCGAATTTTCCCCGAAGTTCCGGTAACAACCCATATTTCAGGATTCGATTTATCGATTTCAGCCCCTAAAGATCGATAGCAGTCCACCGCACTCAGGGTGTCGCTGGAGATGAGCGGATTTCGGATACAACTTGTCCCTTCCGCCAATGCCGCCACTGCCACGGCGCGGATTGTGTGCGATTTCGAGCCAGGGATCGAAATCTCTCCTTTCAGGGTCGATTTGTTTGACAACAGCTTCATACAGTTCCGGACAGTCGTTTTCAAGTCGGGAAAATTTCTACAAAAAAGGCATTTTATCGTAATAGGGGAAATTAATTGAGAAAAATTCAAAATTTTCAGTAATTTTTTTATAAAAATGCCTATCATTCTTATATAATAAATCTGTCATGGATTTGACTTTAGGACGTTTTAAAGGATTCCGCGACAACAAATAGGGGGTCCGATAAAAAGACGAGAATTGTCAGTGGGGCGTTGAAGCAACTTCTTTGGGGTTGACTTTTAGCAGGGAATCTGCTATAGAAGAAGCTAAACTCACGGGTATTATTCTCCGATAAGGTAACGGATTATCGAACGACCGGGCCTGTTGTGTCGATTGCACGCAGGCAAGTGCTTGATTTATAACCTTTTCTTGTCGGAATGGAAAAAACGATGAAAAATGGAACTTTCTTTTCGGAGGGTGTCATGAGACACACACTGTTTGCGGGGCTGCTTTTATCTTTTCTTTTTGCGGTTGGCGGTATCGCAGAGGCGAATGAGTATCGCGAAGGCTATCTGCTGGTGCGATTTACCGAGACGGAATTTACATCGCAAGCCGATACGACACGCCAAGCGGTGTTGAATGCCGCCGGCGGCGGAACGATTGAACGGATGTATCCGCTCATTCCCGGTCTGGCCGTGGTTAAACTGCCTGAGGGAGCCACAGTGAAAACGGCTCAAAGTACGTTTCAGGCGACCATTGGCGTCAAGTATGCCGAGCCGGACTATATTTATCAGTTTCAAGCCGTACCCAATGATCCTATGTTCGATGAGATGTGGGGATTGCGCAATACCGGTCAGACCGGCGGTACGCCGGGCGCTGATATCAAAGCCGTTCCGGCCTGGGATGTGACGACCGGAAGTCGGAACGTCATTGTAGCGGTGATTGATTCGGGCGTGGACTACTCGCATCCTGATCTGGCAGCCAACATGTGGGTCAATCAAGCGGAGTTATATGGCTTAACCGGTGCGGATGACGACGGCAACGGGTATATTGATGACATCTACGGGTACGATTTTGCTAATCAAACCGGAATGATCGTGGATAATGACGGCCATGGAACCCATGTGGCCGGCACGATTGGTGCGGTGGGCAATAATAATCTCGGCGTTACAGGGATCAACTGGAACGTGCGGATGATGGCACTGAAGATCGGAGACCAAAATGTTTCGACAGCCGCCGCCATTGAGGCGATTCAGTATGCCTACATCAACGGGGCACATATCGCCAATAATTCGTGGGGCGGCTATGAGTATAGCCAGGCCTTATTTGACGCGATTGAAGCCAGTCGGGCAGCGGGTATGCTGTTTGTCGCGGCGGCGGGCAATGAAGCCCTTGACAACGATCTTACACCAGCGTATCCGGCCAGCTACAATATTGATAATATCCTGTCCGTTCTGGCGACAGATCATGCAAATCAGCGTTCGTCCTTTTCCAATTGGGGCAAAACGACGGTGCATCTGGGCGCGCCGGGCGAGAACATTCTCAGCACGATGCCCAACAATTCTTACGAATATATGAGCGGTACGTCGATGGCGTCTCCGCATGTTGCGGGCGCCGCGGCGCTGCTGCTGTCGGTCAATCCAGAGCTGACCTATCTGGATATTAAGCAGATTTTGATGAGTACCGCCGACAGGCTCGTGTCGTTGATCGATCTGAGTGTTTCAGAAGCACGGTTAAACCTGAATAATGCGATCCAGGCGGTCGGGGGGGCGGATGTTTTGCCGCCGACGCCGAATCCGGCGCAGTGGGATATTGTGCCGACGGCAACGGGCTTACACCATATCGTGATGCGTTCGGTGGTCGCTGAGGACCCATCGGGCGTTGAATACTACTTTGAATGTCTTGAAGACGAGTCGTTAAGCAGCGGCTGGCAGGATAGCCCGCTGTATCAGGTCTTCACCGCCGCCGAGGGTACAACGTACACCTTCTGCGTGCAGTACCGCGACAAATCTGAGAACCAAAATGTCGGCTTGTGGTCTGAAGACGTCTCTACCACAACGGCAAGCGGTGTTGATGATCTCCCGCCGGCTCCCAATCCGGCGCGGTGGGCGGCGGTGCCGCGAAAAATCGGCGCAAACGCTGCCCCCGGTATTTTTATGGAGGCCCAGACGCATTACGATGAAAATAGCGTTGAATACCGATTTGTCTGTATTTTTACGGATGATCCGAGATACAGCGACCCCAATGATCCGTTCTATGCCGGCGACGCCGATGAACTGAGCAGTGACTGGCAAACCGCCACATCGTTTACCGTCGGCGGTTTAAGCCCGATTGGTCCCCAGGATTCTCCTCGCTATAAATACGATTTTGAATTGCAGGTGCGCGATCAGTCTGCCCAGCAAAACCAAACGACGGATACGGTGGTCGAAAGTGTGATTATTGGGCCGCCGCCGCGAACGCTGACCGTACCTTTCCCTTATGCAACCATTCAAAGCGCACTGAATGCGGCCTATCACGGCGATACCGTGGTGGTCAGGCCCGCCACCTATACCGGCGGGGGGAACAGCAACCTGGATTTTCAGGGCAAGGCGGTGACGCTGCGCAGCGAGAATCCGGACGATCCGAGTGTGGTTGCGGCGACCATTATTGACCCGGGAGGCTCACAGACGGGAGGCAGTGGAGAGTGCCGCGCCTTTGTTTTTGGTACCGATCCAAATTTCGTTGAGGGGCGGGATACGGTTGTTACCGGCTTTACGATCCAGAACGCTTACGCCGTGGGCGCGCCGAAAAACCCTCCAAGTCCGCAGTCTGATCCGAACGGTCTGGATGCTTTTGGTGGTACAGTGTATGCGATTAACGGCAGTTCGCCCACGCTGATCAACCTGATTATCCGTGACAGTTTCGCACAAGGTCAGGACGGCCGCAACGGCAATGCCGGCCAAGGCGGCCAGCGCGGCGCTGACGGGGGCGACGGGGGTGACGGCATTGAAGGCGAATACCATACCCCGATTTATTACATCCACCCGGAAAACGGCATCACGGCGATTCGAGGCATCAATGACTTAATTATCATTCAAGCGCGCTCCGTGATTGAAAATGTGGAAAGCACGCTGGATGCCGGCACTATTGAGCTTTACGATCCGGACAATAATCCGCTCGGATACGAAGTGATGTTTGGTTACGAGGACTTTGACGGCAGCATGGAGATTACATTAAAGGACGGTCCGGCCGGTGCGGTGATAGACACCATTACGTTGGTCAATCTGACGACAGAGCCACCGTTTACCGAGTATCTGTTCACTCGGTCATTTGTTGCACCGGAAAGGCCGGATCAAGTGGGTGATATCGGAGGCCTATTACTCGATATATGGTACCCGGTGCCGCCGGAGGGCGATGAGCCGCTGTGGTTTACGACGGCGCAAAAATGGACGGGGGGTTTTTTCGCCGATCAGGTGGGCTGGGCGGATCCTCAGGAAATTGATGAAGAGGCCGTGCAGTATAGTGTCGATGGCCAAGAGGACTGGGTCGAAACGTTTCTCGAAGGACATCGCTATATGCGGCTCAGTGATGACGGCGGACAGACGTGGCAGGACCCGGTGCGAATTGCCGATGAGGCGGCGGACCGTGAAGTGCTGCTTTCTGTGGAATCCTATTACGGGCTTGTTTTTCTGCAATCACGCGGCGCAGCTCTCACCTGGACGCCGGAAGAAGTTATTGTTCTGACGGCCAGCCTCTACCAAGGGGCGGCGGTGGTTGAACGTTCTGTGATGATTGAGCAGCGTTCGGGGGTACTCTGGGCGCCCGTTGACGAAGAACTCGACAACCCGATTCAGTACACGCTTGAGGGCTTGGATTCGGAAGAACTGACAGTGCATTTTGTGCATGAAGGGGTTATTGTCAGCGAGACTGTTTATGCGGCGGCGGATTTAAGATCCGGTCGTGAAGGCGATCGCGGCGGCGATGGGACTCCCGGTGAGGACGGCGAGCGCGGCGGTGATGGCGGCATGGGGCTGGGCGGTGCGATGTACTTTGGTGAAAACAGCTTTCCGCTGATTAAGAAAGTATCCTTCCAGAACTGCCAGGCGATCGGCGGCAACGCCGGCGCCGGCGGCGCCGGCGGTCGCGGCGGTGACGGCGGTCATGGCGGTGACGGCGGCGATGGCGCCGATGCAGTCGATGCAGTCGAAGGTGAAGAAGAAGAAGAAAACATTCCCGAAATTCCGGGCGGGTTTGGCGGCCAGGGCGGTCGCGGCGGTGACGGCGGTCGCGGCGGCGACGGGGCCGACGGCGGCTGGGGCGGCGCTGCCGGCGGCGGTGCCATTTTCTTTGAAGATAACTGTCAGGCCACCTTAATTGATTTGAGCTTTGTCAACTGTGTGACCATGCCCGGTCTGGGTAATTCCGCCGGCAGTGCCGGCGCCGGCGGCAACGGCGGCAATGGCGGTCCCGGCGGCGACGGTGCTGAGGGGCAGGAGGACGGATTGGTGGGTCGCGCCGGCGACGGCGGCGACGGCGGCGACGGCGGCGAGGGCGGAATTAATGGATATGAGAAAGCAGAACGATGGTATGGTGCGTTGGGCGGCACTTTCTTTATAAGTCAGGGCTGTGTGATTGAGATTTCCGGCTCTTCCATCCAAAACAGCCTGGCCTCCTATCTGGTTGACAGTTTCCCCTATAACGGCGGCGCCGGCGGCGCCGGCGGCAATGCCGGGGCGGGCGGCAATGGCCAGGGCGGTAACGGCGGTGACGGCGGTGACGGCGGCGATGCCGGGGATGGCAATTCGTCCGGCGCCGGCGGCGCTGACGGTCAGGGCGGCGGTAATACAGACGGAACCAGACAGCCGGATGGAGGTCAGGGAAGCAATCCCGGTGCGAGCAGATTCAATCGCTCCTATGGCGGTGCGATTGTCCTGAATGGGCAGGCCGATCTGTCGATAAAAAATACTGACTTTCTGGACAACTATGCTGAAGCCGACCATGGCGGTGCGATTTGTGCGTTTTATTTGGGTTCAACGCTTACGGTTGAAGACTGCACCTTTGTGAACAACAGGGCCGGCGGGTCGGGCGGTGCGTTTTATGTTTACAGTGCGAATACATGCAATCTCGTCCGGTCTTCATTTACCGAAAACAGTGTAACCGGCACCGGTGTCGGCGGTGCGATCTCTTTTGTGACCATTGAAGCTGGCTCCAATGTGATCGTTGGCGTTGATGGCTCCGAAGAGATCATTGGCTCAAGCGGTCCTCTGTCTGTCACGGATTGCACATTTACGGACAATCGGTCAGGGCTTCCGAGCGCTTCAAACACTCAGACGTGTACCGGTGGTGCGATCGACATTGAGTATCTGGGCCTTGCTGTGGACCCTAACACTGTGCATACGATTCTTCGCAGCGCCTTTTCCGGCAACCAGGCCGAATACGGCGGTGGTATTGCGGCATGGTTGAGTATTTTGAGAGTTGAGGAGTGTCAGTTTTCTGAAAACACGGCCGAGTACGGCGGTGCGATGAGCTGGTGGGATTCAGATGTGCGCATCACCAATTCTGACTTCGTGGGCAACCAGGCCGTTCCGGTCGGGACAGGCAGCACGAATATGGCGGCGTTGGGCGGTGCGATTTATGCGGACCATTCCGGCGCCGTGCTGACCAACAACACATTTGTTGCCAACCTGGCGCAATACGGCGGCGGGTCGGTTTATCTGCTCGGTCCTTCATTTTATGTCGCAGATAGTCTGGGCGACTGGGACGTCCGGCAGGAGTTTATCAATTGTCTGTTCGTGGAAAACGAAGCCGGGATGACCGGCGGTGCGATCAAAGCAATGAACGGCGCCGAACTGATGTTGCAGTTCTGTACGCTGGCCGACAACCTGGCGACGAATATGTACGGTGACGGCGGTGCGATCAGTCTTGGTTACGATCATTTCAGCGGCGACGGCGACGATTGGAATTGGTGGGACTCCAGTTATGTGCTGCTTAAAAACAGTATCTTGTGGAACAACCTGGCGGTCTTTGGTCCGCAGGTGGCGGTGGGCGATCCGCTCAAGGTCTTCAATGTGCCCAGCACGTTGGAACTGTATTACACCAACATCGAAGGGCATCTTGCGGATGTCTTTTTGGGCGAACCCTACGGCTATCCGTGGGCATTCAATTCCGGCGGGGTGATTGACGCCGATCCGCAATTTATACAGACCCGAACGGTTGACCCGGACGATCCGACGACGCGCACTTTCTATTTGGCGCAAGAGGCGGCCGGGCAGTATGAGACCAGTCCGTCCGTCAACACCGGTATCGGCAATGCGTCGATACTGGAAGATCTGTTGGGCTTTGCGGCTAGCACGCGCACCGACCACGAGCCGGATACCGACACGGTGGATATGGGGTACCACTACAATGCGGCCTTGCCGGTGGAAGAGTACACCTTGACGGCGTCGGTGTTTGTGGGGAATCATTACCCCTTCGGCAGTCTCAACGTGTCCTGGCAGGGCGGTGAGTTTACCGTCGGCCAGACGCCGGAATCCGTGACGCTCAAGCAGGGCACACAGGTGCTGCTGACGGCGGTTCCGGAGGCCAATTATCGCGTCCGTCGCTGGATCGGGACTGAGGACGATACTTCGTTTGAACTGACCAATGCGGTTTTGATGGCCGCGTCGCGGAATGTCCAGGTTGAGTTTGAACTGGCGATACCGAAATCCCTGCTCGTGCCGGAAGCGTATGCTACGATTGAGGAAGCGGTTCAGGCGGCACGGTCGAAGGATACGATTGTACTGGCTCCGCGCTTCGGACAACCCTATACCATCACCCATCCTGAAGGTCTCAACTTTGGCGGCAAACAGTTGACGCTGCGATCCTCCGATCCAAACGATTCGTATGTCATCGCCAATACGGTCATTGACGTACAAGGTACACCGTTGGCTCGCAAACGCGCCTTTACTTTCAATAGCGGCGAAGATTCAAAAACGGTGATCGAGGGTATTACGATTCGCAACGGCTTCTGGGCCGGGGCAGTCGGAATCTCCGGAGTTGGCCACGGCTATGGCGGTGCGATCCTGATTGCCAACGGCAGTTCGCCGGTCATCCGCAAAGTCGTCTTTGAAAACAATGCGGTTACCGGCGGTATTGGCGGCGATGGCGGTGTTGGCATGGGGAATGGTTTTGGCGGCGCAATCGCAGTGGTTGATGCGAGCAGTCCGACCATTGAATATTGCACGTTCTGCAATAACTACGCGACCGGCGGCTGGGGCGGCGATGGCGGTACTGGTGGTAACGGCGGTAGCGGCTATGGCGATGGTCGCGGCGGGGCAATCTATATCGAAGGCGGCAGCACGGCGCTGATGAGCGATAATCTATTTGAAGGAAATTATGTACGGCTTGGTTTTTCCGGTATGGGCGGAATTGGTGATGGGGAGGATATTCCGGACGGAACGCCGGGTTCTCTGCTGTCTTATGGTTCCGTTGCCGGCGGTGCAATCTACTTTGGCGAAGGGACCGGTTCGCTCATTCAGAACGTTCAGAAGTCCGTGTTTAAGAATAACCGGGCGTATCTGTCAACGCTTGAGGATATCGAGCAGAGTAACAGCGACATTGAACAGGAGATTTACGACTTCACTCGCGGCGGCGCAATTTTCGCCGATCCGAATGTGGTTTTGTTGATTGAGAATTGTGACTTTACCGAGAATCTAGGCGGCGCCCTTTATATCAGCGCCGGCGACCTGACGGTTCTGACCGTGGACAACTGCCTCTTTGAAAATAACGCCACGTATGATCCGGCGCTGGGCAAAGAAGGCATTTACAACCTTGAATCGATGTTTGGCATGGTGGAACTGCGTGATCCTCCTGCAGGCGCCATTACCATTGATGCGGATGTGACGACAGCGCCGATGATTGTCAATTCTCAGTTTATCGGCAACCTGAGCGAAGGGGCTGGCGGCGCGATCCAGACCCAGAGCGATCTGACGGTTCAGAACTGTTCATTTACCGGCAACAATGCGATTTTGCAGGGCGGAGCGATTTTTGCTTATCGCGATATACCCGGTCCGAATACCGAGATGCTGTTGGTCAATCTGCACAATAGTGAATTTGTGACAAACACGTCCGACGAGTTGGGCGGGGCGATCTATGTCAAGAATATCATTCTGGACTTACAGTTCAGCCAGTTCTTCGGTAATGCCGCATACAGCGGCGGCGGTCTGATGGCGGTCGAAAGCGAATTGACGATGGCCGGCGGGCTGTTTATCGACAATGAGGCGACCGGTCTGGCTCCGACGTACCAGACGATCGAGGACCCGACCAGCGGCATTGTGTACAGTATTATTCTTCTCGGCGATTATGAAAACTATCACAGCAAGTTAAGTGAAGGTTTCGGCGGTGGGATAAACTTGATCAATACCAAAACGGAGATGATCGATACGCGAATCCTCAACAATACGGCCAACGGCGTGAATTCGGCCGGCGGCGGCCTGTGCATCAACGGCGGCCTGGCGGACATCATCACGTATAGCCTGCAGAACTGTCTGATTGCAGGCAACACGTCCGAAGGGCGCGGCGGCGGCGTCATGGTTATGAACGATACCCAGCCGCGATTTGACAACTGCACAATCGCCGACAACACCGCCGGTCAATTCGGCGGCGGCATCTATGTGGATCAGTCCTCCGGCGCGCACGTTGAAAACTCAATCGTGTACAACAATACGCCGACGAACTTTGGTCAAAAGCCGGGCGGATCCTTCACATGGGATGACGGCGATGTACTGTTCAGCGATCCCACGTATGTGAACGGTCCTCTTGGCAAGTATTATCTCAATCCGTCAAGTCCGGCCGTCAATGCCGGCAATACGACCGCCGCAGCGGTCGGGCTGAGCAGCTATACGACCCACCCGTCGATGACCCAGATCATCTATGACACCGGACTGGTCGATCTGGGCTATCACTACAATCCCGACGAACAGAGTACGAATCTGACCCTGACGGCCGAGGCACGGGATGAGCAGGGACAGTTGCGCGGAACGGTAACGGTGACGCCGCTGCCGCCGTATGAAGGCAAATACTTCTTCGGCCAGGTCGTTGAGATGGCCGTCTCACTGCCAACGGATTATATCGTTGTCGGCTGGTCGGGCGGGACGGTCAACGACACGTCCGCGGCGACGACGAACAAGGTTCTGATGACCGGTGACAAGGCGATCACCGTCTTGGTACGTCAGCGCAAGACCTACTTTGTCGGCGGCAGCACGGGCTTACCCAGTATTCAGGATGCCATCGACGCGGCAAAAGACGGCGACAACATCCTGGTCTATCCGGGATCCTATAGCCCGCCTGTCGGTTCGGGAGAAGAGGAGCCTTTCAGCGATGACCCGATAGCCTCTCTTTCTCTGCACGGAAAATCGGTGCGGATATCCGGTTTGAATCCGGATGATGAGCAGATGGTTAGCGCCACGGTTTTCTCACGTTACCTATTTGATTTGACTGATACGACTGAAGAAACGGTGATTGAGGGTGTCACTATACAGCAAAGTCGGGTGGACATTTACCGTGGATCGCCCATCATACGTAATGTAGTGATTCGCGACTGCCGTTGGGTAGGGACTACCGAGAGTGCTACTCACGACTGCGCCAACTTGGTTGTTGACGGCGCTAATGGCGCCAGCGTCTTTGGCGGTGCAGTTACGATCATTGAAGGGGCGCCGCGGTTTATCAGTTGCAGATTTGAAGAGAATTTGGTACAGGGCGGCGATGGTCAGGACGGCGCCGGTGGTTGTGATGAACACCCCGAAGGCGGCGACGGCGGTTGGCCGGGACGCGCCTACGGCGGCGCGGTTTATGTCGGCTTCAACAGCAGGCCGGTGTTTGAGCATTGTACCTTTACCGGCAATCAGGCCATCGGCGGCAATGGCGGTAACGGCGGCAATGGCACGCAAGACGCCAACGGTGGTCGCGGCGGCGGTTTCCTGTTCCCGCCGTCCATTGAGAACGACCCGGAATTGTGGTCGTGGTGGGATGGTTGGGAATACGGCGATATATACACGCTCTACAGCGCGTATTTCGGCCGTTATGACTGGGAACTGTGGTCCAAGTGGTTTGGGTTGGACAAGTGGAACAGTTGGCAGGAATTCTTAACCTCAGCGTTAGCGACAACCACACCGGACATTGATGGTTATGAGGACTACTGGAAGTACACCGGTTTAGGCGGTGCAGTGTATGTCAGTTATCTGTCCGAGGCAAGGTTTGTCGACTGTATCTTTGAAAATAACCAGACCTTGGGCGGCCTGACCGGCGCCGGCGGCACAAGCACTCCTTTACCCGACCGTCAACTGAATGTGCCGAATGCGGGCGGTGCGGTGTATGCGGCGCATGACTCCAAATTGGTTTTTGAGAATTCGCGGTTTGCCGGCAACTTGGCCGACAGGAGTACCGTCGAGATTCCGCTGACCTATGAAGTCAGCTTTGGCGGTGCGTTGGCCTACGAGCATGACAGCGAGGTACTCTTCATCAACACCGAGTTCGAGGACAACCTCGCTGCCGTCGGCGGCGCGATTTTCGGTCGCGATTCGACGGTCGAGATTGCCAACAGCAGCATCCTGAATAATGAGGCGTTTCTGGGGGCGGGACTTTATCTTGAACGTGGCGATGCCTTAATTACGGATACGGTCGTGCAGGACAACCTGGCCAAACAGCCGGATGCCGATGTCGTGCCGCCGGACGAAGGCGATGGCGAAGATGGCGAAGATGATGAAGATGATGAAGATGATGAAGATGATGATATAGTGCTGCCGGAGGTCGACCCTTCGAATATCGGTCATGGTGGCGGCCTGTTTGTGGATCGAACAAATCTCGATCTGCGTCATTCTGTGTTTATCACCAACCGTGCCGCTATATCGGGCGGCGGGCTTTATACGGCCGGTACCGTCCAGACGCCGCCGAGTGTTTTCAACACGCTGTTTGCCGGCAACACGGCCGGTCACGACGGCGGCGGGGCCTCGGTCAACTGGGACAGCCGCATGGTCTTTAGCAACTGTACGTTTGCGGATAACCAGGCAACCGGTTACGGTACGGATGAGTTGTACACTGCCGGCTCCGGCGGCGGTTTGTACGTCGCTTACAACAGCATTGTGGATGTATTGGACAGCATCTTCTGGTCCAACAATGCCACCCAAGGTGCGCAGATTACAGTCAGCACAGGATCTCTAGTTGCCCCGCGTCCTTCGACGCTGAACATCGCCTACTCGAATGTGCAGGCCCTCGGCGGCGGCGGGATTTTCCGCGACCAAGACTGCATCGTCAATACTGGCGACGGGATGCTCGGCAGCAACACAGCGCTGCACGAACCGCGGTTTGTGGCACCGGACGGGGTCGAAGAAGACGATGTTCATTATCAGTACTACCTGAACACCGGCAGCCCATCGATTGACGCCGGCAGCACGCCCGCATCCGCTTTGGGCCTGACGGACTTTACGACCAACATCTTCGGCAATCCGGACCGCGGCGTCGTGGACCAAGGGTATCATTACAGGATAGCTTTCAAAACCGACTGCAGCAGAGCCGATGTTTTTCTGAGCGGTCGGGTAGATTTGGCCGACTTTGCAGAGATTGCGTCCCGGTGGATGGAATCGGAATGCTATGATGGAGATTTATGGTGCACTGGGACCGATTTGAACTTCGACGGCTTTGTGGACATCTATGACCTGTTAACCTTTACCCCATGCTGGCTCGAAGAAGATACCGAGTCGCCGCTGCCAAATCCGTCGGTCTGGGCCGTGGAACCCATCGCACTGCCGGATACCTTTACAGAAATGGAAATGGAAGCTGTCGCAACACACGATGCGTGGTGGCCGGATGAGTACATTATGTACTATTTTGAGGCAGTGGATAGACCCGACCTGAACGTGGGACCCGGTCTGGGAGTCTGGAGATTCTCTCCGCAACTCTCTCTGGACGGACTGACCCCTGGCGGCGAAATTACATTCCGAGTGAAGGCACGCGACGGAAGCGGCAATGAGACCGACTGGTCCGATGCCATAGTTCAGAAAGCGGGTCAAAACACCTTCCCGACGCCGAATCCTGCGGAATTCGTCGAGGACACGCCGTATGTCAGTGGCCCCTATACGGTGCGGATGGAAGCGGTTCCCTACAACGGACCGGCCTTGCCGGCCGGCGTTCGGGTTGAATATCGGTTCCTGCATGTTTTCCCGAGTGCAGGCGCTGAGGGCAGCGGCAGCGGCTGGCAGGTCAGCCCAATTTATGAGGAAAGCGGTCTGGAAGTCGATTCGACGTATGTGTATTCTCTTCGGATGCGGTTTTACAACTATGTGGATGGTTTCCAAATATCCCAGACCGATGAAGCAAGGGCAACGATTCTTATGACCGAGCCGGATATCACTCCGCCGGATCCGGATCCTGCCCAGTTCCAGGCCGATTATCCGTTCCAGGGACAGGTCAACAACCAGTGGTTCCACATTATGGTGGCCGAACCGGCGACCGATGATGGCGGGGCGGAGCACGAGAATGTCGAGTACAAGTTCCGCGCCTATTCGGCACTGGAAGGCGGCTCGCTGGTTTATGAAAGTTCGTGGCAGAATCTCGCCAATTCCACCGGGACCTTCCCGGATGGGCGGTCGAGAGTCGAGCGTCCGCATGAGCACTGGCGGTATGTCGGCGCGCCGGGAATTATGCTCTACTGGACGGTTCAGTATCGCGATATGGGCACTCCGCCGAATATGACGGAAGAATCAGAGCGAACACCGTTGCAGCAGCAGCAGCAGTAAATGAAGTTGTTTCAAGGCCGCTGTTCCGAAAGGGGCAGCGGCCTTTTTTTGTTTGGGAAAAAAGGGTGGGATTACGTTCGAATGAAAGCTATCGTTTTTCGGCGCAGCCGAAAGCGGCAGAGACTCACCGATAAAGTCGCACCTTTCGCCCCTTTTGTCAGCGTAGCCCAAAGAAAGCGCGAGCCGTGGCCGTAGTGATCTCCGCAAGCTGTTCCAGCGACATCCCATGCACCTCGGCCAGACAGCGTGCTGTATGGACCATCAGTGCCGGTTCGTTGGGCTGGATGCGGCGGACGGGTTCCGGAGAGATATACGGGCAGTCGGTTTCCAGCATGATGCGTTCGGGGGGGATCGTTTTGACGACTTCGCGCAGCGCCCCGGAGCGTTTGAACGTGACCGTCCCGGTAAAGGAGACGTAATACCCCCTGTCCAGTACAAGGCGAGTCTGTTCGGCCGTGCCGCCATAGCAGTGGATGACCACATTCGTCAGCTTGCCGTCGTACTCATCCAAAATCCCCATCGTGTCGTCAAAGGCGTCGCGGGTATGGACAATGACGGGCTTTTGCATTGCGACGGCAATATCCAGCAATGTGCGGAACAGCCGCTTCTGGTTGTCCGGCACGGCGTTGTCATAATGATAATCCAGCCCCGTCTCCCCGACGGCCACGACGCGGTCGGCACGCAGCGACTCTCTCAAATACACAATGTCCGCTTCGGTAATGGCGTTGGCATAGTGCGGGTGATAACCCAGCCCCGCCCACAGTTCCGCCACATGCGACAGGAGTCTAAGCACCTTGTCTATATGCCCGCGGTCAGTGCCGATGGTAATCCATGAGATGACGCCGGCGGCGCGGCTTTGTGCCAGCACCTCGTCAATGCGGTTTTCGAGTTCCTCAAACGTCAAATGTGCGTGCGTATCGATCAGTTCCATAGGCGTATGTTAAATAATGTGGGGGAAAATGCAATGATTATTTAGGCTCATCCGGCGAAGTGATGAAGTCGCATGCGACGGTGTCGGCGAAGGAACGCCCCTTTTCGGTCAGACGCAGATGAGTCGGCGTCAATTTTAGCAGCCCGGATTGCTCATGGGCGGAGATCGCCTCGGCAAATAACTGCCCGGCGTCATAGCCTGTCATCTGAACAAACCCGGCCAGCTCGACGCCCTCAGTCAATCGCAGGCCAAGAATCGCCGTTTCCGAGGCGATCTGGAAAGCGGCAGGGCGGTCTGCCTCGCTATACGCAAACCGGCCCGCCCGAATGGCTGCCACATACGGCTCAATCGCTGCGATGTTGGTTGTGCGCTGCCCGCGATACCAGCCGGATGCCGCAGGACCTAAGCCGATGACCGGCTGATTGTGCCAGTACCGAAGGTTGTGCCGGCATTCGTAACCGGTGCGTGCAAAATTGGAAATCTCGTAATGCCGGTAGCCGTGTGCCGCCAACGTCTCGCACAGCAGACGATACATTTCGCGTTCGACCGCTTCGTCCGCAGCAGCAATCCGCCCGGCGTCCATCGCCTGGGTCATCGGCGTGTCCTTTTCCCATGTCAGGCTGTACGCCGACAAATGCGTCGGTTCGAGAGCGACGGCCTCTTCCAGCGACTGCGCAAACGTTTTGACCGTTGACCCCGGGATCCCGAAGATCAAATCCAGTCCGATGTTGTCAAACCCCGCCGCCCGTGCCGCCGCGACGGCCAGCCGAATCGCCTCGACCGAGTGCGGCCGTCCGAGGGTGTTCAACTCATCCGGATCGAAGGACTGTGCCCCGATAGACAGACGGTTGACGCCGCGCTGTCGCAGCGCACCGAACAACGCCGCATCCGCTTGCGCCGGGTTGCACTCGACGGTGACTTCCGTCGGCTGTCCGGTGTGCGTAGTGAGCGCATCGATCAGCCCGCAGAGCATCTCGGCAGGCAGACATGTCGGCGAGCCGCCGCCCAGATAGAGCGTCGCGATGGTCTCGGCGGGGGCGTATAACGCCAGTTCGGCAAGGAGGGCATCAATCACGGGCCGTGGGTCGTGTCTGCCCAGCGGCTCGGAGTAGAAGGCGCAATAGGCACATTTGCGTAGGCAAAACGGGATATGCACATAAAGCCCAAGATCGGTTTGTGCGGGCGGCGGTTTCATTGAAAGGACTATGACTGTTCCGCCGGATGGTCGCTTTTCGGCGGCTTGGGGCCCAACAGTCGTTTCCGTGTCATATAGAGCCACCCCCATCGGACGAGGCCGCTGATCGCGAACGCCCCGAAGGAGATCACCAAGGCCGGTTGCAGGCCAAACAGATAGATGATGCCCACGGTCACGCCTGTCCAAGCCAGGTACGTAATCGGCTTTCGCCCGCGCAGATACTGATTGACGACATGCGGATACCGAACCCGGCTGACCATCAGCACCCCGGCCCCCAGCGTCACAAACGGCAGGATATACAGGATTGTCCATCGCACCACCGTAAACAGCGTGGTATCGGCCGCCGCATCGTGAAGGACATGCTTAAACAGCACGACCAGACTGGCCAGAATGCCCGCCGCCGCCGGGCTGGGCAGGCCGATAAAGCTCATGTGGGCGGTTTCATCCTCGGTGTTCTCGACGTTAAACCGCGCCAGCCGAATCGCACAGCAGCACAAATAGACCACACAGGTCAGCCAGATAAACCGTTCGAATAAATCGCCGAAGAGCAGCTTTGCATCGCCGATCAGCGAGCCGTGATAGTGCATCATCAGATTCAGCGACAAAAACGCCGGCGCTGCCCCGAAGCTGAGCATATCGGATAGGCTGTCGAGCTGCCCGCCGAAGCTGGAGGTCGAATGGCTCATCCGCGCCACCCGCCCGTCGAGCATATCGGCGATCATCGCGATAAATATGGCATACCCTGCCATCGCATACGACCCGCGGGCCGCCAGCCCAATGGACGAGAACCCCGCCACGCCGTTGATCAGCGTAATCAGCGACGGCAGAATGGCGATGGTCTTGAGCCGTCCCCGCTGCATCCGCCGCGTAAATCGATGCTGCGGAATCACCTTGTTGTCGTCAGTCGGCCGCATGGTCATATCGTGCCAGGACGGTCAGTCCCGCCTTGACGTTGTCTCCGATGTTTACAGTGCATTTGAGCGATGCATCGGCCGGAACATACACTTCCGTACACGAACCGAATTTGATCATCCCGAACTGCGCCCCGGCGGCGTATTCCTGTTGCGGCTTGGCCTCGCACACAATCCGCCGGGCGATGGCTCCGGAAATCTGCCGCACCAGCAGCCGATCCTTCGGCTCATGGAGCCTGAACATCTCGACCTCGTTGGCCTCGTTGACCTTGCTGCATTCCGGCTTTCGTGCGTCCAGAAACTTGCCCGGCTTGTACGTAATTTCCCCGATTCGCACTGCACAGGGGACGCGATTGATGTGGACATTGAAGATGCTTAAAAAGATTTCAATCCGCAGCACCTGCCCCTCAAAGCCCGGACAGGACTCCAGCGTCTCTACGGCCATCACCGTCCCATCCGCCGGCGACAGCAAAAGGGAAGGATCGCTCGGCACGACCCTGTGCGGGTCGCGGAAGAACGAAAACACCCACACCAGAACCGCCAGCAGGATCAATTGCGGCAGCCACACCGTCAGAAAAACCCCCGTCGCACATCCGCACGCCAGCGCCAAAAACCGCCGGGCAAAAAGATAATAGAGAATCATCACCGCGACGAGTATCGCCGGAAATATCGCCACTTGGGGCAACCCGTATTTGGTCAAAGGTATTCGCATAAACAATCAAGATACGGGATAATCTTTAGAAAAGCAAGTCGGAACACGGTTTTTTAACATTGCAATCCACTGCGGGTATCGCTATTCTAAAGCCTTGTCGAACGCAAGGAACCAATGGATACTTTCGAAAAAACCGGCCGTTCATCGTTTTGGTCGGGAGGAGATAGGCAATGAAGGTCGTCGCGGTTGTCGGTACATATCGGAAAGGGCGCACCATTGACACGGCTGTCGAGGAGGCCCTGCGCGGCGCACGCGACGGCGGCGCCGAGACGGAAATAATTCATCTGCTGGACAAACACATCGAGTTTTGCACCAATTGTCGTGCCTGCACGCAAACACCCGGGCCAGACCGTGGACGCTGTGTGCTGGACGATGATATGGAGGCGATTCTGGACACGCTCGATCAAGCGGATGCTTATATCTTAGCCAGCCCTATGAATTACTATTCTGTGACGGCTCTGATGAAACGCTTCATTGAACGGCTGGTCTGTTACGGCTTTTGGCCGTGGGGAACGGGCATCCCGAAAATGCGCCTCCCCAAAGGGAAAAAGCAGGCACTGCTGATCACGTCCAGCGCCTGCCCGGCCTTTATCGGACGCATCGCATTTCGCGGTGTGTTCAGCCTGTTAAAAGCCAGCGCCAATTGCCTGGGCGTCGGTTCCATCCGAACACTCTATTTCGGCATGGTCTCCATCAACGCTGATGATACCCTGAGCGAAAAGGACAAACGCCGCGCCTATGCCGCCGGCCAACGCATCGCAGGGTAGGCCCTACACCAGATCGCAGGCGTCGGCGGGCATCCAGTGGGCGTCCTGGCCGTCCCATTTGACGTTGCAGCCGATGGGGTTGGTCATCGGCACGGAGACGGGCTTGCCGGCCAGATGCTCGTCCAGCGCCCGCTCCAGATCGTTGACGGTCATCTTGCCGGTGTCGCGCGGGTTGTCCACGCCTCTACCGGTATAGACCAGTGTGCGGTCTTTGTCGAAGACATAAAAATGCGGCGTCCGCAGTGCGCCATACGCCCGCGCCACATCCTGCGAGCGGTCGTACAGATAGACCCACGGGAACTTGTATTCATTCATCCGCTTGACCATATTGTCAAACGAATCCTCGGCGTAGGTAGTGGGGCTGTTGGCATTGATTCCGACAAACCGCACCCCCTTTGGGGCGTACTTGTCGGCCGTCTGCCGGGTGACCTCGTCCGACCCGATGACATAGGGGCAGTGATTGCAGGTAAAAAAGATCACCAATACATCCGCGTCGGCAAAATTCGCAAGTGAATAGGTCTTGCCGTCGGTGGCCGGGAGTTTGAAATCCGGTGCCTTTTGTCCGATGTCCAGTGTAAAAGCCATTGTCGTCCTCTTTCGTATTGAATAGCAATCATGGGTTCAAAATCAAACGTATCCAGTACTACGCGGCCGAGATTGGGTTTGTTTTGGGTTTGTTTTTTTCAGTTAGCCACAGATTAACACAGATAAACACTGATTATTTCGTAAAGAGCAGGGTACAGAACTTAGAGATCGAATTTTCCTTTTGTGGCAACCTCTAAAAATTCGTGGCACGGGCATCTTGCCCGTGCTGCGTTAACTCAAAACTAAGAACTAAGAACTCAAAACTTCTCTACCCTCAGTGTCCTCGGTGGTAAAAAACAAGTAAAATTCGACCCAATTTAAAATTAAAAATTCAAAATTATCTTCTATCTTCTGCCTCCCGACAAAATCCGCGTTCATCGGCGGAATCGGTGGTTTCGAGGTCTATTAACAAGCTGAAGCTTGGACTACGAACGGTGATAAGCTCAAGCCTGTCCTGCAGAACGAAAACGGGTGTTTGTGGAACAGAATAATGTTGTCGGCGTACAGGTAAAAGATTGCAGGCCGAAGCGAAACGGGCTATGCTTGAGAAAACGAAACCTTTGCAACAGGGAGTACAACGATGAATCTGAATGACTATTTTTCGAAGACGGATGGGACGGGCGTGCTGGCGACGAGCGGGGCCGGCGGGGATGTGGATGCGGCGATTTATGCGACGCCGCATGTGATGGATGAGACGACGGTGGGGTTTATTATGCGGCCGCGGCGGAGTCTGGCCAATGTGCAGGAAAACCCCAAGGCGGCGTATCTGTTTATCGAAAAGGGCCCCGGCTATAAAGGGGTGCGGCTTGGGCTTGAAAAATGCGGCCAGGAAGACGACCCGCAGAAGGTCAATCTGCTCCGCCGCAGCCATCACGGCGGCGATGAGGCCCAGGCCGTGCTGGTGTATTTTAAGGTGACGGAGACCCGCCCGCTGGTCGGCGACGGGGAGATGTGAAATGTTAAATGTAAAATGTTAAATGTGTAATGACACGTCCGATGAAAATTCTGGTCAGCGGGGCGACGGGCTTTATCGGGTCGGCGGTCGCTGCGCATCTTGAGTCGCTCGGCCATACCGTCGTGCGGTTGTCGCGTCGGGCGGGGGAGAATACGGTCGTGTGGGGAGCCTGACGAAGGGCGGATCGGCGGCCTGCCGGACGATCTGGACGCTGTGGTGCATCTGGCGGGGGAAAATATCTTCGGCCTGTGGACGACACGCAAAAAAGAGCGGATTTATGCCAGCCGCGTCAACGGCACAACACTGCTGGCCGAGCATCTGGCGGCGATGAGCCGCAAGCCGAGCGTGTTGGTGTGTGCTTCGGCGGTGGGCTATTATGGCGATGGCGGCGAGACGGTACTGACGGAGCAATCGCCCGCGGGCAGCGGCTTTTTGAGCCGGGTCTGTCGGGAGTGGGAAGCGGCGACACAGCCGGCGGGCGTTCGCGTGGTCAACCTGCGGCTGGGGATGGTATTGGACAGACGCGGCGGGGCGCTGGCCAAGATGCTGCCCGCGTTCAAGATGGGACTCGGCGGCGTCCTCGGCAGCGGGCGGCAGTGGGTCAGTTGGATTGCATTGGCGGACGTGGTGCGGGTCATCGCGTTTGCGCTGACTGCCGAGACCCTCTGCGGCCCCGTCAATGCCGTGGCGCCCGAACCGGTCACGAATCGCACTTTCACCAAAACGCTGGCCGAGACGCTGCATCGCCCGGCAATTCTGCCCGCCCCGGCCGCCGTGCTGCGTCTGCTGCCGGGGAAATTCGCCGACGAAACCCTCTTGAGCAGCACCCGCGCGTTGCCCGAAAAACTGTTGCATTCCGGCTTTTCATTCAACCACTCCACCCTCCGAGAGGCACTTGCGGCGTTGTTAACCCCCTAACGCCGGTACAGGGCGATTGCCAGAAGGGTCAATGCGGCTCCGACCCCCGGCCAAAATCCCCATCGGCTGAATGCCGTAACGCCCTCGATGACCGGCATTTCCGCAATGATCCATCCCGGCCCGTCCCGGTAATGGTCGTGCATTGCCAGCATCCGCCCGCGCGGCGAGATAATCGCCGAGATGCCGTTGGCCGCCCCGCGTACGATGCCGAAGCGTCCCTCAATCGCCCGCGCCCGCACTGCCTGTAAGTGCGCGATGCGTACCGTCTGCCAGTCCGCCGTCGGGCAGAGCACCACGTCCGCCTTGAGCTGGCCGTAATAGCGCGTCAGCGGCGCAAAGTTATCGTCCTGGCAGATCATCGCTCCTGCCGTGACGCCGTTGGCCTCGACTGTTCGCAGATCGCCCGTGCCCTGTTTGCCCGGCTCATACGGTGTCAGATAGGTCTTGGTGTATTCGTGCATAATCGCCCCGTCCGGGGACATAAAGAACAGTCGGTTCTCATCGGCGCTGACGTTCCAGTATCCGACCACCAGCCACATTCCCGTCGCCTGCGCGACGCCTGCAAACCGCTCCATCCACTCGGCACGCTCGTGATCGGCGATGTAAAAGCCCATCTCGCCGGTCGTGAAGATTTTTGCGCCCGCCGCCGCTTCGTGTGCCGGTTCGGCGAACAGCGCGTCAAACCCTTTTGAGGTGTGCGGGTCGATCTCTGCGATGCGGTCATCAAACACCCATCCCGCCGCCGCAATATGAATCGTCCCGGACGGCTTTCGCAGCAGCCCCTGCATATTGGCCGTAACCACAAGTCCGGCAAGCACACCCAGGGCAATTAACGCATTGTGCCGTTGATGGGGAATCCGCATCGCCGTTACCGCCAGTGCCTGCAGCGATCCCAATACAAACACCACACCGAAAATGCCCGTCCACTCGATAAAGCCGATGGCCGCCGGGTACGCCGTCCAGCTTCGCGCAAACGACTGCGCCAATCCCCAGATCGGAATCGCCGTCACGTTGACCACATCCAGCAGAAACCACACCGCCCCGACCGCCGCCGCACCCCATACATCCCCGCGCCGCAGCAGAGCCGCCGCCCCCGCACACAATCCCGTCAATAACAAACACATCCATACCAGCAGAATCACCGTCACCGAAATCGGCATCCGAAGATACACCATTTGCGGCAGGGTGTAAAAGATGCCCATGTACAGCCCCGCCATCGCCGCATCGCCGATACGCCTGTCCTTGACCGCCAGCCACAGCACCGGTACAAGCGCCCCCGCCTGCAAGACAGACGCCGGCCCCCAGAACTGTCCCGCCGCCAGCATCAGCCCGCCGACCACCCCGGCCGCACGATATTGCCACTGTTTCGTTTCCATATCAGGCTCCCTTTCATCTATATACATTACGTCTTGGAGTTTGAGATGATTTAATAAATCGCTTTGCAACCATTGTATCGAATTTCTTTCTCGGATATTTCTTGGCCTGCCATAGCTCGATATCTTGCAAGCCTTCCGTTCTCATAGAAATATTCATGTTTCCAAATAACTTTGTCATCCAACCGCTTCTCCACTGTTTCAGGCAACGCGTCCATATTATAGGTAATCATATAAAAAGCCCTGTACTCTCCTAACTGTCCAGTATCAATTTTGTTATAAGCACGAAGCGGACCGGGGTAATATTTCATACCTGAGTAATAATTAACCCCCAAATCCCGATTAGACAGTATTGGGTTATTTCGATCACTGCAACAGCCTGTAATAAGCAAGCATGTCAAAAGAAGTGTCAATTTGGTTTGATTCATGGGTTTTCCTGTGTAGTATAATTTCTTCAGTTATTCCCCTTGTAAAACACCTTGACCATCTCCCGCAGATACAGCCGCCGGATGGCTTCGAAGCCGCGTCGGTTCGGGTCTTCGAGGTTGTAGTAAAACCAGAAATGCGGGTCGTCTTTGTGATAATGCCTTCGCCACGGCTCATCGCAATGAATCCCGTGCCCCAAAAACTCCGTATGAATATCCACCCGATGCACATTCGGATATTGTTCGCACAGTTCCGCGATCTTGCTGTTGGCCAGCGCCAGCACCTTGACGCAGTCGCGCCATCGCGGCAGCCCCATTGTCTGCGGGTCGCCCACCCCGTCGGTGGGGTCATAGACATTGGCAAAAAAGATATCGCAGCCGCCCGGAAACTTCTCCATCAGCCCCAGCAGCAGCGTATCGAGCCGCCCCTTGAGGTTTTCGCACCACACGATCGCCTGTTTGTACGTGCAGCCGTACATCGCCCCGTCCTGCGGTGCCGACCGGCCATAGTCATGGATCAGGTCGTTGCCCCCGCTGGTCAATACGACGACGCCCCGCACCTCGTGCCCATACGTCGGGATGCGTGCCAGTTGATTGTCGATATGATCCTGCGAGGTCGAGTAGTCCTGCGCGTAATTGTGCGTTCCAAGCCGTTCAAACACCCGCATCAGCTCGCGCCCGGCCATATCCGGATAGACTGCATCGTCGTTTATCAGCAGCAGTTCATAATACGTATGCTCTTTGTTGGCCCCCAGCCCCCGTGTAATACTGTCGCCGACCCCGATGAACACCACCGGCCCGTCGTGCCAGCGTTGCTCAAACGGCTCGACCGCAATCGCCGGCCCGGCAGGACCGTCTCCCATCGCCCGCACCCGCACCGCATTATAAAACCGCCACCCCACATACCCGCACGACAGCACCACCGCCGCTGCCAGCATCAGCACCACCCGCCACCGCATCCGATACCATTTCACTCGCGTTTTCATGGTCGTCTCCTTTCAAGGTGTATGAAATAATGGATGAACACACCCACACAGACAATCTTCCACACCAACAGCCACCACGGCGTCCACCACGCCCCGGTGCGCATCTCTACAAAATCCGACACTCCGAATGCCATCAGTAATACCGCCAACGCAACCTGCCGCCGCCCCCGCACCATCCGTCGCGTCAACAGCACCCACGCCCCCAGCCCGATCCAGAACGCACCCTCAACAAGATTGAAGACATCAATGCTCATTGTTACCCCGGCGATTCATTTACTATTTTCTATAATCACAACCGGACTGGAACCATGCGTCAGCAAGGCGAGCCTTTGACTCTGTCGGTCAAAGATGCAGATCTGCTCTCCGAACTGAAAAATGACTTCGTCGCCCGGCAGCACCGTTACATGCCGCGCAAGCCACCGCACGAATGGCGTCTCCAGAGCGATATTTACCCATTTACCTCCTTCTCTATTTCGCATTGCAAGCCCTTCCATTTCCCAGTAGCCTGCGTGGATGTCCCAATACCGCTCTTCGGAAGGTCGATAGTCGGTTGCCTGCATTCCATGCACATCCGGCAGTGAAGGTATATCCGAATCAGAAAGAACACTTTGCTTCAAGCATTCAGATCCCTGTGGAATCAGCATATATCCCCCTTCGGACCAACTCAGATTCAAATCCGCTTCGCCCCGGTTTTGGGCGTAATGTAAAAACAGGAAAGGCTTTCCCTCCTGCCGCTCCAGCTTATAAACAACTTCCACTTCGCTCCTGTCCAGCCCCAAGCGATAAACCGTCGATTGATCGCCGATATAATATACAACAGCTTCCGGATTTCTGACCACATAGTCCGAAAGGTTAACAACAGTAGCATTCTTTAATACACCCTCAGCGCTCACAAGACGATACCAGCCGTAAAGGGGGATATAAGATACCGCATGAATCAGAAGACATGCTGTTATTGAACGGGAAACCCAATACTTCCGTTTATAAAACAGCAATCCTACAAAAGGAACCTCGATAAGGACGGTAAACACGAAGGCTGCTCCGAATCCAATCCGGAGAATCCGCTGGATATTATACAGGTTGACTATATCGTACTGGGGTGCAGACAATTCTTGCAGAATCATATAGGCCGCCCAGGCACTGACATAATTGGCCGCGATCATGATCAAGGCCGTCTTCAAAAAATTGACCCGAAATGCCAGCCATAGCAGAAAACCCTCAAGCAGGCCGATCAGAAGATTGCCGATCAAAAGGTGTATCACTGCGCCCCACATCAGGGCCGTTCCTGCATTCGCCAGTGGCATCGACATCATACAAACCTCCGTTTCTGATTCTCAGCACACATTCTCTGCCATTAACTCCCAATAACCAACCGCCCGCCAACGGTTCATATATAAACTATCGCGCCAAACATCAATAATTTGTCCATCGTCCATCGTCACTCTTAAAGGTTCTGCCGCAGCTTTCCGCAGGCCTGTATCAGTGCGGCCAGTTCGCTTTTGCTCAGTGCGCCCATCACCTGCCGCATCTCATGCCCATACGCCGCGTCGGTTTTGTCCAGAAGCTGATCGCCTTTGTCCGTCAACTGGATGATGTTGTACCGCCGGTCGTCTGCTGCCGTTCGCCGTACCAGTCCCTGTCGCTCCAGCCGATCCACCAGCCCCGTCACATTCGGGCGGTTGACCTGCATCAGCTCGCTGAGCCTGGCTTGACTTAGCCCCTCGCCAGCCCCCTGATGCCGCAGCAGCATCATCAGATGAAACTGCACATCCGTCAGCCCCCACGGCCCAAAAAACTCCCCGGCACGCTTTTTGAGCCGTGCGGCCGTGTAATACAAGTTCATCAGTGCCTCATGCTCAACCGACGCCAGCGGTTTATTCAGATGTAACTCGTCTTTTAATCCCATTGCTGATACCTGCGTAATTTGCTATCAATTAATTTACATATAAACTATATCCCTGTGACCTATCTTTGTCAAGGCAAATTCTGAAAAATCTCAAATAATTGTTATTTTGGTCTTTCGGGATAATGGATAGGTGGCATGTAAAGCGATTAAGAGGGTATTCGACAGGGGATATAAGTATCGCCCCGTCGGGGCTTGGAAATTCCGGAGACGTCGTCCGGTGGTTGCGCTGCGATCCACCACCAGCTACTGTCTATCATCCCTTCGGGATTTATCTGTCTGATGAAAACGTCCTTTCGGAAACCAATGCGACATACAAAGTCTGTTATTTTATTGCGAGCTATTCATTGTCCAGAAGAACCTTTTTTTCACGGGCAAGATGCCCGTGCCACGAATTTTTGAGGTTGCCCCTATTTTGAAATCCTGCTTTGGCCTTGAGAAACGCCTGTCCCTGTGTTAAAATCCGGCTCGGATCTCCTGCAAAAAGGTTATGCATGGCTTCCAATGCGAATTTTTTAGCTTTTCGAGACCCATTTGCATAGTTGATACATCGTAACCATAGTGTTTTTTAAAGCGATTGTAGTGGAGTGACAGCCTGTGTCGGATAAGGAAACGCTGATTCTTGCGATTGAAACCAGTTGCGATGAGACCGCCGCGGCGGTTGTGGCCGACGGCCACGTCGTCAAATCCTCTGTGGTGGCCTCGCAGGTCAACCTGCACGAACGCTTCGGCGGGGTCGTGCCGGAGATCGCCTCGCGCGCCCATGTCGAAAAGATCCTGCCCGTCGTGCAGGAAGCGATGGCGCAGGCCAAAGCGATGCCCGACCGGATCGCCGCGGTGGCCGTCGCCAACCAGCCCGGCCTGACGATTGCCCTGATGGTGGGCGTCACCGCCGCCAAGGCGCTGGCGTGGGCGTGGCAAAAGCCGTTGGTCGCCGTCAATCACATCCACGCGCATTTTCAGTCGGCGATGCTCGAGCAGCCTGATGTTCTTGAACTGCCTGCGGTCGCGTTGGTGGTTTCGGGTGGGCATACCAGCCTGTACGACGCCGAGTCGTGTCTGGACTTGCGGCTGCTGGGCAAGACGATTGACGACGCGGCGGGGGAGGCCTTTGACAAGGTCGCTGCCATCCTGCATCTTCCCTATCCCGGCGGGCCGAGCATCGAAAAGGTCGCCAAAGAGGGCAACCCCAAGGCCGTCGCCTTTCCGCGGACGCTGCTGGATAAGGAGTCGCTGGATTTTTCATTCAGCGGCCTCAAGACCGCCGTGCTGTACCATGTGCAGGGGCAGGATATGAAGGGCGAAAATAAGGTCGCCGCGATGAGCCGGCAGGAGATTGCCGATATTGCCGCGTCGTTTCAGGCGGCGGTGGTCGATGTGCTGGTCGAAAAGACGCGCCGCGCCGTCGCCCGGGTTGGTGCAAAGACCGTCCTCATCGGCGGGGGGGTGGCCGCCAACGGCGCCCTGCGCGAGGCGATGGAGGCGATGACGACGCGCGAGGGTTTGGCACTGATGATCGCCCCCAAACGGCTGTGTACCGATAACGCGGCGATGATCGCCTCGCTGGCGTTTTACAAATACCAAGCGGAGCAGTTTGCCGCAATGAATCTGGAACCGAAGGCAACTTCCGATTAGAGACAACACATAAACCACCGAGGCCGCCGAGAACAACGAAAATAAATGTTAACGCAGCACGGGCTTCCATCCCGTGATTAATAATCGAATAGAATGACAAATCAAATATCCATAAAAGCGACTATTGTAAATGCGTTCGGAAAAATAAGTTCAGGAGACGATCTCCCATTGGCCTGCTGCGCAGAGCCGATGCCACCCCTCAAGATGAATAATTATGAATGAAAAGCAGCTTGAAAAATTGTTTGCGGAAGTAAAAGACGGAAAGCTTTCTGTCGAAGAGGCCGTGCAGCGGCTGCGGCATTTGCCGTTTGAGGATATGGGCTTTGCCAAGGTCGATCATCATCGACACGTGCGATGCGGCTTTCCGGAGGTGATCTATTGCCCCGGCAAGACGGAACAGCAGGTTGCGGCGATTTTTGAAAGACTGGCTCAAACCGGCCATAACGTCATCGCCACGCGAGCGGATGAGTCTGTCTATGACGCCGTTGAACGCTTGGCCCCACTCAAAGGGCTTCGTTATGAACGCGCCGCCCGGATGATCGTTCTCGAACAGCAGCCGATCGAATCGCCCGTCGGGGATATTGTTGTCGTGACGGCCGGGACGGCGGATATGCCGGTGGCCCAAGAGGCTCGTGTGACCGCGCAGATGATGGGACAGAAGGTCGAGCTGGTTTGTGACGTCGGCGTGGCAGGGCTGCATCGGCTGCTGGGGCATATCGAGCGGCTGCAGAAAGCCAATGTGTTGATTGTGGTTGCCGGGATGGAGGGGGCGCTGGCCAGCGTGGTCGGCGGACTGGTCGATTGCCCGGTGATCGCCGTGCCCACCAGTGTCGGCTATGGCGCCTCGTTTGAAGGCTTGTCGGCGCTGTTGGCAATGCTCAATAGCTGTGCCTCCGGCGTTACCGTTGTCAATATCGATAACGGCTTCGGCGCCGCCTGTGCCGCCGCCGCCATCAATCGCCGCATTCAGCCCAACAAAGGATAGTCAAAATGAAACGCATCACCGACATACCGACTCTGCCGTCGCGTCCCGCCGATAGCCACAAGGGGACATTCGGCAGGGTTCTTGTCGTCGGGGGCAGTACGGGTTTTAGCGGAGCTCCGGCGCTGGCGGGCAAGGCGGCCTTGCGCAGCGGGGCGGGGCTGGTGCGTGTGGCTGTGCCCGCGGGCGTTCAGCCGGTCGTAGCCGCTCTGGATCCGTGCTATACGACGATAGCGTTGACCGAAGATAAAAATGGACAAATCGATGAGACATCGGCACACATACTCAAACATGCCGCGGATAATGATGTCGTGGCTTTCGGTCCCGGCGCCGGAACCGGCAGGGGGGTTCAAGCGGCTCTGTTGACCCTGTTGGGGGTCAACGAACTTGTGCTGGTCATCGACGCCGACGGCCTTAATGTTTTGGCGGGGTTGAAGGGACCCGGCAACTGGCTGCGGCATAAAAAAGCAAATGTCGTCCTTACGCCGCACCCCGGCGAGATGAAGCGGCTGTGGGCGGGTTTGTTTCGGAGTTCGCTGCCGCACGACCGCACCGATCAGGCCGTGCGTCTGGCACAGCATACCCAATGCGTCGTCGTTCTCAAAGGCGCCGGAACCGTTGTAACCGACGGCGAGCGGGTCTATGTCAACACCACCGGCAACCCCGGCATGGCCACCGCCGGGGCAGGGGACGTCCTGACCGGTGTTATCGCCGCCCTGTGCGGACAGGGGCTTTCGCCTTTTGATGCCTCTGTTTTGGGCGTTTATACGCACGGCCGGGCGGGAGACTTCGCCGCCGAATCCATCGGCCCAATCAGCCTGATCGCCACCGACCTCATCGACCATCTCAAAATTGCATTTCAGAAGCCTTGATAACAATCGTTTTCTGTATTGCCGACGGGGAAAACAGAGTGGATGCGGCAGGGCGGAAAAAGGATTTTGGAGGTGATTTTATGCAACCCCAAAATGCGTTATCAGTATTGATATGCACTGTTCGAGAAATAATTTTTCAACAAAACCCGATAAAAACCCCTGTTTCGATAGTGAAAAAATAAACAGAACTTCAACCCGTAAAAACTCCTAAAGCATCCCTGTGTACTTGGCCGATTCTACACTGTGAGTTATATGACGAAAGACCAATTTGTTTGACCGTACAGCGTAGAAATATTGTAGTTTGGCGATAACGAGGATGTGATTTATGAATCAAAAACCCACAGTGGTGCATGTAACGCATGAGGCGACGGGTAAAATCGGTGGTATCGGGGCTGTATTGGACGGAATGTTCACGAGCAAGGCCTACGACGATGCCGTTGGCCGTACGATTCTGGTCAGCCCGCTGTTTTCGACCGAAGGGGATGTTTCTACGCGATTAGGGCCGGGCGGCGAGGTGCTGTATTCGTCGCTGGATGGGTTGGTCCGCAGCAGTTATGTCTCCAGCTTTCGCCGGATCGAAAGCGACTTCAATGTCCATATTGTCTATGGCCGTCGTTTGTTCGTTGATCCGATGACCGGCGTGCAAAGCCACCCGGAAGTCTTGCTCATCGACATCACCCGGATGGAAATGCGTCCGGTCAACGCATTCAAGTCGTCGCTGTTCCGCGAGTTCGGCATCCGCAGCAACCTGTACGAACAGTACTGGGAATACGAGCAGTATGTGCGGCTTGCGCCGCCGGCGATTGCGGCGTTGAAGGCCATCGGCGCCGCCGAGCGCGATCAGTCCACCATTATCGTCTCGCACGAGTTTATGGGAATGCCGACAGCGCTGGCGGGCGTATTGGATGCGTTTGACTTCAAGACCGTGTTCTATGCGCACGAAGTGGCCCCGGTGCGTGCGATTGTCGAAAATCATCCCGGCCATGATACGATGTTCTACAATGTGCTGCGCAAGGCTGCGTCGGAGGACCTTTATGTCAATGACATTTTCGGCGATCAGTCGCACAATTTTAAATATGCGCTGGTGGACGCCGCCCGGCACTGCGACAATATCCTGGCCGTCGGCGATTGCGTCGTCGAAGAACTGCGGTTTATGGCGCCGGAGTTTAAGCTGGCCGACATCGACCTGACCTACAACGGCATCCCGGCCTATCAGATCAGCCTGGCCGAGCGGTATCAGTCACGCGACCGGCTGCGTCAGTACTGTCAAAACCTGCTTGGCTGGAAGCCGGATTTTGTGTTCACGCACGTTACGCGGCTGGTCTTGAGCAAGGGGCTGTGGCGCGATCTGCGCGTGCTGGAACACATGGATCGGCAATTTGCCGCCCTCAACAAGACGGCCGTGCTGCTGGTGCTCAGCACCGAGACCCATAAACGCCGCGACCGCGATATTTACGAGATGGAGGCCGCGTATAATTGGCCGGTCTCCCATCGCGAGGGCATGCCCGACCTGTCCGGCGGCGAGGCGGCGTATTATGCTGGTGTGCAGGAGTTCAACGCCCGCAGCCGGAATATCAAGGCAATCTTTATCAACCAGTTCGGCTTTTCGCGGGCATGCTGCGGGGCGAGAATGCCCGCCGATATGGAATTTCTCGACATTCGCAAGGGCAGCGACGTTGAGTTCGGCCAGAGCATCTACGAACCCTTCGGGATTGCCCAGCTTGAGCCGCTGTGCTTCGGCGGCATCTGCGTCGTGACCAATGTCTGCGGCTGTGCGGGCTTTGTCAAGGCCGTCTCCGAAGGCAATCCTGTGCCCAACGTCATTGTCGCCGACTATTCCGAGTTGAACGGCGACGCGGGGCTGGAGATTGATGAAATGCTGCGCATCGACCGTGCCTACCGCGACAACATCGAGCATAAGATCAGCGAAAAAATCTCGCTTGAAATCTGCGCCCGGCTGCCCAAGAACGACGATGACGCCGACCGGATGCTCAAGAGCGGCTACGAGATGACTCGGCATATGGGCTGGGAGGCGGTCGTGCAGAACTATGTCCTCAAGAGCCTGAAAAAAGCGGTCAAAAAAAGACACGCCAGGATAATGGCCGCCGTCTGAACACGGACGTAACATAGCGGATATTTCCCAAAGCGACGCTTAATCAGGGCGTCGCTTTTTTTTGCTCTTTCGGTTTGATTTGGGGCAATATTTAAAGAATGCTGGAAAAATTATAGGTTTAGGTTATACTTACACGGTACAGTCGCGTATAATTCTAAAATTAGTAAACCTATAATGTCTTTATCTGGAGAACGATTATGAAGTCTCTTATGGTGCGAACGGGTGTGTTTTTGGCGGTATTTGCGTTGGCCGCGTGTGCGGCGGAGAAGGTGTATCAGTGGGGAGTACACGATATGAATCGTCCGCGGCCGAAGGTGGTCACGCCGGGGGCGGAGGATCGTCTTCCGCCGTCGGATGCGATCGTGCTGTTTGACGGGACGGACCTCTCAGCTTGGCAGCGTGTTCAGGGCGGCACCGACGCCCGTTGGAAAGTCGAAAACGGGTATATAGAGGTGGTTCGCAACGGCGGCGATATTCAGACACGTCAGGCGTTCGGATCGTGTCAATTGCATATTGAATGGGCCACGCCGGAAGTCGTCCGCGGCGAAGGGCAGGGACGCGGCAACAGCGGCGTTTTCCTGATGGGTCTCTATGAAGTGCAGGTGTTGGATTCATACAACAACGATACTTATGCGGATGGTCAGGCCGCAGCAATCTACGGACAGAAGCCGCCGCTGGTCAACGTCTGCCGCGAGCCTGCTCAGTGGCAGACGTATGACATTATCTTTCACGCACCGGTGTTCAAGGACGGGGCAGTCGAAAAACCCGCCACCATCACGATACTTCACAATGGCGTGCTGGTGCAGGATCATTGGGTAATCGAAGGTACGGCGTTCCATCAGCGACGGGCCGAGTATGAGCCGCACGCCGCCAAGCTGCCGATCAAACTTCAGGACCACGGCAACCCGACACGATTCCGTAATATCTGGATTCGTCCTCTGGAGGATTAGAGGTCAGAAGGCAGAATAATTAAATAGCATAGGAATTTGTATTTTTGCAGCACGGCCATCTTGTCCGTGATTACGGGCTGGAAGCCCGTGCTACGTTCATTTAGAATTAAAAGTTGAAACAACTAAAACGCAATGAAATTTGATGAATTGGATTTGAAACCGGAGATCCGGCAGGCGCTCAAGGAGATGGGCTATGAGACGCTGACGCCGGTGCAGGAGCAGACGCTGCCGCACATTCTGGCCGGGCGCGATTTGATCGCGATGGCCGAGACGGGGTCGGGCAAGACCGCCGCCTGCGGTGTGCCGATTGTTCAGGCCGTGGACCCGGCGTTGCGCACCGTTCAGGCGCTGGTGCTGGTTCCGACACGCGAGCTGGCGCTGCAGTATGTGACTGAAATTTCCAAGATCGGCAAACGTGCCGGGGTAGAAGCGTTTGCCATTTATGGCGGCTTTTCGCTGGCGATTCAGATGGGCAAGCTCGAACATGGCGTGCATATTCTCGTGGCCACGCCCGGCCGGCTGATCGATATGCTGTACAACACGTCGCTGCGGCTGTCGAACGTGCGGACATTTGTTCTGGATGAGGCCGACGAGATGCTCGATCAGGGGTTTGAGCAGGATGTGGAGTTTATCTTTTCGTGTCTGATCCACGAGCATCAGACGCTGCTGTTCAGTGCGACGATGCCGGCGGAGATCAAGAGGCTGACGAAAAAATATCTCAACGACCCGGCGCTGGTGGAACTGAACAAAGAGCAGGCCGCGCCGTCGTCGCTGGAGCATTGTTTTGTCGATGTCAAGCCCCACCATAAGCTGGAGCGGCTGCTGGCGTTGATCGAAGCGGAAAAACCGGTGCAGGCGATTTTGTTCTGCAACAGCCGCCGCGGCTGTGAGACGCTGTATGACCAGTTGAAAAAGAAGCTGGACTCGGTGGATGTGATTCACGGCGGACAGGATCAGAACAAGCGCACCAGTTTGTTCCGAAAATTTAAAAATCAGCAGATCAAATATATGATCGCTACCGATATCGCGGGACGCGGGCTGGATTTTGCGCACGCCTCGCATGTGGTCAATTATGATTTTCCGCTGAATGCGGAGGTTTATACGCATCGGACGGGCCGCACGGCGCGGATGGGTCGCAAGGGCAGGGCGGTGACGTTCTGCACGCTGCGGGATATGGGCAAACTTAAGCGCATTTTGCATCAGAATAAAGTCACGCCCGTCTGGCTGGGCGAGTCTGCCCCGTTGACCAATGCGCACAAAGCGGCCCGGCCGTCCACCGGACACGGCCCCAAGCATGCGCCGGTCGAAGACACTGCACCGAAACGTCGTCGTCGTCCGCGCCGAAACCGCGGCAAAAAACCCGACCCGACAGGGGGGCAGGCGTGACTGCGCCAAAGCCTGTCATCGTCATCGGGTTGGGGAATCCGCTGATGACCGATGAGGGGATCGGCACGGCCGTCGTCGGGGCGCTGGCGGAGCTGGCCGAGGCGGGCAAGCTGTCGACGGACTATGTCGAATATCTCGATGGCGGCTGCGGGGGGATGTATCTTCTGCATTCCATCGCGGGACGGCGGAAGGTGATTCTGATTGACTGTGCCAAGATGGGGCTTGCTCCGGGCGAGTTGCGGCGGTTTACGCCGGAGGATGTGAACACCGTCAAACAGATGACGCATTTGTCGCTGCACGAGGTGGATATTATGCGGGTTATTGAGCTGGCGGAGATGATCGGCCAACGTCCCGACGAGATTATCATCTTCGGCATCCAGCCGGAAACCATCGAACCGCAGATGGCCCTGACGGAAACCCTCCAGCGGCGCGTGCCGGAGTATCTGGCGGCGCTGGTTGAGGAAATTTTGCCGGGCTAATCGCCGAGATTTCGGCGGACGACGGCCGCGGCGACGAGTGTCTGGGTGACGCCTGAATCAGGATCGGTGATCTTCATTTTGATGCGGACGTTTCGAACAGGCTCCGTTGTACGATTGAATGTCATCGATGAAATGTTTTCACATAACTTATATTTCATTCCACCTTCAGTAAACAGATAAAGGGTGTTTTTTTCTAATCCGTTTACAGTGTCGTCTGTGGTGCTATAGACATACGTTATGTCGTTGCCATCTGCATTTCTCAGTGTCAAATGTGTAGGCGGGTCACCGCCGGGAACACCGAGCTTTAATACATTTTCAGCCGTTCGCACATCATTAGTGATGCGCAGTAAGGTTTGGCGGCCGGTATTGACGGCGCGGTAGATGCCTTCGTTGGCCTGATAGTTCTTGACCGAGGCGTCAAAGGCGACCGCCACCGCCGCCATCAGCATGCCGAGGATGGCCAATGATAATAGAACTTCTACCAGCGTGAACGCGGATTTGTGTTTATTAGCCATAGTAAGCTCCATATTTTCGTACGGGCGAATCTGAGTGTTCACCCTTCGCGGCGCCTCTTTAAAATGTAAGATTGAGGACAGACACATAGGTCTGCCCCTATGGGTTAATCCAGATTGGCCCGGATCCAGCTTGCTTCGCTGACGGGCAGGTTGTTTTTGAGTACCGTAACTGTGATGCGAACAAAGTCATTGTTGGTGATAGCGTTAAATTCATCGCCGCAGGAAACGATGGCGACCTGTTGTTTGTACATATCAAAATCCATCATTGGTATTTCGCTGACATCAATCGGCGGCGAGTGAGATCCGGCTAATGAGGCCAGGTCGGCAAACGGCAAATGAGCGGTCAATTCGCGGATTTCTTCAATGAGAAATTCGGCGGTCGAAAGATCGACGGCGGCGGCATTGGCCATTGTGAACGCCCCGCTGGAGGCAGCCAGGGCCGCGATGACCAGCCCGATCAGAACCGCCGCAAACAGCGATTCCAGCAACGTGAAGCCATCGCCTTTTATATGACGTTTTATCTTCATACAGAACTCCCATTTTTGCCACAGAGATCACCATTTTTTTGATTGACGATTGTCGATGGACAATTGACGAATAAAGAATGTCAATTGAAAATCGTCCATCGTCCATCGTCAATACTCATCCCGTCGCCATGCTGCTCATCTTGAAGATGGGCAGAATGATGCTCATTGCGATAAAGCCAACCAGTACGCCCATGACGACGATCATAATGGGTTCGATCATACTGGTCACGGTCTTAATGACCGTCTTCAGCTCGCGAGCGTAGAAGTCGGCGATGTCGCCGAGTACCTCGGACAGCGTGCCGGATTCTTCGCCGCTTTGAATCATCTGGACGACATTGCCGGGCATCAGGGCGTAGTCGCCGAGGCTGACGGCGATCTTTCGGCCCTGCCGCACGGCCTCGTGTACGCCTTTCCACATATTTTCATACAGCATATTGCCGGAGATGTGCGCGGTAATCGCCAGCGTATCGAGGATGGGCACGCCCGCGTTGGTCAATACGCCCATCGTGTGCATGCTGCGTGTGATGTACAGGCTGCGGCACAGCGAGTTGAGCAGCGGGATACGCAGTTTGGTTTTGTCCCACCAGTACTTGCCGGTGAGCGTTTTATTGGTGACGTACCAAAACCCCATTAAGGCGCCGCCGAGGGCGGGGAAGATAATGAACCAGTAATTGCTCATTACGCCGCTGAGGACCATGATGACCTTGGTCGGGCCGGGCAGCAGGTGTTCTTTGCCGGCAAAGACCACCAGGAAGCGGGGCAGCACGAAGGTCAGCAGAAAGGTGGTCGTCGAGATGGCCATCACCGCAATGATGATGGGATAGACCATCGCGCTGATGATCTGGCTGCGGGTCTCGGCCTCCTGATCGAGGTATTCGACCAACTGCTGGAGCATCGAACTCATCGAGCCGGAGATTTCGGCGGCGGCGATCATATTGATATAGAGGTTGGTGAACACATCGGGGTGCTCGGCCAGTGCCTGTGAAAAGCTTTGGCCGCCTTCGATACGCGCTTTCAGGTCAAAGACCACTGCACGGAATTTTTCCTTTTGAATCTGGGTGCCGATGGACTCCAGAGCGTCCTGCAAACTGATGCCCGCCCGCACCATTACGGCCAACTGGTTGCTGAAGTTGAGGATGTCTTTGCGGCTGGGGCCGAACTCAAAGCGAAATCCCACTTTGGGTTTGGTCGCTTGTTCGGCGCCGCTGTGTATTCGACGCGTCGAGGCGGCGGCGGCATTCTTTTTGGCAGTCAGTTGTTCCATAAACGACATAAGCAATCTCCATAAAGATTGACGATTGTCGATTGACGAATGACGATTATTCAATCGAAAATCGTCCATCATCAATTGTCAATTCTAAGCATTTTGCAGTACTGATTCGGGTTTGAGCGGCAGCAGTTTTTCCATTTTTCCGGGGTTGCTGGAGCGTATGATGGCCTCATCCCGGTCGAGGAAGCCGTCCATGTACATCTGCTGGATGCTGTGATCCATTGACTGCATCCCCAGGCGCCGGGAGGTTTCGATGATGTTGGGGATTTCATAGACGCGGTTTTCGCGGATGCAGTTGCGCACCGCCGAGGTGCACAGGAGGATTTCCACGCAGGGTACCATGCCCGGCCTATCGACGCGGCGGAACAGGGTCTGCGAAATGACGGCCTGAAGCGTATTGGACAGCATTGCGCGGATCTGGTTCTGCTGGCTGGCCGGGTAGATGTCGATGATACGTTCGACGGTCTGCGAGGCGTTGACGGTGTGCAGCGTACTGAAGACCAGGTGGCCGGTTTCGGCGGCCGTGATGGTCGAACTGGTGGTTTCCAGGTCGCGCATTTCACCGACGAGGATGATGTCGGGGTCCTGACGCAGGGCGTGCCGCAGGCCGGAGGCAAACGAGGTGCAGTCCGACCCCATCTCGCGCTGTTCGATCATACAGGATTTGTTCTCGAGGAGGTATTCGACCGGGTCTTCGAGGGTGATGATGCGTTTTTTGTACTTGCGATTGATCACACCGATCATCGCGGCCAGAGAGGTGCTTTTGCCAGATCCGGTATGTCCGGTCACGAGTACCAAGCCGCGCGGCAGGTCGGTCAATTCTTTGGCCACCTCGGGCAGATGGAGGTCTTCGATGTCTGGAATTTGATTGGAGATGGTACGAAAGGCGATGGCGATACTTTCCTTTTGGAAGTGGGCGTTGACGCGGAAACGGCTGCCGTCGTCGATCATCGTCGAGAAGTCCAGATCGCGTTTTTCCAGAAACACCTTGAATTTTGCCTCTCCGACCATCTGCAGAACCAGGTTGCCGGCGTCTTCGTCAGAGATTTCCGGCAGATCCAGCAACACCAGATCCGTGTTGATGCGCATCACCGGCGGCATGCCGACATTGATGTGAATGTCGGATGATCCGGCTTTAATCGCCTTGGCCAGTATTTCCTTTACGTCGATCATCGGTATTTCCTTTTCCTTATATTGTCTATCGTTTGCGATCTGTTTTGACTTTAAGCTTACAGGACTTCTTCGGTGCAGGCGTTGTGACTGAACGCCGCGGGATCCAGCCCTTCGGCGGCGGTTACCCGGAGGACTTCTTCGATGCTGGTAATGCCGCATTTGACTTTATTCAGTCCGTCTTCAAAAAGGCTGGGCCAGCCGCTCTGGCGAAACGCCCGACGCATGCTGTTGACCGAGGAGTCGGTATTAATAATTTCTCGGAATGAATCATCGACAATCAGTAATTCGTGGATGCCGCAGCGGCCGGCGTAGCCGGTGTTTCGGCATTGATCGCAGCCCTTGCCCACCAGCAATTCGTGCGGCTCGATTTGGCCGATGTCCAGATATTTACGCAGGTTTTCCGGGGCAGTGAACGGCTCTTTGCAGTTGCTGCAGAGCCGCCGCACCAGCCGCTGGGCCAAAATGCCGTTCAGCGACGCGGCGATCAGATACGGTTCCAGGCCGATGTTGACCAGCCGGGAGACGCTGCTAGGGGCATCGTTGGTGTGCAGCGTCGAAAGCACCAGGTGGCCGGTCAGTGCGGCTTGTACGGCGATGCGTCCGGTCTCGGAGTCGCGGATTTCGCCGATCATGATGATGTCGGGGTCCTGCCGCAGCAGCGACCGCAGCGCGCCGGAAAATGTCAGGCCGGCTTTTTCGTTGACCTGTACCTGATTGCAGAATTCGAGATTGTATTCGACGGGGTCTTCGACGGTTGACACGTTCATCGTGACGCTGTCCATCTGGGCCAAGGCCGAATACAGCGTGGTGCTTTTGCCGCTGCCGGTCGGGCCGGTTACCAGCAGGATACCATGCGGGCGGGCGATTTCTTCGCGCAGGGCATCCAGCACCCGCGGGGCCATGCCCATTTTATCCAGCCCGATCATAATGCTTTTGCTGTCCAACAGACGAATCACGACCTTTTCGCCGTGACTGGTCGGCAGCACCGAGACACGCAGATCGACGCCGCGACCGCCCATGATGACGGCGATTTTGCCGTCTTGCGGGACGCGGCGCTCGGAGATGTCCAGATTCGACATAATTTTCAGACGCGAGACGATGGCCGGATGCATCTTGGCCGGGGCCTGCATCGTTTCAAACAGCACACCGTCGATACGGTAGCGAATCTTGGTGTTCTTTTCCTTCGGCTCGATGTGAATATCGCTGGCGCCTTCGTGCAGGGCGTTGCTGAGCAGATAATTGACGAATTTGATGACGGGCGATTCGCCGGCGCTCTTTTCGAGGTCTTCGATGTCGTCGTCGCTGTCCTGCACCAGCTCAATGTCGTCCAGATCGCTGACGAACTCGTCAAGGTTGTAGTTAAACTTGGTCTCATCGAGTTCGTCGCAGACCTTTTCGATGTCTTCTTCCAGACAGACCACCACGTCCACCGCCATCCCGGTCTGTCGTTTGACATCGTCAATAGCGAAGACATTGGCCGGGTCGCACGAGCCGACGGTCAGAGTCTTGTCGGTCATGGCGATCGGCAGCAGGTGATTGGTCAGAATGTACTTGATATCGAGCTTGACGAAGGCTTTTTTATCCACGTCATCGGGCGTGATACGCCGGAACGGGTAGCCGTACAGTTTGGCCTTGGCGTCGAGGATTTGCTCAGGGGTGATGTCGTATCGGCTCAGGAGTTGTTCGAGGGGCAGGCCGTTTTGTCGCCGTTCCTGGCGAAGCTGTTCGACCTGCTCGGCATTCAATAACTCCCGTTCGGCCAGAATATCGGCGACGTCCCGAATCCGGGTGCGCAGCGTCGTGACCTGCGGACTGTATAAGTTACGCAGCCCCGGCGCCAGTTCGGTCTGGCCGGCGTTCATCTCTTCCAATGCCGCCCCGTAATCGTGCTTAGCCGGGTCGCTTTTTTTAGGTGTGGAAAATAATCGTTTCATTCGTCCATCTTCAATTGCAAGCCGACGCCGTCAAGGTCGAGCGTGACGACTTTGTTATCAATGCGCGTGACGGTCATCCCGTTGATTTCGTCGCCGATATACAGCACTTTGTCATTGATCATGCAGCAGATGCCGCGCGGCGTCGTCGTGATCGACCACAGCTCCAGTCCGGCAGCGGCGCGGCGTGCCCGGTCTTCCATCCGAAGGCGCTGCTGCGTATCGTCTTGCTCGCCGGCCAGGCCGACGCCCGACTCTCGTCGGAAGGGGTTTTTCTTCAGCTCTTCAACGCCGACCTGGCCGACGGTTGAAACCTGATAAAAGCGTCCCACCACCGAATTCATCTGGCTGTTCATTTCGGTCTGCATTCCGTTCAGTTGGGCAATTGCCGCCTCAAGCTGTGTCTGATTGTCAGCGGCTGTCATCGCCTCGGCGGGCGTTGTTTTTTTGATCATAAACCACACCCCCAGAACCGCGACGCCGAACACCACGATCAGCAGTATCGTACTCTGCCGGAGTTTTTGCCCGTGTCCCGACACCGTCAGAAAATCTTCCTGACGGCTCAGTTCCGACTCCGAAGCGGCCGGATTGTCCGGTGCGCCGGAGGCGGCGGGAATCTGGCTTTGGTTGTCTTTCAGATAGGACAGCATAACCGATCTCCATTAACTAAAACTGTATTTATGCATTGATTTGGCTTAGACTGACGACTTTTGGAAAAAGATGCTCATCACAAATTCCGATTCGGTTTGCCCTTCGATCTGGGTTTTTTTCTTGAGCGTCAGCTCTCGAACCTTGGTAATTCGGTCGAGCTTTTCCAGTTCCAGCAAAAAGGCGTAATAGGCGTTAAAGTCGCCGTGAAGCTCCATCTTCAGCGGCTGTTCGATATAGCCGCGGTTCTCGACGGTCTTCATGGTGCGGATGGTTTTTGGCGTCAGCCCGTGCCGCTGCGCGATCAGGGTGACATTTTCAAGCACCGTGTGTATCTCGCTGCTCGGGGGCAGTTTGCTTTCAAACACGGCAATCGCCTCTTCGACCCTGCGAAGCTGTTCGTTGAGGTCTTCGGCGGTGGCGGTCGCCCGCTCCAGTTCGTCGAGCTTGGCTCGTTTCTGTTCCATGGCCGTTCGTTCCTGGGCCAGGTAGGTGTTGGCCGGCTTGATCATATAGGCATAGGCCGCATACGCCAGCCCGATGATCAGCACAAAGAAAATCAAATGTCGAAATCCGCTTGTCATCATGATGTTGTTCCTTTCCGGCGAGGCGCGAGCCGTTTACAGCATCGCTTCTTCGCGTTTGAGTCGTATCGAATCGATATCTTCCCGTGTCAGTGTCAGGTGGGGCTTGAGCATCGCCCGCAGTTTGAATTCCCGGAACTTAATCTCATCAATGACCCGTTCTTTGGACTCCACCAGTTCAACCTGATCGAGCAGGATGGAGTCGCTCAGCCGGGCGATGAATGACGCCACTTCGATATCGCTTGGCGCGATGCCCATCAGTTCAATTTTGGTTTCACTCCGGCGCTGCGGTTCTTCGGCGGCGTTCTTTTGAGTCTTAGCCGTTTTGGCCTGTTGCTGATTGGCGGGCTTTGCGGCGGGTCGAGCCTGTGTCGCGGCGGGCTTCAGTTCGTTTTCCACAAGGCTGAAATCCACCAGCGAAACGCCGAGCGGGAGATTGTTGGTCACCGACGCCAGCACTACGCTGCGGGGAACCGGTTCGAGCAGTTCGGCGGTTACGACCATCGTCTTGAGCATGGTTTGTCCTTTGATCTTCAACTCTTCAAGCTGAGCGATCTGCTCGTTGGCCTTTTCCATGCGGCTGTTAAGCACCAGCACTTCATTGCTTACGGCGCGCTGGCGCATTTTGATAAACCCGAACGTAATTCCGATCGCGCCGAGCATGGCCATCAGCAACATCAGATACAGAATATTGGCTCGGCTGGATTGCCGCTGTTGTATATAATCGTTCGGGACAAAGTTAATCGTTCCCATAATCGACCTCTTGACTAAAGTTTGCGATTTTTTCGACTGTTTTACGGTTTATTATTCAAGCTAAGGCCTAAGGCCATGGCCCAGTCCACGCGGCTGTTGCGCCGATCCACCAGACATTCCGGCCCGTGATTCATTTCCACCGCACAGAGGACGTCGCCGATCTGTGCGGCCACCTCTATTTGCTGGGCCAGCTCGGCAATTTTTTCGCACAATCCCGTCGGGGCACCGCTACCGGCCAGAAAGACCATCCGCTCGATGGTTTTGCCGCCGGGAAGTCCTTCGAAATATCGGATGCAGGCGTCGATTTCGGCCAACAATCGCTGGGCCGTCCGGCTTTCGTTCATTTGTGCGTAGCCGATGGAGATAACGCGTGCAAACAGCAGTTCACTGCCCCGGCAAATGACGACATTGGTGTGGTTGGTTCCCACATTCAGCAGAATCGCGATGCGTTCCTGTTCGTTTTTCCGCCGGCAGAAAAATTTATAATAACTTTGAATCAGGGCGTTCGGCCAGATGCTGATGCCGGCGACATTGAGGCCGACTTTTTCAAAGATCGCCAGATAGCGATTGACGGTTTCGCGTTCGGCGGCGATCACCAGGACATCGGCGTCCGGTCCGGCGGCCTCGGCTTGTTCGATGACGACATATTGAATAATGGCGCTGTTGATGTTGAAGGGGAGGCGCTTCTGGACCTTGGCCGCCGCGGTTTGGGGCAGGCGATCCAAGGTGGTTCGCGGCACTTTGATGGGGTCCAAAAACAGATCGTCGGACGGCAGCGCCGTGACAATTTCTTTGCCCTTGAAGTTCGCCTCAGCCCAGATATCTTTGATCGCGTTAATCGCCCATCGCTGCCATGCAGGACTGCCTGGATCAATCGTCTCCGGTTTTGTGCGCAGGCCGGCGGACACCAGAAAATGCCCCTGATCGTTGACGCCCAGTTGCGCCATTCGAAGATGGGCGGTTCCCAGATCGACGCCGACAGGATGAATTCGTTTTTTGCTGAATCCCAACATAATCCGTTACGCTTATTCCTTTCAGGTTTTTCCCCGGTCGCTGTACACAGCGGCCGCGGGCGCTTCATGTTTTACGCTTTTCGGCAATGCTATCTCGTCTCAAATGCCCTGTGGCATTAGGTCGGAGTTGACCGAACCCCATCGAAACGCCCACAAAAGACGACCTCTTAAAGTTTACGAAACATATTCAATCGGGCAAATCCCGCCATCGCGACCATGATGCAAACGACAGCGACCGATAAAACCGGCTTTGACAGGGCGACCAGAAATTCTCGGTAAGAGCGAAATTTCGTCAATTTGAAAAAAGAGGATTTTATCGGACACTCAAAATGACTTGATAAGGCGTGAATTGAAAGATAGAAATCCGCAAAAACTCCCGTTCGGATTCGCCGCTTGCCCAAACACGTCCGATAACCCTCAGGAACAGCGAAGGGTCAAGCAGGTTGAATTACAGCGTGGAAAACTGCCGGGCGGTGGCGACGCAGAAGCGGTCGGTCATTCCGGCGATGTAGTCGCAGACCGTCCGCTCCAGTCCTTCGGCGGGGATCATGTGCTGATAATAAGTCGGCATTCGGTCGGGATGGTTGAGCAGGGCGGCATAAAGCTGATGCAGCCATTGCTCGGCCTTTCGTGCCGAATCCCGCAGTTCGGGATGCAGATACATCTGATCCATCAGAAAGGCTTCGATCTGGCGCAGGGCCGCATCCGCCGCTTCGCTGAGCCGTACCAGCGTTTCGGGCAGGGCGGTTATCTGCTCCCACGTCTGACACTGTGCCGCGGCGATCAGGCGCCGACTGGTCTCAATCGCGTTGATGGCCAGCCAGTCCAGCATCCCCTTGGCCAGCCGCGTGCGGCGGATGACAAAGTCCTCAATCTGCTCAAGGCGGTACTGCCGGCTGATCTGCACAAACAGCTCCAGCCCGTCAAGCCGATCCATCTCAATCAGTCGGGCGCGGATGCCGTCCTCAAGATCGTGACAGTTGTAGGCAATGCGGTCGGCCAAGTCGGCTATCTGGCCTTCAATGGTCGTATTGACTGGCCAGTCCTTTTCGTCGGCGGGATGGTCGTAGGGCGAAGAATGCTTCCGCAGCCCCAGCCGGGTTTCGTACATCAGGTTCAGTCCCGCAAAGTCCGGATACGGATGCTCGATATAATCGACAATCCGCAGCGTCTGCCGGTTGTGTTCAAAGCCGCCGTTTGCGGCCGTCAGGTCATTGAGGATGCTTTCGCCGGTGTGGCCGAATGGCGGGTGTCCCAAGTCGTGTGCCAGACAGATCGCCTCGGTCAGGCTCTCGTTGACGCCCAGGCTGCGGGCCAGCGTTCGTCCGATCTGCGCGACCTCGATGCTGTGGGTCAGTCGTGTGCGATAGTGGTCGTTGAGACCGACGGTGAAGACCTGTGTTTTGCCTTCGAGCCGTCGAAAGGCGGCGCTGTGGATAATGCGGTCGCGGTCGCGCTCAAAGGCGCCGCGGTACGGATGGGGCGGCTCAGGATGGCGGCGTCCCCGGCTGGTGGATTCAGCGACGGCATACGCGGCGCTTGCAGTCATGGCGTTACCCCCTCGGCAATCCCTCGTCCCGGCTGACGGCGACAAGCTGTTGATACAATTCGTCAAGCCCCTGACTGATGACATCCGTGTCGCTGCAGATGTGCATATAGTTGGTGTCGCCATCCCATCGCGGTACCACGTGGATATGCAAGTGCTCCGGCAGCCCCGCGCCGGCACAACGCCCGAAATTCATCCCTACATTGAAGCCGTGCGGTCGAACCGTTAATGTCAGCGCCTGCTGACAATCGCGCACCAATCGCATCATCGCTGTCAATTCCGCATCTGAAGCGCTCGTCAAATCGGCAATGTGGCGCGTCGGTGCAATCAGCAGATGACCGTTGTTGTAGGGGAATTTATTGAACACCACCAGGGCATGCTCGGTGCGCCACAGGACATAGTTTTCGGCGTCTTTTTCCGGCGCGGCCAGATACTCACACAAAAAACATTCGCTCTTTCCGCTCAGCCCCTGTATGTATTTGATCCGCCAGGGCGCCCAGAGGTTTTTGCGCTCGATCGGCCCATGGTCGCTCATTGAAGCAGCTCAATCGAAATGGTTTGCTCGATCGTTAACACCGGCTTGGAATCGCCCAGCGGTAATGCCAAGTCGGCCCCGACGTGCAGCGTGTACTTCTGGTGATCCTTTTCCAATACGCCGGTATCGATGTTGAATATTTGCGTGCCGCCGCCCTCGATGGACTCAAACTGGTATCGGCGCAGAAAGCCGAACGTTCCGCGCATCTGAAACGAGCCTTCATAAGCCAGCGGGATATTCCTGAGAAAATCGCCGGTCATGGCGTAGGTACTGGTGATGTGTGCCTTTCGCCCTTGCTCGTCGGAGAGGATGTCCTGCAGAGCAAAGGTGGTGATGCGCGTCGGCGGATTTGGAACGGGCGACGGCCATGGCAGCATTTGCCTGGTTTTCCAGGTCTTCCCGACGGTCACCCCTTTGGCCGGGTTATCTATTGAGGCAACGGTGTCCCAAAGATAACTTTGCATGGCAATAAAGTCGCTGATCATATCGGGATTTTTGACACGGCCGGCCGTGGGACTAACTTGTGCAAAGGCCTTATCGCCCAATTGTTGCACCACACGCTCAAAATCCGACCTGTCTTCGATTTGCCCGATGGGCGTCAGCGTCAGTGTGAACGACAGTTGCGGAAGCGATTCCATGGCATCGGCGTCATTCTGCCGCCTGGTAAACGCCGTGCGGGTGACTTTGGCCGATTCGCAGGTTGCCCGGATTACCGTCAGTCCAAACGGATCAACCTCTATCGGCGTATAAACCATCACCGCTTCAAGGCGTTCGGTCATGATTTGCCCTTGCGATTGCTGGGTACTTTCCGTACCGTTCAAGTCGAAATGCGTGCGGCGTTCCGAGACCATTCGATAGTGCAGGGGCTGGTTTTCCGCAAAACTGAGCAGCAACAACTCGCCTGTCGGCTGCAAACGGCTGTTTGATTTTTCGCAGCCTCCAACCGCCGCGAGCATACCGGCCACCAGCAACACCGCCATACGTTTCAGACCGACTCGGTGCATAACAAAATCCTAACGGGACGATTGTTTTATGTTTTCTTAGCTGTCGCGCAACTTCAACGTATCAGCGTTTCTGTATGCTTATCCGATGGGTTAACCGCATTGTGAGCGTGTCGGGTTCAGCATCCGCCGGTGCGCGAGCGGGTATTTCCTGTGCCATTAAGGTACTTACAAGCGTCTCATCATATTCCAGCACAGTGCCGGTATTCTGATTCAGCAGCAGGGTGCCGGTATAATCGTCCAACGTGTCGAACATTGAGGCAAAAGGCCCAAGCCCCACCCCCGCTCTCGACGGCGTAATAGGCGCATCAGCAGTTTCCGTCCCTACCATTTCAACCACAGCCAACTTCTGTCCGTTACGGGTGAAGACATCGGTCAACGTATAGACTTGGCGGAAGTTCTTCGACGCCATCATTCCGGGCGGCGAGCCGATAACCTGCGACCAAGACTGATTAAGGGGGGTCTTTTCGTCAAACCCCCACAGTGCCGGAATTTCGTGACGCTGACGGATGCTTCCTTCATTCAGGATATGTTTGGCCATCTCTTCATGCCCGCCGACCACCGCCTGCTGAGCAACTGTCGAATCAAATGAAACCACCTTGCCCTCAGGTGAAATCCGAACGGTATAGTGCTGACCGATCAGGTTGTGCAGGGGGTTGGCGTGATCCTCCGCTTTGGCACTGTCGAAGGATATCCGCACTTCATTTCGATTGGTCCTGAGCACGGATAAAGCATCAATCTGCACATCCGCAGTGGCAATCCCGTTCTCATCGACATCGGTTACCGTCTGGGTAAAACCGACGGTGATAACAGTGGAACTTTGCATTTCATCGAGCTTGTCCATCGTTGGTTGTTCAAATCGGTAGTCCTGGGTGACTTCCGTCGTCACGTCGTAGGCCTCCGACGTATCCGGCGTAAATTGCAGCGATAAATTTGCCGACGGGGCACAGCCTGAAACCACGACACATAAACCCGCCACGAACGACGCCAGTAATAGACCTGCTTTGCTCGACATAAGAGTCTCCTTAGAAAACAAGTAAATCAACCATATTCACATCAACGTTTTTAATTATAGCCCCCCAAGAGGGGATTGGCAACAGATAATACGGCTTTTCGCGGAATTTTGACAGTGCAAAACATCCGCAGGGCTGCACTAATATCGGCATTTGTGGTGGGTTCAGATAGTATTATTTTTGTTTTTTGGTTATGTATTTGGGCGGGAAGATGTCGGTTGCGATGCGAAAGCTGGATAAACAATAATGGATTGACGATGGACGATTGGATTTGGTAATGGGTAGGATTGTGGATGTGGTTGTGCTGAAATTGAAATATAAAGACATACAGATAAACTGGCTCTTGATTTTTGCTTTGATATTTCCTATATTTGGGTAGTGTAAGTCTGTAGAGGATGTGCCATTCTGCCGCGGGTGTCAAGTGATTGTCGGCTTTGGTATTCGGGCATCAGATGACCAGAAAGGAGTCGGTTTCGCTCTTGGCATCGTTTTCAGGTGTTCGGCCGGTGGGGGCGGCGCCGCCCTGAATGTCCTGTTGGGTTGGGTTTTCGTCGGTGGTCCAGAAGGTGTAGATGTTGTCGTTGCCGACGCCGACGTTGGGACCGGTTTCATAGCGTGTGCTGCCGTCGGCGAAAAGGACGTTTTGGCCTTCAGGGTTTTTTGTCTTCAGTTTCGGGTGGTTGAGTGTGTTGCCGATGTACCGGCTTGTCGGATCGGCGAGGTTGAGGATCTGCGGGTGTGTGTTGTTCGGGCCGGGGGGCTGGATGTCGCCGCCTTTGAACCAAGGACTCATGTCGGCGGCGACGGCGAAGGCGGAGCTTAATTTATCGTGGCCGGGGAAGCGGCCGTAGGGGAGGTGCATGGAGTAGCTGACATGGGTGTGCGGGGTCGGGCCGAAGTCCCAAAGCTGAACCAAGTCCAGATTGTTCGAATTTATGCCGTCAAATTCTTTTTGGTAGCTGTGTGGACAGACAAAGGATTTTGGCCCGACATCGGCTTCGCGGACGAGCAGATACCAGCTTGCGGTTACTGTGCGCGGTGTATCAGCCTGCGCTCCGCCTGACGAGAAATCGGGTTTGGGCATATCATAGGAAAAGCCCAGTTCCTTGGCCCACGGGCCGGTGCCGGGAAGCTGCGGAAAGCGGCCGTCGTAGTCGTAGGCATAGACGGTCATGGCGTTGCCGAGGCCCTTGAGGTAGGTGCCGCAAAGCACCCTGTACGGAGTTACGTGAACCCTACCTCGGGCAGCCCACCAGATCAACAGCAAGCTGACAGCAACGGTAATGACGACGAGCAGTTCGACCAGTGTAATTCCTTTATGTTTTTTCATTGCTTCGCCCTTTCTGTTTTTATTTTCTTTCGCCCCGTTGGGGCTTTGGGGTTTTTGGGTGTTCGGTTTCCGGAGGCTTGCGCCTGGCGGCTAATCCTTAAACAAGCGTACCCTGAGTAGAAAAATGAGTTAAAAATTCATAGAAGTACTCGAAATGGCCCTTAGAGTTTGTTATATTGCATTCGTCCAATAATGTTGCAAACAACAAAAACTCTTGAAAG
>JAAYCR010000075.1 GCA_012729675.1 Phycisphaerae bacterium | reverse complement strand
TCTGGATACATTTAATCCGCTGGGGGCATGCCCCCAGCCCACACCTGCTTTAACTCCTGATACCGCTGTACAGTCATACACCGTATCCGCTTGAGGGGGATACGATGTTCCCTGCCCATCCCAATTTCAACTCAGATTTCGTTTGACAAACAGACCAATTTGTGGTAATATTCCCTCTTTAAATTATTCAGTGATTGGGAGAATATCGTGATCCAAAAAGGGATTATTTTGGCGGGGGGCAGCGGGACGCGGCTGTATCCGGTGACGCAGGCGGTCAGCAAGCAGCTCTTGCCGGTGTATGACAAGCCGATGGTGTATTATCCGCTGTCGATTTTGATGCTGGCGGGGATTCGTCAGGTGCTGGTGATTTCGACGCCGCAGGATCTGCCGATCTACCGCAATCTTCTGGGCGACGGCAGTCAGTTCGGGATTCAGATCGAGTATGCCGAGCAGCCGCAGCCGGAAGGGCTGGCACAGGCGTTTATTATCGGACGGGAATTTATCAACGGCGGGCCGGTCTGTCTGGTTCTGGGCGACAATATCTTCTACGGGCACGGGATGGTGGCTTCGCTGCGCGCCGCGGCCGAACGCATGGAGGGGGCGACAATCTTCGGGTATTTTGTCCGCGATCCAGAGCGCTATGGGGTGATTGAGTTTGACGCGGCGGGCAATGTCCTGAGCATCGAAGAAAAGCCCAAGGTTCCCAAATCCAATTATGCGGCGGTGGGGCTGTATTTTTATGATAAGCAGATTACCGACATTGCCGCGTCGATAAAGCCGTCGGCGCGGGGGGAGCTGGAAATTACCGAGGTGAACAATGTGTATCGCCGTCAGGGGCAACTGAAGGCCGAGCTGCTGGGGCGGGGCATTGCGTGGCTGGATACGGGGACGCCGGAGTCGATGATTCAGGCGGGGATATTTGTCCAGACCGTTCAGCAGCGGCAAGGGTTGATGATATCGTGTCTGGAAGAGATTGCCTATCGGATGGGCTGGATTGACGCCGAGCAGTTGCAGCGTTTAGCCGAGCCGCTCAAGAAGAATCATTACGGACAATACCTGTTAAGTCTGATCGACGGAAAGACCCGATGAAGCGTATTGAAACCGAACTTGAGGGCGTGTGGATTTTTGAGCCGAAGGTGTTCGGCGATGCACGCGGATTTTTTATGGAGACCTGGAATCGCGCTCGATACGCCGAGGCGGGGCTGGATGTGACCTTGGTGCAGGACAACGTCTCGCGGTCGAGCCGTGGTGTGCTGCGCGGGCTGCACTATCAGCATCCCAACGCGCAGGGCAAGCTGGTGCAGGTGCTGGAAGGCGAGGTAGTGGATGTGGCGGTGGATATTCGCGTCGGGTCGCCGACGTTCGGCCAGTCGGTTACGGTAAACCTTTCCGATCATAATTTTCGTCAGCTTTATGTGCCGCCGGGTTTTGCGCACGGGTTTTGCGTGCTGAGCGAGACGGCGATCTTCGCGTATAAATGCACTGATTTTTATAACGCTGCCGCTGAAGGCGGCGTATTATGGAACGATCCTGATTTGAATATTTCGTGGGCGGTCGAAAACCCGCTGCTTTCGGACAAAGACAAGGCCAACCCGCGGCTGAGCGATATTCCTCAAGACCGGCTGCCGCGTTATGGAGCGGTGCAATGAGTGCCAGGCCGCAGATAGCGTTGTTGGGAGGCCGGGGGATGCTTGGCAGTGATTTTACCGCGGCGGCCAAGACACGCGGTTGGTCGGTGACGACGTTGGATTTGCCGGAGTTTGACATCACGCGGGTCGAGCATCTTGAGCAGGCCGTGCCGCCGGGCGGGTGGGTCGTCAATTGTGCGGCCTATACAAATGTCGAAAAGGCCGAGGCCGAGCCGGAGTTGGCGCATCGGGTCAATGCCGAGGCGGTCGGGCAGTTGGGCGAGATCGCCAAAAAGGCCGATGCGGCGGTCCTGCATATCAGCACGGATTTTGTGTTTGACGGCACGTTGGATAGACCCTATGGCGAGACGGATACGCCCAACCCCGTCAGTGCCTATGGCCTTTCGAAATGGCAAGGCGAGCAGACGCTGGCGGCGTCGGGCTGTCGGCATTGCATCGTACGCGTCGAATGGACGTACGGCCGGCATGGGGTGAATTTTATAACCAAGTTGCTGGAGGCCGCACGGGCGGGAAAGCCGCTTCGGGTTGTCGATGATCAGGTCGGCGCGCCGACGGCCACGACGCAGGTGTCCGAGGCGCTGTGCGATTTGTTGGCGGGCGATGCTGTGGAGGGGACGTTTCATCTGGCGGCCGGCGGCTATGTGAGCCGGTACGGGATGGCGCAGTTTATGTTTGACACGCTCAAGATGGACGTGGAGCTTAGCCCGTGCAAGACCTCCGATTTTGTCACCGCCGCCAAACGCCCGCTGAACAGCCGGTTTGATTGCAGCAAACTCGAATCCTCCTTGGGCCGGTCAATACCGCATTGGAAAGAGATATTAAAAAAATATTTAACCGCGGATTACGCGGATTAAAAAATGATTTTGGGGAAATTACGGGAAAAATATTAAATGCCTCAATGGCAATGGAAGCGGTTGGTGAATACAAAACAAGAACGAAAATAATAATCCGTGAAATCCGCGGTTTTTTTAATCAGGAGACGTTATGAGAAGCCTATTGGTGACCGGCGGGGCGGGGTTTATCGGCAGCAATTTTGTGCGGATGGTGCTGGATGAGCACGCCGATACGAAGGTGGTCAATTATGACAGCCTGACGTATGCGGGCAACCTTGAAAATCTCAAGGGGTATATGGACAACCCGCGACATGTGTTCGTCAAAGGCGACATCTGCGACGCCGCGTTGGTAAAGCAGACAGTCGAGGAACACAACATCGACGCGATTGTTCATTTTGCCGCCGAAAGTCACGTGGATCGGTCGCTGGTTGAGCCGGGGGTGTTTATCGAGACCAACGTCCAAGGCACGCTGACGCTGCTGAAGGTCGCACTGGAAAAACAGATGGAGCGGTTTGTGCAGGTTTCGACCGATGAGGTCTATGGCTCGCTGGGCACAGAGGGATTTTTTACCGAGAGCACGCCGCTGAGTCCCAATTCGCCGTATTCGGCCAGCAAGGCCGCGGCGGATATGCTCGTGCAGGCCTACGGACATAGCTGGGGGCTGCGGTACAACATCACCCGCTGTTCGAACAATTACGGGCAGTACCAGTTTCCGGAAAAAATGATCCCGCTGATGATCAACAATGCCCTCAACGACAAAGAGCTGCCGGTTTATGGCGATGGGCTGTATGTGCGGGACTGGCTGTATGTGTATGACCACTGCACGGCCGTCTGGAAGGTGCTGACCGAGGCACAGCCCGGCACGGTCTATAACATCGGCGGCAACAACGAAAAGACCAATCTGGAGGTGGTGGGGCTGATTCTGGAGCGGCTGGGCAAGCCGGCCTCGCTCATCCGCCACGTCAAAGACCGCCCCGGGCACGACCGCCGCTACGCCATCGATTCGTCCAAGATGATGTCCGAACTGGGCTGGCGACCGTCGGTCACGTTTGAAGAGGGCATCCGCCAGACCATCGACTGGTACTTGTCCAACGGCGATTGGCTCAAACACGTCGTCTCCGGCCAGTATCAGAGCTATTATGAAAAAATGTACGACGGAAGATAAGCGAGCAGCATTCAAATAAAAGATAGAGTAGAGATACAATCGCAGGGCGCAAAAGAAAAGCAGCGGCAAGGAGGAAACCGCTGCTCATTCCCAGGTATAGAACCTGGCATTAGAAGGAGGAGGAGGGTAATGTTCAGTTTTCAAAGTTCATTTACCATTGCAATGTTCTGTCTAACTCACTCTACGTTCTATATCGGCCATTGTTCTCGGTAATTTTACTTAATTTTTAGGTAAATCAACCCATAGGCCGCAAATTTTCAAATATCATCATTCTCTGCACCTAAAGACGCCGCCGGACGCAAAAAAATGTCAAAAAAATGAAAAAAAGCTTGTATTGAGTATTTTATTATGTTTTAATACATCATAACAATCATGTTATTAATGAGGATTAAATGTTGTTTGATATCTCGAAAAAAACACGGTATGCGATTTTGGCGCTGTTGGAGTTAGCGATACGCAGCACCACGGCGCCGGCGAATGCACGTAAGTTAGCTTTAAATAACGGCTTACCGGTTCGATTTTTGGAAGTCATTCTCAATGAACTCAAGCAGGGCGGGTTTGTGCTGTCGGTCCGGGGAAAGTCCGGCGGGTATATTTTGGCTCGCCCGGCGGGTGAGATCGGCGTCGCGGAGGTGTTGAATTTTTTTGAGACGCGGTCGTCGGAGCCATCCGAATTGACGGATTCGGGGTGCTTTGGGATCGATTCGCTGATCCGGCAGGCGAATACGGCTGTGTCTGAAATTTTTGCGGAATGTACTCTTGAAACCCTTGTGCAGCGAGAGATGGAACACCGTAACACAATTGAGACGAATTATGTGATATAAAAACTTTTTGTCACGTATTCCCACTAATCCAATAGGAATATAGTACAATTAAAGAATATCGAGGATGCTATGAATTTTCTTGAAGACATCGACATTGAGCGGTTCAATACGGAAGCGGCAAGGCGGGACGCGGTCGGACTGTTGCCGCTGGTCTTTGAGACGTTTGGGGCATCGGCTGTGACGACCACAAGCTTCGGGGCCGAAGATCAGGTCTTGACAGATATGCTGGCCGGACTGGGAAATCCGCTGGAACTGCTTACGATTGACACCGGTCGGCTGCCGCAGGAGACGTTTGACGTGATGGAACAGACTCGATATTTGTTTTGTCCCTACGGTATGGGTCGGGGCGAGAATCATTTCAAATAGATATAGATAAACACGGTTTGAACCGATATACTACCAAACGAGTGAAGACAGAAACAAGATATTTGATATTCAGTATTGGGCGGTATGGAGTTTAGCTGGACAAAAAAGAAACTGTGTTCCTTAGTTCAGGGGGACGGCGAGACGGTTCGTCAGTGGCAGTCACAGTACGGCCGGTACATCTATACGCTACTGTATTATCAGCTTGATAAGGATGAATCGCAGGCGGCGGCCCAGACGGCTCAAATTTTATCGCATATTCTGCGGGAGATATCTGTATTTGACCCGGAACAGACGGCGATGTACCTGTGGCTCAAGGACAACGCCTTGCGGCAGTTTCAGGCGGAACTGGACCAGTTGGGGATGAAGTCGCAGCGGCCGTGGGCGTGGTCGGAAATTCCGGCACAGGTACTGGATTCGCTCAAACGCATCCGAAGTGAAGTGCTGGTGCCGGAGGTGTCCGGATGCGGGGCGGTAGTGGAGATGGTGCAGGCGGCGCTGGCGGAGCTGTCCGAACAGGATCGTACGCTGGTGTTGCGCCGCTACACGCGGCTGGATACGGTCGAACAAATTGCGACGGAGTTTAATCTGCCCATCGAGAAGGTCAACCAGCAGCTTTATCTGGCCCGTCATGCGTTTCGGCGCGGGCTGTTTTTTATGATTCAGTCGGCCAATCCCGATTTTGTCGAGCCGACGGTGACGGGGGCGCTGGAGTTGTTTGAGGGCAATCTGGAAACCCTGCTGCGTTCTGTGAACGCCTCGGCGACGATGTCGTCGAACAGTGCCGAGTTGATCAAGCGGGCGGTGCTTCAGACAGCGTCTGAAATTGCCCAGAACCCGCCGGCACCGGCGGTGGCGGCGTCCGGCCCCAAGATGCGGCAGACGGTGCTGGCCGTTGCGGTCGTGCTGATAGCGGCGGCACTCTTTCTGGGATGGTTTTATGGTTTGTTGCCGTCGAAACATCCCGAAGCAACGCCGCCTCCCGTTGTGACAGAGCCGGAGCCCGTAGTTCCGGAGCGACAGCGGACGCCTATCGATCAGGAAGAGCTTAAGCGTGTGATGGATATGGGCGTGCGCGGCGATGTGGCCGGGCTGCTGGAGATTCTTAAGACCGGCAGTTTTGTATCACAAATATCGGCGGCGCATTTCCTCGGCCAGTTCGGCGGCGACTCGGCTATTTCGCCGCTTTTGGAGTCGATGGCTTGGTGGTATCCCGATCAACCGCAGGGAAATCCTTTTTCAATTGCGGTCGAGCAAATTCTGGATCGGCTTGTGGCCGTCGAACCGGTTGAGACGTTAATTGCTGAGCCGGTGGTCGAAGAAACGTCGGAACCGGCTCCAGAGGAAATTGAGGACGGGGTCCGGCAACCCCTGCTGGCCGGGCAGGTTGCGGGATTTGACGGCGTTGCGCTGGCCGGAGTTCAGATCAGCCTGCACCGGGATGATGCGGCTCGTGGGCAAACGACGCCGATTTCGGGCTATTCGGCCACGACCGATCCGGAGGGGCGCTATGCTTTCGAGACGCTTCCGGAAGGTCGTTTTATTGTTGTTGTTCGTGACCCGCAGGAGCGAATTGCCGAAATGCGGCGGATGGTGTGGAGAGAAAACGATACTCCAGTTCTACTCGACTTCGCGGGTTCGGCCTTTGTGCTGGGCGTTGTTCTGATCGATGATACGCCGCCGGCGGGGCAAACGCTTCTTCTCTCGGACGCACTCAATACGCCGACGCAGGGTGTATTTACGGCTGGGGTGAAAATTGACGACGAGGGTGAGTTTGTCTTCAACGGCGTTCCGTCTGGGCTGTATGGGCTTTTTGCACAACTTTCGGGCAACCTGTGGACGCTGCTGGGGCAGGTTGTGGTGGATACGGCCGACATTCAGCTGGTATTGGATTTGGCGCGGACAACGCTGATCGTGCAGGCGGAGGGCTTGCCGGAAGGACTTGGTATGCTTGCCGCCTCGCTGCGGTACGGGCCGGACAGTTCCGATGTGCTGGCCGAATGGAAGGGCGTGCGCACCGAGGTCGAAACGAACTTTGAGATCAAGGGGGTTATCGAGGGCAGCTATACGCTTTGTGTCGATTTCAGCAATGGCGTTCGCACGCTGCATGACGTGGTTATTTCCGGGCCGGCGGAGCAGGTATTTGTTATCGACTCTGTTCCCTTTGGCACGGCGGGAATGGAAGGACGATTTTTGAGCGACTGGCCGGAAGGGCTGACGCTGGAGGGCGTCAATCCGCCGATGCGTGTCAGTGTCATGCCGGAGGAGGATGGTTTCTATGCTCTTGGCGGATTGACTGCGGGGATGTATTCGCTGGGCACAACCGTCAACGGGATATTTGTGCCGTATCTGGAAGTCGGCTTGTTTGAAGAACAGCCGATTGCGTTTGATCCGGATCCGGTCCAGATGGCGCAAAGCCGAAGCCCTTTGTACATTTATGTGACGGACGGACAGGGTTTGGGATTGGCTGGCGGGCAGGTCTGGCTGGCTGGCGACGGGGGGTTTTATGTGGCTGAGCCTTTCGGCAGAGGGTATTTTGCGGCGGTTGCGCCCGGTAATTATACGCTGGCTGCCGCTTTTGCGGGTTTTGCCATGGTTGAGCAGCCAATCAGTGTGCCCGTCTCGACCGTGAAGGCTCCGCCCTCCGAGGCGAATACCCGCGTCATTCGGCTGAGTCACTGACCGTTCTGTTATTTTGTGAATTTGCCAGCAGGACGCCGGCGATATGGGGTAAAATATTGCGAAATTCATTGATTTTTTGGGGGATGTTCGCTATCCTGAGCGCTCTAAATGGATGTTTTTTAACGTTTGAGGGATATTATGCGAACGCGAATCAAGTATGCAGCCCAGGCGGGGCTTTTGGCCGCGGTTGTTCTGGCCGGGTGCGTGGAGCGGCGGCTGACCATCGTGACCGAACCGGAGGGGGCGGTCGTCTGGCTCAATGACGAGGAGGTCGGCACGACGCCGGTAACAGTCAATTTCAACTGGTATGGCGATTATCGAGTGCAAATCGCCAAAGACGGCTACGAAACGCTCAACACCCATCGGCTGCTGGAGCGGCCTTTACATGACCGGGCGGGGTTTGATTTTATCGCCGAGGTCCTGTGGCCGGGGCGAATTGTGGATGAATATACATGGGAATTCACGCTTGCCTCCTGGCAGCAGCCCGATGCGGCGATGCTGTTGGAGCAGGCCGAGGCGATGCGTGTCCGGGCTGAGAACGAATTGGGCAAAGTGGCCGTACAATTATTGAAAGACGAAGAAAAGAAGAAATAGAAAATGCACAGAACACTGACATATAAAATTTTGGCTCAGCATCTCGTCGAAGGACAGCTTGAAGCGGGAAAACCCATCGGCATTCGCATTGATCAGACACTGACGCAGGACGCGACAGGGACAACCGCCTTTTTGCTCTTTGAATCGATGGGCGTCGGGCGCGTGCGGACGGATTTGTCGGTCAGCTATGTCGATCACAATATGTCGCAGTTCGGGCCGGAAAATCACAACGATCATCTGTATCTTCAGACGATTGCCGCCCGCAGCGGGGTCTATCACTCGCGGCCCGGTAACGGTATCTGTCATCAGGTGCATCTGGAACGCTTCGGCAAACCCGGCGCGACCTTGCTGGGCAGTGATTCGCACACGCCGACCGGCGGCGGGCTGGGGATGATTGCCATTGGCGCCGGCGGGCTGGACGTGGCGGCGGCGATGGGCGGCGGGGCGTTTTACCTGACCTGCCCGAAGGTGATCGGCGTTGAGTTGACCGGCAAATTCGGTGAGTGGGTGGCCAGTAAAGATGTCATCCTCAAGCTGCTGAGTATATTGACGACCAAGGGCAACGTCGGCTGTGTCGTGGAGTATTTTGGCGCCGGCGTCGAGACGCTTACCGTGCCGCAACGGGCGACCATCACCAATATGGGCGCCGAACTGGGTGTTACGACCAGCATTTTCCCCAGCGATGAGAAGACCAAGTCGTTTCTGGAGGCGCAGGGGCGTGGCGACGCGTATCAGCCATTGCAGGCTGCCATGAACGCCCAATATGACCGCGTGATTAAACTCAATCTTTCCGAACTGGAGCCGATGGCGGCCTGTCCGTCGTCGCCGGACAACATTCAGCCGATTGCCGAGATCAAAGGCCGTCGCATTCATCAAGTGGTTATCGGAAGTTGCACCAATTCGAGCTTTTCGGATTTGATGCTGGCCGCCGAGGTACTCAAAGGCCGCACGGTCGATGCGGGTGTGGAATTTGCCGTCGCACCGGGCAGCCGTCAGGTTTTGCAGATGCTGGCCAAAAACGGGATGCTGGCGGTGTTGATCGCCGCCGGGGCGCGGATTCTGGAAAGCGGGTGCGGGCCGTGCATCGGGCAGGGCTTTTCGCCCGCCGACGGGGTCGTTACGCTGCGGACATTTAACCGCAACTTTGCCGGACGCACGGGCACCAAGGGCGATCAGTGCTATCTGGTCAGCCCGGAGACTGCGATTGCCTCGGCGATCATGGGCGAGATAACCGATCCGCGAACCCTCAAGCAGATGCTCGGCCTAAGCTGTCCGGTCGTCAAACTGCCGAAAGAATTTCTCATTGACGATTCGATGATCGATAAACCGTTGCCGCGGGATGAATCGGGCAAGGTGACGGTGGTGCGCGGGCCGACGATTGTCGTGCCGGAGTCACCCAAGCCGCTGCCGGCGGAGCTGGATGGCCGGGTCTTGCTGAAGTGCGGCGACAAGATCACGACCGACCACATTATGCCCGCCGGGTCGTTTTTGAAGTATCGCTCCAACGTGCCGGTGTATTCGAAGTATGTCTTCAACTGTTTCAATGAAGAGGGACAGCCGACGTTTGCCGAGCGGGCGCTTGCGCACAAGCAGCAGGGCGTCGGCGGCATCGTTGTCGGCGGCGAGAGCTACGGCCAAGGCTCCAGCCGTGAGCACGCTGCGCTGTGTCCGATGTATCTGGGCGTACGGGCGGTGCTGGCCAAAAGTATCGAGCGCATCCACAAGGCCAATCTGATTAACTTTGCGATTGTGCCGGTTGAGTTTGATAATCCGGACGATTATGACCGTGTGCATGCGGGCGACGCGCTGCGGATACCAGAGCTGCTCGAATCGATCAGGCTACTCGATACGGTCAGGATAATCAATGACGCCGGCGGTTATGAATTTAATGGCCGACTGACGCTTTCGACGCGCGATCGGGCTATCCTGCTGGCCGGTGGATTGCTGAACCTGGCGAAAAAGGCCGGTAAATAATTGTGGACACCGGTTGTCCTTGCAGGGCGTTTGGTTGGTTGGGTGACCAATACCCAGGGCGTTGCCCTGGGCTAAGTTATGTTAGCCCTGCGGGCTGTTTTTTGTTTTGCTTTTTGCCTGTTTTTTATGCGTGAAAATGTAACAAAAATTGTAACCGTCTTTGGTTCAGGCAACGTCAACGAAGGCGATGCTGTATTTGATATGGCGTTGACATTGGGGCGGCGTCTCGCCAAGGCGGGTTTTACGCTGGCCAACGGCGGCTATGGCGGGACGATGATGGCCGCGGCCAAAGGGGCCTGTCAGGCGGGCGGAGAGGTCATCGGGGTCACCTGCCGGGCGTTCAAACGTGGGCGAGCGAATGCGTATGTGACGGATGAGCGGCCGACCGAGACGCTCAGTGAGCGGCTGGCGATGCTGATTGCCTTGGGCGATGCGTATATCGTCCTGCCGGGCGGGACGGGGACGCTGCTGGAACTGGCGGAGGTATGGGAACACAAAAACAAGGGATTTGCCGATAAGCCGATTCTGCTGCTCGGTGATTTCTGGACGCCGCTGGTGGAGATGATGAATGCTCAGGATATGCGATGTCGGGCGTGTGTGCAAATTGTTAACGACGCCGTTCAAGCTGTCGGCGTCCTGAACGAGTTATTCAAATGAGAAATCTGTTTGCGTTTATCGTGATCCTGTCTTGTGTCGGTTTGGCCATTGCGGCTGCGCCAAGCGGCGCACGGCTGATGCCGGAAGGCTATCTGGTCGCGGGCGTCAAAGGCCGTGTTGCCAAGGATTCTGACAAGGCGGAGTGGGCGTTTTTTCCTGCTGTGGAAATCACGGACGGCAAGGGGGTGCTCGCTGTCGAAAAGGCGGTAACGCTGTTGCCCTGCTCGACGCTGGAACAAGTCGCGCAGCTTGCCGGCGATGAGCAAACGGTCAACGTGCGTTTGTGGGCGATGGTGACCGACTACCGCGGGCAAAATTATCTTTATGCCCTGTATTTTCTTCCGGTTCGCTCAGAGCCTGACGTAGCGCCGGTCGAGGTGAACAAGCCCGACGAGTCGGCGGCGACGGTGCCTGCAACTGAGAAAGAATCCGTCCTGCCCGATGAGATTCTTCAGATGATGCAGCGTAACCGGATCCCCGACCTCACACGGCTGGATGAGATCGCTGCCGTCAGCGATGACCGCAACCTGATTCATCGCACCGGCCGGATACAGAGCGTCGAAGAAGATGCTTTTGTCTTTACTCAGGACGGCTTCGGCCAGAATGTCGGGCAGGCATCGTATCGCCTTTTGCCGAGCACGGCCCTGGAACTCATCCGACGCGACATGCAGCGCACGTCCGGCCGTGTTCGCTATGTCGTCTCCGGCGTGATGACCGAGTTTGAGGGGCAGGCGTACCTGCTTATCCGCCGGGCGGTGCGAACCTACACGCACGGCAATTTCACCCAATGATAGAGTTATTGGCTTATGTGTTTAACCATGAAGAGCATGAAGGACATGAAGATTTTTTCAGGAAAGAGTTCTAACGTTATTCTTTATTGATATTTTTTCTCTCTTCATTTTCTTCCTGTGCTTCATGGTAAAATTGAAGTTTCGTTTTGACAATAGGCAGGGAGTTTTCAGTGGGCAGTTTTGATGAGATTTTAATGGTTGCCTCCGAGCCGGGGTTTGAGGCGAAGATGCAGCGGCTTCTGCGCGAGCATTTGATGAGCGCGTTTCTCAAGGCCAAGTCCGATCTGGCGGCGACGGTTCGGCAGATTGTCGCCGATGTGGCGCAGCGGGGCGATGCGGCCGTTGTCGAGTACACCGAGCGATTTGACAAGATTAAGCTCTCGCCGTCGGCGTTTCGTATCTCTGCCGCCGCGCTCGAAGCGGCGCACCAACAGCTTGACGCGGAACTGCTGGCGACGCTGCGCAAGGCGATTGCCAACATCCGCCGGTATCAATCCGAGATTTTCGTCGGCGACAAAAACACGCATCCGGGCATTCGTTATACGCCGCTCAGGCGTGTGGGGCTGTGCATTCCGGGCGCCAGTGCCCCTTTGCCCAGCACGGTCATGATGACGGCTGTGCCTGCACAGGTAGCGGGCGTTAAAGAGATTGTTGTTGTTTCGCCTCCGCGATGGCAGGGCGGCATTCATCCTGTTATTCTCGGGCTTTGTTATGAATTGGGCATCACCGAGGTGTACCGTCTCGGCGGTGCCCAGGCGGTGGCGGCTTTGGCGTGGGGGACGGAAACGATTGCCAAGGTTGACAAGATCGTCGGGCCGGGTCACGATGTCGTCCAGTTGGCAAAAAAAGAAGTCTTCGGTCTGGTCGATATGGATTCGTTTGCCGGGCCGAGCGACGTTCTGATTGTTGCCAATGAGCAGGCCAATCCCGCCTGGGTGGCCGCGGATATGCTCAGCCAGGCCGAACACGACCCCGGCGCCGGTGTGGTGGTGACTGATTCGGAGGCCTTCGCCCGCGCTGTCCTGGCCGAGCTGGAAATTCAGACGCCGCAGCTTGATCGTGCTGACGCGACGGCCCGCTGCCTCAAGGCCTACAGCGGTATCGTGGTCTGTGCGACGATGGAGGCGGTCATTGATTTTGCCAATGATTTTGCGGCGGAACATTTGCAGGTGCAGTGTGGTTCGGACAGTAAACAGATGGCGGCCCGCCTGACCAATGCCGGGGCGATCTTCATCGGTCCGTTTACGCCGGTTGCGGTCGGCGACTATTGGGCCGGTCCGAGCCATACGCTGCCGACGCGTCAGACGAGCAAATTCTTCAGCGCTGTCACGAGCAACGACTTTGTAAAATCCAGCAGCATTATTGAATATTCCCGGTCGCAGCTTGCCGCCTCCGCCGACGATATTGTCCGCCTGGCCCTGACCGAAGGTCTTGATGCCCATGCCAAAAGCGTTCAGAGACGCATCGACTAATTATTTCAGGGGACTTGTTATGCACCGTTATTTGTGTTGTATGATCGGCGTCGTTCTGTTCGTTTCGGGTTTTTCATCTGCGGCGTGGCACCCGGTTGAAGATCGGATTATGACGCGATGGGCAGAGGAAGTCACCGTGCACAATGTGCTTCCGGAGTACCCGCGTCCGGCGATGGTACGCTTGGCATGGCTCAATCTGAACGGCCTGTGGGAGTATGCGATTGTACATAAAGATGCGGTCAAGCTCGACTTCTGGGAGGGCGCGATCCTGGTGCCGTTTCCGGCCGAGTCGGCGCTGTCCGGCGTGGGCAAACCGGTGGGGGCGCAAAAGGCACTCTGGTATAAGCGGCAATTATCAGTGCCTGATGCCTGGCGGAGTCAGCGTCTCCTGCTGCATTTCGGGGCGGTGGACTGGGAGTGTACGGTCTGGGTCAATGGTCAGGTTGTCGGTTCCCATAAAGGAGGCTACAATCCGTTTACGTTTGATATTACCGAAGCCTTAAACCCGGGCGCCGTTCAGGACCTCGTTGTTCGCGTCTGGGATCCTTCCGACGAAAACAACAGTCCGATTCCCCGCGGCAAACAGGTGACCCGGCCCGAAGGGATCTGGTATACGCCGGTGACCGGCATCTGGCAGACGGTCTGGCTGGAACCGGTCCCGAAAGCCTGTATCCAATCCCTCAAGGTCACCCCGGACCTGGACCGCGGACAGGTAACCATAGAAGTCGGCATTGAAGGCGCCAATCCGCAGACACACATGGCGGATAAATATTTCCTCTGGATCTCAGCCTCGGACGGCAAGACCACCGTCGCCTCCGCAATGGGACACCTGTTCAAGCCCCTAACCCTGACACTTGATACCGTGAAAGAATGGTCCCCCGACAGCCCGTTCCTGTATGATTTAACGGTCCGGCTGACGCAGGAAGGCTCAACCGTCGACTCGGTCAGCAGCTATTTCGGAATGCGTAAAATCGAGGTTAAAAAAGATGAACAGGGGATCAATCGTCTGTTCCTGAACAATAAGCCGATCTTTCAGTTTGGTCTTTTGGATCAGGGATGGTGGCCCGACGGCCTGTATACCGCCCCGACCGACGAAGCGCTCCGTTATGACGTGGAGATGACCAAAGCCTGGGGCTTTAACATGCTGCGAAAGCACGTCAAGGTCGAACCGCAACGGCTGTACTATTGGTGCGACAAACTGGGTGTACTCGTCTGGCAGGACATGCCCAGCGCCGGCTTCGACCGCCTGCCCTATTCCGCCGATCAGCTTAAACAATTCGACGCCCAGTGGGAAGCCGAATGGAAAGCCATCATCGATGCGCTGTATCACCACCCCTCCATCGTCATGTGGGTGCCCTTCAACGAAGGCTGGGGCCAGTACGACACTGAGCGGATCAGCGAATGGACAAAGGGCTATGATCCGAGCCGGCTGGTTAATAATGCGTCCGGGTGGACGGACAAGGGGGTCGGCGATGTACATGACATTCACAGTTATCCCAACCCGGCAATGCCCGGACTGGAGGAGAATCGAGCCGTCGTACTGGGAGAATACGGCGGACTGGGATTGCCGATACGCGGCCATTTGTGGGAGGACGGCGGAAACTGGGGCTATCAGACATATCAGGATATGGGCGAGTATGAGCAGCGTTATATCCGTATGACACAGGATCTGTTCGGCCTGATGGACAAAGGGCTGGCGGCCGCGGTGTACACGCAGACGACCGATGTTGAGGTCGAGGTCAATGGGCTGATGACCTATGATCGAAAGGTCATCAAGCTGGACCCGAAACGGTTTGCTTCGGTTAACCAGGGATTTTCGCCGCCGATGTTTGCCGATGAGATGGACATCTTTGCGAATTCCATGCAGGTTGTCCTGTCGGCACGGAAAGATCCGCAGATTCGCTATACGCTGGATGGTTCGGATCCGACGAATTCGTCACCGTTGTATACACAGCCGTTTTTGATTGACCGGACCACCACCGTGAAGGCTCGCTGTTTCTGGCCGGACGGGAAGGCCTCATTGACCGTCAGCCGGGAATTCCGGAAGGTTCCGCTGGTCAAGGCCGTCAAGCCTGAGATTCAGGGTGAAGGGCTGAAATATGCCGGGTATGAGGGCCAATGGAACGTACTGCCTGACTTTTCATCGCTGACTGCGGTACAAACCGGCGTCGCCAGAGGGCTGGATCTGTCGGTTATGCCTCGGCAGGAGAATTTCGGGCTGGTCTTCAGCGGCTATGTCAATGTCCCGCAGTCGGGTGTCTATCAGTTTTGGCTGAATTCCGATGACGGTTCACAGCTGTTTTTGGCCGGCAGGGAACTGATTAACAATGACGGGGTGCACGGGATGATCGAAGTGTCCGGTGCGATGGTGCTGGAGGCCGGGTGGCACCCGATTGAAATCCGGTATTTTCAGGGCGTCGGGGGGCTTGGCCTGGAACTGTACTGGAAAGGGCCGGACTTCGGGCGGACTCGGCTGCGTGGACGTTCGCTGGGCTACTAAGCCGATAAGCGATGGTATATAGGTGGCAAAAGGTTGATGGCCTTCGGGACATCGGCCTTTTTTGCACATACAATCGCTCCGGCAGAGGGCAGACTTGTCTGGTGCTGCGGCCGAGGGGTCTTAACGATCCCGTGTGAAATAGAGCGGCGCCACTGAAAGCCGTTTGGCGATTGACTCATCCCGCCGGCTGCACGGTGAGGAGCTGCCAGGCGCCGAGCAGGCAGACGACGATGAAGATGGCGCGGACGACGTGGCGGTGCATCAGGTGCATGAGGTGGCCGCCGAGGAAGCCGCCGAGCAGGGCGGCGGGGACGATCCAGGCGGCCAGCTTGAGTGCATCGGCAATCGCGATGTCGTGCTGCGGCAGGGTGGCGGTCTTGGCGATTGCGCCCAGCCAGGCGATGCTTACGATGACCGCGGCGGAGTTGCTCATTGCGCGTTTGAGCGGCATACGCAGAAAGAACTGCTGCATCGGCGTGGCCACCGAGCCGGCGCCGATACCCAACAAGCCGGCCGCGGTGCCGGTCAGCATTCCGATAGAGGCCGCGATGGATTTGAGCATCGTGGTTTGGTAGAGGGTCGGGTCGCTGCCATCGACGGTCGGCATCTGCGGGCGAAAGAGCCGCCAGAAATTATAGACCGCCACATACGCCAGAAACGCCCCGAACAGACGGGCCAGCAGGTAGCTGTTGCGTCCTGCAAACAGTGAAATGTTGCTCAGGCTCACACCCAGCAGGACGCCGATGACCGCTGCCGGGATCATTCGCCACAGTACCGCCGGAACGAACGCTTTGGCCTTGCGATGCCCCATCAGCGAGGCCATCGCCACAAAAAAGTTGCAGATCATCGCCGCTGATTGGTACAGATGCTGATTTTCACCATAATACGCAACCATCGCGGGAATCATCACCAGCGAGCCGCCGATACCGAGCATCCCCCCGAACACCCCCATTACCAACCCGATGCCGATCAGAATTGCCGCGTCCACTACGCTGTGCCCGTCCCGAAGAGTTCTGCGAATTTTTCCGCGATGCTTGGAGCAGCGCACAGCGTCTGGCCGATCAGGACGCCGCCGACGCCGATGCGTATCAGCTTTTCGACATCCTGCCTTGTCCGAATGCCGCTTTCGGCGATGAGTTCATGGCGATACTCGACCAGCTCGGCCAGCCGTCCGGTGGTGTTGATGTCCACGTGCATCGTCCGCAGGTCACGGTTGTTGATGCCCAGCACGCTGTAATGCTTTTGCGGGAAGCCGACGAGGCTGCGTACCTGCAGGAGCGCGTCGGCGTCGTGGACTTCGATCAGGGTCGTCAGCGTCAGGTCGTTGGCCAGAATGAGCATATCCATCAAGTCCGACGGCGGCAGCGCTTCGGCAATCAAGAGGATCGCATCCGCCCCGGCCGCCCGTGCCTCATAGACCTGATAGGGATCGACGATAAAATCCTTTCGCAAAACCGGCAGCCGTACCGCTTCTTTGACGGCGGTCAGATACTCCAGCCGCCCCTGAAAATAGGGTTCGTCGGTCAGTACGCTGATCGCGTCCGCCCCGCAGGCCTCATACGTCCGCGCAATCTCGACCGGGTCGAAATCCAGCCGGATCAGACCCGCCGACGGCGAGGCCTTTTTGACCTCGGCAATGACATTCAGCCCACGCGGATTTTTTTTTGTTACGGCCTGATAGAAGTTGCGGCACTTGGGCATACGCATCGCCAGTTCGCGAAACATCTCCAGCGGCCGCTCGGCCTTGCGCCGTTCGAGATCCTGCCGCGTATCGGCCAATATCTTGTCAAGAATAGTTGCCATAAAAAAACTGACCTCTGCCTTCTATATTTTCGGGCGATTACCCATCGGTCTGCTGCGCAGAGCCGATACCACCCAAACTACGCCCGATGCCACCCAAATTACTTCGAGAGCTGTACAAAGGCCATCCGCAACTGTTCCAGCGTCGCCTTGAGCATGGCCGCCTCTTCCTGTTCGAGATTGCCCTTGCATTTGGCCTCCAGCACGGCCAGCATATCGATATTGTACTTGGCCATCTCCCAGTCCGGTTCGATGTCCTTGTCTTTGGTCTCTTCGGTGCGGATCAGCCCCAGTGCATAAAACGCCTGCGTCGCCAGCATACTGATCAAACCCGCCAGGTCCGCTTCCGGCAGTTGGGGCCGCTCTTGGGCCTTGTCGTGGGCGACTTCTTCCTGCAGCTTTTCCTTTTCCTTCTGCGCCTGCGTCTTCCAGTCTTCGTCAATAATCAGTTTTTTTTCGTTCGATTCATCGGCCATGATGACATCCTTTCCCGTTCGTCGTTCACACTTCAGGGTGCATTAAACAGCTTCGGCCAAAGGCCGATTCCACATTTTTGATTTTTTCATTATGATTTTTTATTTTTGTTTGTAGCTTCTATCCAGGTCGCGTTTCTGCTGCTGTTCGGTCAGTTTCTGCCGTTTGTCGAACTGCCGCTTGCCGTGGGCCAGACCCAGTTCGATTTTGGCCAGCCCGCGGGCGTTGAAATAGACGCTCAGCGGAATCAGTGTATAGCCCCGCTGTTCGAGTTTGATTCGGATTTTCTTGATCTGTGCCCGGTGCAGCAGGAGCTTTCGCTTTCGCAGCGGCTCGTGGTTGACATAGCCGCCCTGGGCGTAGGGGGCGATTTTGCAGCCCATCAGCCAGCACTCGTCGTCCAAAATTCGCGCAAACGCCCCCTCCAGGTCGCACTGCTTGTCCCGCAGGCTCTTGACCTCGGTGCCGACCAGCAACATCCCGGCCTCGACCTTCTCGACGATCTCATAGTCGTGCCAGGCCTTCTTGTTTTTGGCAATCTGCCCGGTCGCAATCTTTTTTTTGGGTTCAGCCATGAGCGGCCATCATATCACAACGGCCGCGGTTTGCAACCCCACAGACAAGAATGTGGTGGTTGCGTTAAGAGCCGATTTTGCTATACTGAGTGCGATGCAGCCCATCGAATTACTTGCCCCGGCCAAAGATTTTGCCGCCGCTGAAGCCGCCGTGTTGTGCGGAGCGGACGCGGTCTATATCGGCGCCCCGCATTTCAGCGCCCGTCAGGCCGCGGGCAACAGCCTTGAGGACATCGCAAAGGTCATTGCCATGGCTCGCCCGTTCCGCGTTAAGGTGTATGTGGCTATGAATACGCTGCTTTTTGATGAGGAATTGCCGAAGGCCGAGGCCATCATCGGCGACCTGCACAGGCTCGGGATCGACGGCCTGATTATTCAGGATGTCGGGCTGCTTGAACTTGACCTGCCGCCGATCCCGCTGATCGCCAGCACCCAGATGCACAACAACACGCCGGCCAAGGTACAATTTCTTGAACAGGTCGGCTTTTCTCGGGTGATTCTGGCGCGGGAGCTGACGCTTGAACAGATTATCGAGATTCGCCGTCACACGACGATCGAACTGGAGTGTTTTGTTCACGGGGCGTTGTGTGTCAGTCAGAGCGGGCGATGCGCGATGAGCTATGCGATAGGGGGGCGCAGCGGCAACCGCGGCCAGTGTGCTCAGCCGTGCCGTCGGCAGTACACCCTCAAATCCCTCGATGGGGCCGTGATTGCCAAAGACCGTTTTCTGCTGTCTCTGAAAGACCTCAATCTTTCCGGCCGTCTCGAAATGCTGCTGGATGCGGGCATTACCTCATTCAAGATCGAAGGCCGTCTTAAAGACGCTCCCTATGTTGCCAATACCGTCGGTTTCTACCGCCAAACGCTGGACCCCCTGCTCAGCATAAAGAATCTCAATAAATCATCCTCCGGCACGGTGACGCTGCACTTTACTCCCGATCCGCATAAAACCTTTGCCCGCGGCTTTACCGAGTATGGCCTGGTCGGCAAAGACGACTCCATGGGGTCGATTGACACCCCCAAATCTCTGGGCGAAGTGGTCGGCCGCGTCCGCCAAGTCGATGGCCAATCCTTCGTCCTTGATGGCGACATTGAGCTTCATAACGCCGACGGGCTTTGCTTCTTTGATGTTCGTCGTACGCTCTGCGGCACCCTTGTCAACCGCGTCGAGGGCCGCCGCATCTTTTGCCAAAGCCTCAGCGGCATTCGCAAAGGGACGACGATCTATCGCAACTATGACCGCCAGTTCCACAAATTACTCCAGTCCCGCCCGGCCAAACGTACCCTTGGCGTGGCGATTACCCTGTCCGACACTCCCGACGGGTTCGCACTGCTCGGAACCGATGAGGACGGTCTGACCGCCTCCTCTGATCTGTCTGTTGACAAGCAGCTTGCCCAACAACCTGATGCCGCCATCCAGCGTGTTGTCGAACAGATCAATAAACTCGGCAACACCATGTTTTCCTGTACCTCTGTGAGTATCCAGACCCAAACGGTCTATTTTCTGCCGGTGTCGATCATTAACGCCCTCAAACGCGGCCTGATCGAACGGCTTACCGCCATCCGCAATGCGGCCCGGCCTCTATCGAATACGTGCATCGTGCGAAACGATGTTCCTTATCCGGATAAAAAACTGACTTGGCATGACAATGTCTTGAACCGGAAAGCGGCTGACTTCTATAAACAGCACGGCGTCGAATCCATTCAGCCGACCGCCGAATCCGGCCTGGATCTGCACGGCCAGACCGTCATGACGACAAAATACTGCTTGCGGCGTCAACTGGGCTTGTGCGAACCACACGCCGCTCCGCTCGTACTCGAAGACGAAGACCGCCGGCAATTTAGCGTCCGCTTTCTCTGCGGTTCCTGCGGGATGACGGTGGACTGGATGCAATAAACTAATTATGTACCACAGGCATTTTGTGCGAGAAATTTGTGTCGTACGGCCATCTTGGCTGTGATCACGGGCTAAAAGCCCATGCTATGTTAATTTAAATACCGGAGTGAGTATGTTTCGATTTTTTGTTCACGGCAATCCTGCTTCTGACGTGGCCAAAGGGTTGGCCAAGGGAAGTTTATTCGTCGGGCTGCTGCTGATCGGGTTTGGCCTCTTGGTCTTTATTTTGCGGGATTTGTTCGCATTTGTGGCGGCGGCGGTTTTCTTTCTGGCCGGGTTTACCGCCATTGGATATGCAATTCGGCTTTATTTGCTTCAGCATAAAATAAAAAAATCAGACACAGAGTATCGCAAAAACGTCGAAATTCACTATGATGACCGCCTGTATTAACACCAAAGCCGCTGATGACACGGGTTTCAAAAATAAACCCGGCCCTCAGCGGCTTTGGCGTTTCAGCGTCTATGTGAACGCTTATTTGTATTAGATGTAATCGTTGAGCAGATTTTCCAGCAGTTCCTGCCGACCGCTCTGGAGTTTGGGTTCGCCGTTTTTGAGGATGTATTGTTCCATCTGCGCAAAGTCGGCTTTGCCCGATTCAATCTTGCTGCCGAAGGGGGTATTCCAGCCGGCGTAGCGTTTCTTGATTGCCTTTTCAAATGTCTTGTCCTTGAGCATTTTGGCGGCGTTTTTGAGGCCGCGGGCGAAAGCGTCCATCGCCCCGATATGGGCGTAGAACAGATCTTCCGGATCAATGGACTGCCGCCGGACGTGCGCGTCGAAGTTCAGGCCGCCGGTGGTGAAGCCGCCGCCCTGGAGGATAATATACATCGCCAGCGTCGTGTCGTAAATGTCCGTCGGGAACTGGTCGGTGTCCCAGCCGAGGAACAGATCGCCGCGATTGGCGTCCACCGAACCGAGGATGCCGTTATCGACGCAGTATTGCAGCTCGTGCTGGAAAGTGTGGCCGGCCAGCGTGGCGTGGTTGGCCTCGATGTTCAGTTTGAAATCCTTAAGCAGGTTGTACTTCTGCAAAAACGCATAGCAGTTGCCTGCGTCGGAGTCGTACTGGTGCTTGGTCGGCTCTTTGGGTTTCGGCTCGATGTAGAACTGCCCCTTGAAGCGAATCTGCTTTTTATAATCAACCGCCATGTGCAGCAGCGCCGCCAGATGATCCAGCTCACGCTTCATATCGGTGTTCAGGAGTGTTTCGTAGCCTTCGCGGCCGCCCCAGAACACATAACCCTGTCCGCCCAGTTCTTTGGTGATTTCCATCGCCTTTTTGATTTGGGACGCGGCGTAGGCAAACACATGCGGCGAGGGGTTCGTTCCGGCCCCGGCCATAAACCGCCGATGACTGAAGGCGTTGGTTGTGCCCCAGAGCAACTCGACGCCGGTGTCTTTCTGAAGTTTTTTGGCCAACGCGACAATCGTATCCAGCCGTTTGTTCGTCTCGGCCAGCGTATCGGCTTCCGGGGCGATATCGCGGTCGTGGAAGCACCAGAAGTTCACGCCGAGTTTGGTGAAAAACTCAAACGCCGCGTGCATCGTGTCTTCGGCAATCTGCATCGGCTCGCCGGAGCTGTTGTAGTTACGGATGATGGTGCCGGGGCCGAATTGATCGCCGCCCAGCCCTTTGAAGGTATGCCAATAGCAGACGGCAAACCGCAGGTGTTCGGCCATGGTCTTACCCATGACTTTCTGCCTGGGGTTGTAATGCTTGAACGCCAGCGGATTGCTGGTGTCCGGACCTTCGTATTTGATTTTTTTGATGTTTGGAAAAAACGTTTTCATTCTGGACTCCTATGAAAGATGTTGGTTCAGCCGTTGGCACCATAGCGCAAAGGCTTCTTGATAACGCGATTTATTTGTTTCGACCGGGTCGATTGTGCGGGTACAGGAAAGGCCTGCGAAGGCGTCGCGCGGGTTGCGATAGATGCCGGCGCCGATGCCGGCGCCGCGTGCGGCGCCCGCCGAGCCGTCGGTATTGTACAATTCCACCTGCGCGCCGGTGACGGTCGCGAAGGCCTCACGGAACAGGGGGCTTAAAAACATATTGGCGTCGCCGGCACGAACGGTCTTCACTTGAACGCCCATGTTCCGCATAATCTCAAGTCCGTACCCCAAGGCAAAGACGATGCCTTCCTGTCCGGCACGCAGCAGGTGGGCCTGCGTGTGTTTGTTGAGCTGTAAGCCGCAGATCGCTGCGCCGATGTCGCGGTTGGCCAATGTGCGTTCGGCGCCATTGCCGAAGGGCAGAATACTCAGCCCGTCGCTGCCGACAGGAACGCCGGCGGCCATCTCATTCATCTGCGGGTAATCCAGTCCGGCGGTGACGTTGTGTTTGAGCCAACTGTTGAGGATGCCCGTGCCATTGATACACAGCAGCACGCCCAGACGGGGATCGCCGGGGGCGTAGTTGACATGGGCAAAGCTGTTGACGCGCGACTGGGCGTCGTAGGCAGGCTGGTCGCCGATGCCATAGACCACGCCGGAGGTTCCGGCGGTGGCGGCGATTTCACCGGGATTGAGGACGTTCAGCGACAGGGCGTTATTCGGCTGGTCGCCGGCGCGATAGGCCACGACCGTTCCGGCCTTGAGTCCCAATTCAGCGGCGGCGCGAGCGGAAAGTGCGCCCTGCGGGGCAAATGTCGCCACAATAGCGGGCAGCAACCGGGGGTCGATGTTGTAATGGTTCAGGACCATCTCGGCGGGCTGCTGCTTCTTGAAATCCCACAGGATGCCCTCGGAGAGGCCGGAGATCGTTGTGCAGATGGTATCGGTCAGCTTCATCGCAATGTAATCGCCGGGCAGCATGGCCTTATGGATCCGGGCATAGACCTTCGGCTCGTTGTCCTGTACCCATTTGAGCTTGGAGGCGGTGAAATTGCCCGGGGAGTTGAGCAAATGCTCCAGGCACTGCTGTGTTCCGATGGATTCAAACGCCTGTTGGCCGATGCTGACGGCCCGGCTGTCGCACCAAATGATGGACGGGCGCAAGACCTGCTGTTGCGCATCGACCAGCACCAAACCGTGCATCTGGTAGGAAATCCCGATGGCCTTGACGTCGGCGGGGTCAATCCCCGCACGGCTCAGCACACCGGCGGTGGCGGACTTGAGGTTGTCCCACCACAACTCCGGATGCTGCTCGGCCCAGCCGCTTTTCTCGGCCAGAATCGGCATTTCCTTTTCCGGCGATGTAAACGCCGCTATAATCCTCCCGGTCTCGGCATCCAGCAACGAGGCCTTGATCGAAGATGTCCCGCAGTCATATCCCAATAAATACATTGTAACCTCCTGAATTTAACCACCACATTTAACATTCCATATAAACAATTTTCAACCAAAAAAACGGGCAATTACAACATTTTATCGCTTTTTTTCCTTTCGATGTCGCTTCGATGTCGCTTGGGGCCTTGTCGTTGCGGCAATTTCTCTTGCATTTGTGTCGAGATCCGGGATAATCCGGCAATCTTTTATGAATAAGACGATTGCTCGATATCTGGTTTTGAATCTGGGGTTGTTTGCCCTGATGTTGCTCATTATTCTGAGCATTGCCGGCGCTTTTCTGGGGGCCGACAAAGCCTCGATGTTTTTCAATTCCCCGCCGCTGGCGGTTTTCTGGATTTTTCTGACGGGGTTGTTTTGCACGGCGTTTTTCTTTTGGAAATCGCTGTATCGACGGGTTAATTTGCTGCTTTGTCATGCAGGCTGTGTGGCCGTTCTGGTTGGCGGCCTGTGGGGGTCTGCGGCCGCCCATCGCCTGCGAGCATCGGCAGGAATTTCCGAAAAACTCACAAAAGGGACAATCATACTTCGTCAGGGGCAAACCGGCAATCAGGTGATGTTGGCCGATCAGACCGGCACGTTTGCCCTTCCCTTCGAGGTGCATCTGGAAAAAACACAGGTGACGTTTTACGATGAGGGTATCATTGCCGTCTATGATGCCGGCGGTCGATTTCTCGGCACAATTCCCGCAGAAGTCGGCGATGTGTATGAGTTGCCCGTTGAGCCGCCGGCACGTGTTCGGGTAGCGAAGCAATTTGAAAATCTTCGGCTTCAACTGCACCCGGAAGGCGGCGTTCAGCCTGTTGAAGGCGAACCCGACCAATCCAACCCCGGCTACGAAGTCCTTATCCAGACCGCTGAGGGACAGCAACACGCGCTGTATGTCTTTGAACAATTTGAGCCGCATTTTCTTCCGAATGTCCCTTTTCTTGCGCGGTTCATCAAGCCGCGGAATCCCAGAGAATACACCAGTCATCTGGTTCTCAAAAAAGACGGGCGCGTACTGACGGAAAAAACCATTCGCGTCAATGATCCGCTGTATTACGGCGGCTATCATTTTTATCAAAGCGACTTCGGCCAGGATCAATTCGGTCCGTATAGCAGCATCATGATCGTTTCTGACAGCGGCGTCCGGACGGTGTTTGCCGGTTATGCCCTGATCACGCTGGGTCTGTTCGGGCAGTTCTGGGTCAAGCCGCTGCTGCACCGCCGGGCGCAAAGGGGGGCGGATGCACATTAAGTGGGACATTCAGGGCCTGTTCATTTATCTGGCAATGATCGGCTACCTGTCGGCTTTTGTCGGCGTACTGGTCAACCGAAAGGTCGCTGCCGGACGACTGTGCTTTGGGTTTGCCTTTGCGGCCGCGTTGACGGCGTACATTGTCCGCTGGGTCATCTCTACGCACCTGCCGATGCAGAATCTCTTTGAGGTTTTTTTGCTGATGATGGTGATGGTCGGGCCGATTTCATGGCTGACGCGGAACATGCAACAAGACGACTCGTGGGTGATGGCCGCCGGGGATGCGATTATCGGCATTTTGGTTTGTTTTCCGGCGGGGTTTGTGTTCTCCGCCGCTCCGCGGCCACTGCCGCCGCCACTGCAATCGGTTCTGTTCGGCCCGCATGTGGCCTCGTATATGACTGCCTATCTGCTGATGGCACGGGCGTGCATCCCCGCTGTTGCGGCACTGGCGGGGCGGTACAACGACCAGCGGCTCATCGACGCCGAGCGGCACAGCTATGGGATGGCCGCGGCGGGTTTTCCGCTGCTGTCGCTGGGGCTTATTCTGGGCAGCGTGTGGGGCAAACTGGCCTGGGGCGACTGGTGGGCGTGGGATCCGAAGGAATTGTGGTCGCTGGCCTGCTGGCTGATGTATATGTTCTACTTCCATTGGCGTATCGTCCACCCGAAGGAGTACATCCGCACCCGTCTATGGCTGGTGCTGGTCGGGATGGCATTTATCGTTATTACGCTGCTTTGGGTCAATCTGTCCAATCTGTTTGCCGGACGGCACAGCTACGCGACATAAATCGGGTCGATGTCGGGCTGAATCTGTATAGCCGGGCGAATGGGGGGCATCAGCCGCCATCGGTCGAACAGCCGTTCGAAGGCGGCCGGGGTGGGCGCTCGCAGGATAATCTGCATCCGATGATGCCGCTGAATCCGTTCGATGGGCGGGGGGATCGGGCCGGTGCGTTTGATATCAAGCCCCTCGGCCTCAATAATATGGTCGATTCGCAGCCGTACCTGCTCGGCCGCGGCGGTGAGGCGGTCGTATTTTGTGTCCCGCATCTGGATGATCGCCATCCGGTGGTAGGGGGGCAGCAGGCAGGCTTGCCGATGCTTTAACTCCTCTTCGACGAATCCTTGAAAGTCGTTTCGCAGGGCAAACTTGATCGCGGGCTGTCCCGGCAAGAATGTCTGGACGATGACCGTGCCGGGTTTTTCGCTGCGTCCCGCCCGCCCGGACACCTGGCTGATGAGTTGAAACGTCCGCTCGTTGGCCCGAAAGTCCGGCAGCGACAGGGATGTATCGGCGCTGACGATGCCCACCAGCGTTACGTTGGGGAAATGCAGTCCCTTGGCCAGCATTTGCGTGCCCGCCAGAATATCGATCTTGCCTTCGGCAAATTCCCGCAGCAAGCCGTAATAATCTTGGCCGGCCATCGCGTCGCTGTCAATCCGCCGCACCCGCGCGGCCGGCAGCTTGGCGTCCAGTTCTTCTTCCAGCCGCTGCGCCCCTAGCCCGATCATAATCATCTTGGTTGAGCACAAAGGGCACGCCTGCGGCACAAGTGTCTTGGCCAGACAATAATGACAGATCGCATAGCCGCCGACGATATGTTTGCCCAGCAGGGTCTCGTGTGGTTTGTCCGGCTTGGAGCGTTTGTGAAACGTCAGCGTCACATCGCAGTTGCGGCAATGCAGACTGTGCCGGCACGACGGGCAAAACACAAAATTGCTGTAGCCGCGGCGATTCAGGAGCAAGATCGCCTGCTCGTTTCGTTCCAGTACGGCTTTAAGCCGGGCCAGCAACTCCGGGCTAAGCAGGTTCACGCCCTTGTGCGGCGTATCCCGAAACGCCTCGGCCATATTCACCAGCCGCATGTCGGGCATCGGCAGGTCGCGCACCCGGCGCGGCATCTCGACCAGCGTATAATGTTTTTTCGTGCGGCAGTTCTCAAGGCTCTCCAGCGACGGCGTCGCCGAGCCGAGTACGCAATGCGCCCCGGCCAGATGCGCCCGCTTGATGGCCACATCCCGCCCATGATAACGCGGGGCGGTGTCCTGCTTATAGCTTGGCTCGTGTTCTTCATCGACGACCACCAGTCCCAGCCGCTGCACCGGCGCAAAGATCGCCGACCGCGCCCCGATGACGACATCGGCCTGCCCGTTTCGAATCGTCTGCCAGTGGGCGTTGCGCTGCGGGCCGGTTTGCTGCGAGTGCAAGATCGCCAGCCGCTCAAAGCGGGTATGAAACCGCTGAACGGTCTGCGCTGTTAAGGCGATCTCCGGCAGCAGCACAATCGCCTGCTTGCCCGCCGCGACGCACGCCTCAATCGCCCGGAGATAGACCTCGGTCTTGCCGCTGTCGGTAACGCCGTGCAGGAGTGTGACGCCGAACGCGCCGCTGTCGAGTTGAGCCGTGATGTGTGCAATAGCTGTTTGCTGGTCGTCGTTGAGCTGCATGGTCCCGCTGTCAAGCGACATCCCCTTTGGCACGGACGGCAGTGTCTGCAAGACCGCCCGCCGCCAGATCGCCGCCAGCCCCTTGCGGACAAGCTGCTTGAGCGGCGCGTCGGTACATCCGGCCTCCTCCAGCAGCATCTCCTTTTCCAGTGCAGTCTCTTCACTGGCCGCGTTGGCTTGCTGCAAGACCTCAACCAGTGCCTTTTGCTTTGCGCTGGAAAGTTTTATGGTTTCTGTACCGCCGGCTTCCGGCCGGGTTTGGTCGAAAAATTTGTCTGTCAACGACACGAACATCTGCGTCCGCACGCCCGCATCCTGTTTGACCGCCGCCGGCACCATCGCCGCCAGCACCTGCCCCAGCGGACAGACATAATACCGGCTGATCCACCGCGCCAGCTCGAACAACTCGCCCGCCACCAGCGGCTCGGCGTCCACGATACGCTTAACCTGTTTTAAGCGAAACCCCCGCCCGTCCGGCCGCTCATGGGGCGTTACGCCTGTCTCTACGACAAACGCCTCTTTGGGCCGATTGCCCTTGCCGAAGGGGACCTCTACCCGCTGCCCCGGCGTAACGGCCCCCAGATGCTCCGGCAGCTTGTAATCGAACAGCGCGTCGGCCCCCGCATCCAGCGCAACCCGGATGACCGGCTCATGGCTGGCAGGTTCGGGTGCGGGCTGGTCCATCTCCGCAAATAAAGTGTTTTGGTCGTCTTTCTTCACGTCGCCCATTCTACACGACAGACTGCCTGACGAAAAGAGAAAAGGATGACAATCTAAATTGTGGAGGCGATTTCCATCGGTCTGCTGCGCAGAGCCGATGCCACTCAACCCAAAACTGTTCACTGTGAACTATGCGGTGTCGGTTATTTCTGATAGTCAATCGGCACAAGGCAGATGAAACGGGCGGGCGCGGTAACGGAGAGGTTTTTGAATTGGTGCTGTTCATTGGCGTCAATGAGCAGAACATCATTTTTTTGCAGCGGCTTCGGGCCATAGGTCGTCAAGACCGCAATCTCGCCGTCCAGCACAATCACTTCGTGTTCAAAGTTGTGGTCGTGAAACGGCGTATGTCCGCCTGGCGCCAGTTCAAACAGCCGCATCGCAAAGGTCGGGGCGTTGTCCTGCGGACCGATCAAGACGCGAATGGTTACATCCCTGGCCCCATCCATCTTCACCGGCTGGGCGGCAACGTCCTGTATGTTTTTGATGATCATCACACATTACCTTTCATTTGTAAGGCAGTTTTGTTTGAGACTGAAATTCTAAGCACTAAATTCTCAAGTTGACTGATTTTTTAAACATAGATTTATGCGGCGATCAGTAGTCGCCCAAGCTCTTTGACAATTTGTGTTCCACTGGACAGCTTCTTTAAGTGTTGTGTCAGATCGTCCCAGACGATG
>JAAYCR010000074.1 GCA_012729675.1 Phycisphaerae bacterium | reverse complement strand
CAAAACTGGCTACCAGAAAAGCGTATGGCTTTAAGAGCTTCAAAACGCTGGAATTGGCCTTGTATCACAATCTTGGTGCATTACCGGAACCGGTTGAAACCCACAAATTTTTTTGAAGAGGCGAAATTCATTAGCTGCGTGCCGCCAGAGGCGCAGGATAATGATGATTTTGTTGTCAACAACGCCGTTGACACGCTGGGACTGAAGGAACTCGGATTCCTGGTCGCGACGGGTGATCTTAATGCGGCTATCGGCAGTGTTGCTGAAGCCTCTGCGATTTGCATCGAGCAATCCGATGAGGCCGACGACAACTATTCCGACGTTACCGACGCTGAACTGTCCGGCCCGATTGCGGATACCGAAAGCGGCAAGTTGTACCTTATCGGCGTCGACCTGGCGAAAACGCACAAGCGTTTTATGCGGGTCAAGTCGCCGCACGTCGGCGACGGGTCAGCCAGTAACAGTCTGCTGTTTATCGGCGCGCTGGCCGTGCCCGATCAAACGCCGCTGGTCGCGGCGGACGCGGGACTTGAAGAACGTGTCCTGGTGTAATAACAAGTAGATCCATTCTTCGCTTCTGGGCGGCGGTCAAGCGTTCCTGACCGTCGTCCTTTTTCAGGCTTTGATACATGAAAACTCAAATTGAAACCAAAGCACGGCAGATATTGGAGGATTACAAGGCCCGGCGTTTTTCGGGTTCCCGGCGGCCCTACCGAACAGGGGTGGAAGCGGCGGGGGTCGAACTGGACGCCGTGAAGTGTTATCTGCGGGGACTGACGATTGCCGAGACTGTGCAATATCTCAAAACCGACTGCGGTGCGAATGTAACGAAGTCTGCAATCGCCCGCTTTTTCCGTGATTTATTTATAAACAACGTCCGTTATTAGACCGCTTATAGCTGTTTTAACGAGCGTTTAAATACCGTTTTCCAGGCACTTTGTGTTAAAATGGGGTATCTGGCGGCGGAGATTTTTTGCGCAGGGGGTTTGGCTCATTTTGTGTTGCAAAAGCTCATTTCTCGCGCGACTCTACAACAGCGATTATACAATGGTTTGTAATTTTTTTAAAAAATTTATAAAAAAAGCTTGAAAAGTTAGGCTCGGCTAATTATGTTGTGCGCAACTAAGAATGAAAACGCCACAACAACTCAGTGCCTCGCTTGAGGATTATTTGGAAGCCATTTATTTGCTTTCGCGTACGGGCAAAGCGGCTCGCAGCAAGAATATTGCCGAGCATTTGCAGGTGGCCCGTCCGTCTGTGACGGCGGCGTTGCGGACACTGGCCGAAAAGGAGTTGATTTTCTATAAACCCTACGGCTATATCACGTTAACGGAAAAAGGGGCGTGGATGGCCGGGCGGATTGTTCGACGGCACGCGGCTCTGGAGGAATTTTTTCGAGACGTGCTGGGTGTTGATGCCGACGCGGCCGAGCGGGCGGCGTGTCTGGCCGAACACGCCATCGGGCCGGAAATTACGCTTCGGTTGACGGGGTATTTAGCGTTTGTGGAAGCGGAAAAGAAATCAGGGCATAATATATCCGATTCTTTTGAGGCTTTTTTTAAGAAACATCAGCAGGACATTAAGGCGTCTTGTCGTCGGCGGGTCGAAAAGATGCATTCACATTTGGCAGATAATTACTGAAACGAAATGAGTTAAAATGAGTGAGGAAAACAAGATACAACCAGTGCCGCTGCTTGAGATGTCGCCCGGCAAGACGGCCAGGGTCGTTTCCATCGACGCCGGACACGATCTGAAGAACCGGCTCTCCTCGCTGGGTGTACTGGCTGGTTCGACGCTACATGTGATACGCAACGAGGGCGCCGGGCAGCTTATCGTGATGATCAAGAACAGCAAGGTCGTGTTGGGACGCGGCGCTTCGAGCAAAATATTTGTTACGCCAACGTAATCCGATTTATACCAAATTTTTTTCTTTATAAAGTTAGCTAGCCCTAACTCCAATGGAATGGCATTTATGATACCACAACATAACGAGATACTGGTCGCCCTGGCGGGCAATCCGAACAGCGGCAAAACCACTGTCTTTAACCTGCTGACCGGCGCCCGGCATCACGTCGGCAACTACCCCGGCGTGACCGTCGAAAAGGTCGAGGGCAAGCGCAACTACAAGGACCACACGATTCGCTTTGTGGATTTGCCGGGGACATACAGTCTGACGGCCTATTCGACCGAGGAACTGGTCGCTCGGCATTTTATTCTCGACGAAAAGCCCGACGTGGTGGTCGATGTACTGGACGCCTCCAACCCGGAGCGGCATTTGTATCTGGCCACGCAGTTGATGGAGATGCGCACGCCGCTGGTGCTGGCGTTTAATATGTCCGACGTCGCCAAAGGACAGGGGCTGGAGTTTGACTTGCAGCAGTTGGAAACGCTGCTGGGGGCGAGGATTGTGCCGATGGTCGCCAGCAAGGGGCAGGGGATGAACGACCTGTTAGAGGCGATTCTCGAAACCGCCGTCAAGCAGGCCGCCGTCGTCCCGATGATCCCTTACGGCCAGGACATCGAGCAGGAGCTTGGCAAGATCGAGCGTCTTTTGGTCGAGGCACACAGCGAACCGGCGGCCCGTTACGGCAGCCGATGGGTCGCGCTTAAGCTGCTGGAAGGCGACGCCCACGTCTGCAGCAAAATCACCTCCCCCGATATTCTTCAGCAGGTGGACGCCTCGCAGGTACACCTCAAAAAAATCCTCGGCGATACCCCGGACGTCCTCATTGCGGATCGTCGTTATGGATTCATCAGCGGCGCCTGTCAGGAGGCCATCCGGCACACCGTTGCAACCCGGCACGACATCAGCGACAAAATCGATCTGGTCTTGACGCACAGCAAGTTCGGCCTCTTGATCTTCGGGGCGCTGATGTATCTGGTGTTCTACCTGACCTTTACCCTCGGCGAGTATCCGATGGGGTGGCTGGAGTCGTTCTTTGACGGCTTGGGCAACGCGGTGATTGCCGTCTGGCCGGGCGAGCACCTGCTCTGGCTGCAATCGCTGCTGGTCGATGGCGTCATTGCCGGCGTCGGCGGGGTGGTCGTCTTTTTGCCCAATATCCTGCTGCTGTTTCTGGGCATTGCGTTTCTCGAAGACACCGGCTATATGGCCCGCGCCGCCTTTATTATGGATCGCATCATGCACCGCATCGGCCTGCACGGCAAGAGCTTTATCCCGATGCTCATCGGCTTCGGCTGCTCGATCCCGGCGATTATGGCCACACGCATTCTCGAAAATCGGCGCAACCGGCTGGCGACGATGCTGGTCATTCCCTTGATGAGCTGCGGGGCGCGCATCCCGATCTACGCCCTGCTGATTCCGGCGTTTTTTCCCGCCCATTGGCGCGGGCCGGTGATGTGGCTGATCTACGTCATCGGCATTGTCGCGGCCATCGTCTGCATCAATCTGCTGCGCAAAACCATCCTGAAGGGCGAGTCCGTCCCGTTCGTGATGGAACTGCCCCCATACCGGATGCCAACGTGGAAGGGGCTGATGATTCACATGTGGGATCGCGGCTGGATGTACCTCAAGAAGGCCGGCACCATCATCCTGGGCCTGTCCATCGTTCTGTGGTTCTTGATGAGCTACCCGGCCCTGCCTGACGACCGGCTGGTACTGCTGGCCGAAGAAGAGCAGCACGCCGCGAGCCTGCAGCACTCCGCTGCCGGCCGCATCGGCAAGGCGATGGAGCCGGTCATCCGGCCGATGGGCTTTGACTGGAAAATCGGCACCGCCCTGATCGGCGCGACCATGGCCAAAGAGGTCTTCGTCACGCAGTTGAGCATCGTCTATTCCCTCGGCGATGAGGATGAGGACGAAGAGACGCTGACGCTGCTCAGAGAACACCTGCGGGCGGACTATTCGCCGCTGCAGGGCTTCTGCATCATGCTGTTTTGCCTCTTGAGCACGCCCTGCATCGCGACGGTGGCCATCACCCGCAAGGAATCCGGCAAATGGAAGTGGGCATTGTTCCAGTTCTTCGGCCTGACGGCGATGGCCTATCTGGTTACGACATTGGTCTTCCAAATCGGCTCACTGATACAGGGCTTGATGTAGAAGACAGACAGAGGATAGAGGTTAGAAGTCAGAAGATAAATATCATTCCCGCGCAGTCGGGAATCCAGCAACTACGAACTAAGAACTACGAACTAAGAACTTAGAAAGGACTATGTATGAACAGTTGGTTGAGACTTTGTTTAGGCATCGTGATAGTGTTCTGTGCGGCGATGGTGTCCGCCGATGATTCATTGACCGGCGGGTTGTGGGGACTAAACGATGCACTGGAGCCGTCCGGCATTGAGGTTGGCGTCAGTGCGACCGGCATTTACCAGCAGAATGTTCGCGGCGGGTTGGGGACGCAGCGAAGCCGGGGACGGTTGACCGGCAGCTATGACCTTGAAATGACCGCCGATCTGGAGCGGCTGTTCGGCTGGGAAGGGGCCGAAGTCTATATGCTGGCCGAGGGCGCATGGGGACGCCGGGATGTCGATGCGACCTCGGTCGGCAGTCTGTTCGGCGTCAACGCCGATTTTCAGCCGCGCAGCGCCCTGTGGATCAGTGAGTTGTGGTTTCAGCAGTCGTTTCTGGACGATACGCTGCGGATTCGCATCGGCAAGCTCGACCTGACCGGCGGGTTTGAGCATCGCGGCTGCCCGGTGTCGTTTGACTGCAATGCCTACGCCAACGACGAGAACTGCCAATTTCTCAACGACGCCCTGGTCAACAACCCGACGATTCCGTTTCCGGAATACGGCTTGGGGGCGATTGTGTTCTGGAATCCGATTGCCGACTGGTATCTGTCTGTCGGGGCCGCCGATGCGCAGGCTCAGATGCGGCAGACGGGCTTTAACACCGCGTTTCATGACGAAGACTATTTTATTTATCTGGCCGAGACGGGCATCACGCCGAAACTGGCCTCGGCCAACGGCCCGCTGCAAGGGGCCTATCGCGTCGGGATGTGGTACAGCCCCGAACCCCGCGCCAACAACCAAGCCGCCGATGAGGGCAAGGCCTGGCGGGATGATACCGGCTTTTATCTGAGCGTTGACCAGCTTGCAGCCAAAGAAAACAACGACCCGGATGATACGCAGGGTTTGGGCGTCTTCTTTCGTTACGGCGCTGCGCACGGCCGCACCAACGACATCACGAACTTTTTCAGCTTCGGCGTTCAGTATCAAGGGCTGTTTGACGGCCGCGACGACGACGTGCTGGGCATCGGCTATGCCCACGGCCGCCTGACGCGCCGCGCGTCCGATGTTTTTCCCGACCGCTACGAAAGCGCCCTTGAGACCTATTACAACGCCCACATCACCCCTTGGCTGCATTTGACGCCGTCGGTACAGTATGTCGCCAACCCCGGCGCAAGCCGCGACGCCAAAGACGCCGTCATTCTCGGCCTGCGGGCGATGATGACCTTTTAATCCATAATAGTGTTGACTTTGGGTTGTCTCGATGACATACTTAAACCCTGTGTTCAGGGTACCCCGAAAGGCTGCGAATGCCTTTTACTTAATTTTATTTGGAGACAAGTATGAAAACGCGATTGATTGTGACCGTTTTGATGGCCGTGGCCGGTGTTTTAAGCTGCTATGTGAACGCCGCCGACAGTACCGACAGTGCCGAGAAGGTTGTGGAAGAAAAGTGGATCGTTCTTTTCGATGGGTCCAATCTCGATGCCTGGCGCGGCTCATCGCCCCAGAGGCCGGTGGGGTCCAAGTGGTCGATTGTTGACGGCGTCTTGCAGATCGATCCCGCGGCGCAGGGGTCCGGCGGCGATATCCTCACCAAGCAAGAATTTACCGATTTTGATCTGGTGCTGGATTTCAAGCTCACCCAAGGCGCAAACAGCGGCATCAAGTACTATTTCGCCAACGGTCTGGGGCTGGAGTACCAGCTTCTGGATGACGACAAACATCCCGACGCCAAGGGCGGACAAAACGGCAACCGTACGCTGGCCTCGCTCTACGATCTGATTGCCGTCCGGCCCGGCAAGCCCGTCAACCCGATCGGCCAATGGAACACCGCCAGAATTGTCGCCAAAGACAATAATATCCAGCACTGGCTCAACGGCACACTCGTGCTGGAGTACCAGCGCGGCTCGGATTCTTACAATCAACTGGTCGCCGTCAGCAAGTACAAGAACGATAGAAATTTCGGAATGGCGCCCAAAGGCCCCATCCTCCTGCAGGACCACGGCGACAAGGTCTTCTTCCGCAACATCCGCATCCGACCGCTGTAAGAGGACTTTAGACGCCAGGGGACAAGTGGTATATATGCTTCACGGTTGCTGTGATTTTCAAATACAGGATTTCTCAGCCGGGAGCAGTTAACGCCCTTGATCTCTTCTAAAACATGCCCAGTACAGGCAGCCCGCGAAAACGGCCCACGCACCTAAAACAACGGGGCCGATCCACCCTTATGGCAGGGATATTCTACCCTGTCATGCTGGTGTCTTAAAGCGTTAAATCTAATATATTTATGTTTTTCCAAAGAGAGTTTGTAACCCACTTTATTGGAGAAGAGCCAGAAAAATAATAAAAATTTCTTGACAACGCTGTTTTGTTTATGATGTTTTTTGATAATTAAATACTATTTGTGTCGTTTCACGACAAGACGTTTCGTTCGAAATCCAGCAGATTTCTACACCAAGAAACGTCGAGGTAAAACGGTACCCCCTTGTATCGATAAAGATACAGGGGGTACTGCTTCCGTACTCTTGGTGGGCTTCTGCTGGAGCCTCGAACGATTGCGGGCGGCAGTATCCCCTGTATCTTTTTGTGTTTCTGCCGACCCCGAATATCCCTTTAGGCTCCTTCTGCCGCGATTTTGCGGCGTCGGGCCGGCGACTGTCCAAAACCGGCCCGACTTTTTACAAAAGATGGACAAAAAGTGTAAATTTTCAGAAAGGAGGCAGTTTATGCTTGACAATACAGGATAAGACGAAGTAGAATTCTAATATTCGTCAGTAAGGAGTCTCGCTAACGGTGCAGATGCGCTGGCCGTATGTGCAAAAGGAGGCTTAAGAAGAAGCGACTATTGATGAAGGGAGACAGTTGTGAAAAAAGGCAAATCATTAAGTATTTTGGCGATTGTACTTTGTTTTTCATTGGTAAGCCTCGCAGATTATTACGGGACGGATTGGCGGCCGGGGGACGACGAGCCGATGCAGCTTATGGGCGTCGAAGATATTGGTCAGAGCATGTCCTTTAGCGGCCTTTCCTCGTTGACTTCGCTGCCGTTTAGTTCCTATGTGTGGACCAGTTATGAGCTTGTTTTTTTCAGTTATGAAGATGGCACTGAACTGGAACTTTATGATTCAAACGGCAATCCGGTATCGCTTACGCCCAATGTTCTCAACAAAGGTCAGCACACCGTAGTCAGTGCAGTCAACGGCGTTTATCTGGTTGCCGGTTCCAATAAATTTGCTGTCTTAACAGGCGATGCTGTTGCACATGGTGTCTGCGGTTATTATGCGATGGATGCGGAAGGAATGGGCGTCAGCACGGAATTCTATACGTATGTACCGCGAATAGCACATAATAATAGTGAACGGTTTATTGTTTTTGCGCATCAGGACAATACAACGATAACAGTTCGGCGGGATCTGTCCAATGGCAGCTATCAACACTTGGCGTCTTTTTCATTGAACAAAGGACAGCATTGGGCGCGTTCCGATTTGGCATCCGAATATCTTCATATTACTGCGAACAAAGGTGTTTCTGTACTGACCTGTTATGACCAATCCTATTTTGTGCCTTGCTCCGGTGGACAGTGGAGCGGCACGGAATTTTTTACCTACGTCAGTAATATCCCTTCTGACCCTAATATCCAAAGCTGGCCTGAAGACCTAACAGTTTTTGCTTACGACGACAACACCAACGTGCTGATCAAGGACAGCATCACACATGATACGATTTGGGAGGATACCCTTGACAGCGGACGGGCATATCCCGAGCAGTATCCCAATGGAGCAGACAAATACATAACAATCATAACAGATAAACCTGTTACAGTTGCTGTTCAGCCCTGGGTATCAATAACGACCGAATATTCTCAGGGTGTTTTTGTCGCTGACCGAACCGGACGCGCTATCGGAACGGAATTCATCGGGACAACTCTATCCGGCGGATATCTGAACATTCTTGCTTATTCTGATGATACCGAGGTGCAGGTTTATAATTCAGAGACCGGCCTTTGGGTGGCCAGTTACAATCTTGATGAAGGGCAGTTGGTAAATGCTAATCCGGGCAATGGCTTGTGGAAGATCGTCAGCGATAAGGATGTCAGTGTTTATTCGGGATGTAGCACCCATACAGCAAATTTTGCGCCGCTGAAGTTCAATAAGTATCCGATACGTTTGACAAAAACCAGCGATGCCGAGGGTTGTCTCGGTGTGGGGGACACAATTACCTATACCATTGAATGGGAAAACCCGACCGATCAGACATTTTACGATGCCTTTCTCCTCGACTGGCTTCCGGAGGGCGTTACCTATCCGCAGAGTGGCTACACCATTGAATTCGGCGACCCGAATGACCCGGAGGCGGCGCCGTTTACCCTCATCCCGCCGGATCCGGGGTACGATGCGGGGACGCATTCGTATGCCTGGCCGCTGGATGATATCGCCCCGTATGCTTCCGGCTATGTGCAGTTGACGGTGGTGGTCAATGATAAGGCCATGCCGGGCGGCCTCCTGCGTAACGTGGCCGAGTTATACGCAACCTTCCCGGACCCGAACGGACTGCCTGTAACCGAGGTTTTGGCCAAAGCGACCACAGATGCAAACGTCTGCTGTTATGCGGGAATAACGGAGATTCTTTACGTTGACCGCTCCGCCGTCAACGGCAATAAAACCGGGCTGAACTGGCAAAATGCATTTCTTGATCTTCGGGATGCGCTCGACTACGCATGGTCTTCGATGTGTGCAGAGGTGCATTCCATTTACGTCGCACAGGGGACGTTCCGCCCTGGCGACTACGAAGCAGACACCTTCGCATTGCCCGACGGCGTTTCCGTCTATGGCGGCTTCCCCACCGGCGGCAGCCCCTTCGAACACCGCAACCCAAAACGCTACGAAACCATCCTCTCTGGCCGTATTGACGACACCACCCGAAACGACACCGTCGTCACAATGGGACAAGAGACGTTGCTGGATGGATTCACGGTAACGAAATCTGCTGTTTCCGGTTATGCTATCTACGGTTCTGGGGTTAATTTTACTATTGAAAACTGCACGATTATTGATAATGAAGGTTATGGGATTCGGGCTGTCAACAGTAATGTGATCTTAAAATGGTGTACCATTCGAAACAATGATTTGGATGGCATTTACCATGAAGGCGAAGACTTTGATCTGTTCGTTGAAAACTGCTGGATAAGACAGAGCGGGCGATATGGTATCCGCTGCATCAATTCAACTCCGATTGTCAGAAACAGCATCATCTCTGAAAGCGACCTTGCACGCGAAGGCCGTGAAGGGATTCGTATGATTAACTCGACTACCTCGCCGATTCTGTACAACAATACCATTGCCCATAACAAAGCAACCGGAATATTTTATTTCAACAGTCGAGACCCCAATGATCCGATTATGCCCGATGTGCAGAACTGCATCCTCTGGTACAACAATAATGACGGCGATCAGTTTTCTGGTTTCGGCAAAGAGCACTTTCGCCATAGCTGTATCTACGACCCCAACGACCCGACCGGCGAAAGTGTGAGTTTCGATCTCAATTACAATTTCAGCACAAACCCCCGTCTTGCTTATATCGACCCCAACAATGTCCGTATTCGCTTTGATTCGCCATGCCGGGATATGGGGAATCCATACTTGAACTATGACGACCAGTTGGACATGGACAGCAAGGACAGGGTTTATGGCATGTATGTTGACATCGGCGCGTACGAGGTCGTCTGCGGAGATGTTTCTAATGCGATGGACTGGAACGCTGACGGCTTAGTCAATCTGTACGAGTTCAACCAGTTCTCCCGTGCATGGTTGTCGCATGATCCCAACGACCCGGCACTAACAGACCCCAACCATGTTGATTACTACTACCTTACCGACCCGAACAGTCCGGGCTATGTAACGCCTTCCAGCATAGCGGCATGGTATCCGCACGGTCACGCGATTAACTATGTTGCCACGGGAACCAGTCAGTACCGGATTGACCTTGCCGATTTGGTTTTCTTCCTTGACAATGCGCCGTGGCTGTGGAAAGCCTGCTGGGTTGACTTGGAAGAAATGCAGATGCAGCAGATGATGGGCGGCGACGAAGAACTCATGATGTTCGCACAGACAGAAACTGTTGAAGAAGTTCTGATAATCCAGGATAAGTCTGTCCAAGAGCAGCTTCTTGATTTAGCAACGGCCGTCATATTTTTGGAGCAACTCTGGCTGGAAGAACCGTATATCCGGCAGGAAATCAATGCTGAGGACTGGCAGCGTTTTATGGAAGCAGTCTATGGGAATCTCCTTGAGTTGCAAAGCGGAACTGTCCAGATCGAATAAATGCTTGACTTTACTGTCCAAAAAGTGTATAATATTCTTGCTGTGTGCGGGACTTCCCCGCACACAGCATAACCTTAATAAGAATGGAGAACTGATGATGAAAAGTATAACATTGTGCCTTTTGTTTTCGTTTTACCTCTCAACAGCATTAGCTGGTTACAGCGACGGTTTCATTACGGAGGGAGAGTATGAATTTGGAGTTACCTGGCGATCTTATAACCCGCCTCTGGTTGTAGATGGGGGGGGGGCTGATATTATTGAAGTTAGAGACAGCGGTCGTCTGATTGTGAAATCCACTTCAAACCCTTTATCTCTGTATACTTTCGGCGGCGTGTATGACATCTATCTTTTTAATAATAGCCAACTGCTTTACTTGGATGGCGTAACCGAATTAATCAATGTAGGTAGCAATGCAACGGCAATTCTCAAAGGCGGAAGCATCAACTGGATTAAAAGTATGCAACAGCCGATCGGTTGGGGACCCGATGGCCAGCCGATCGGACATATTAACCTTTATGCATTGCCGGGCTGGTCCTATATATCAAACAATCCGCTGATTGGGATTGAAGGTCAGTGGTGGGATGGTTCGCCGTTTCGGATCCAATTTATCAATCACGCCAACTACCCCCCAGTCTGGCAGAACATCAATGTGATCATCCCCGAACCGGCAACACTGATGCTACTCGGCTTGGGCGGTCTCCTGATGCGACGAATCGGGAGGATGCGAGCAATCCATTCTTGAACTATGACGACCAATTGGACATGCACGCCAACAGCAGGGTTTATGGGACATCGGCGCTTATGAGGTCGTCTGCGGAGATGTTTCTAATGCGCTGGATTGGAACGCTGACGGTTTAGTCAATCTGTACGAGTTCAACCTGTTTTCCCGTGCATGGCTGTCGCATGACCCCAATGATCCGGCGTGGATAGCCGATCCCAACTTGGCCGACCCGAATTTGGTCGAGGCATGGAACCCAATGTGCAATTTGGCCGACACGGGCGACAGCCAATACACAATCGACTTGGCGGATTTGATAGTCTTTCTGGATGCGCCGTGGCTCTGGAAAGCCTGTTGGGTTGACTTAGAAGAAATGCAGATGCAGCAAATGTTGCCCGGCGGCGAGATGATGCTTATGGGCGAAGGCGAATCTATGTTGTCTTCTGCGATGGTGACTTCTGAACCTATTGTTCAGGAAAAATCCGCTTTAGAACAAATCCTCGACTTGGCGACCGCTATCGTATTCCTTGAACAACTCTGGTTCGAAGAACCCGATATTCAACAGGAAATCAATGCTGATGACTGGCAGCGATTTATGGATGCGGTCTATCAAAATCTGCTCGAATTGCAGACGAAATGTGTCCAGATAAAATAAACTTGACTTAATGCAACCAAAATTGTATAATAGAAAAAAAAGATTGGAGTGTGTACAATGATGAAAAGAATCATTCTGTTTCTGTTGTTCACCTGTTGTGTCCCCGTCGTCGTTGCGGATTACGACAGGCTTATCGGCCCCGGCGAGTATGAGTACTTCCTTGAATGGCCAAGCGGGGTCCTTGTAGTTAATGGAGGCGGGGCGGAATGGATTGAAGTACGAAATTCCGCTCATGTTGAAATATGGTCAACAAGCCCTTTAGGGTACAATAGTGGCATATGGGATATTGTTCTGACCAAAACCAGCCGTTTAGATTATTACGGCGGAGAAACCCAAGAACTTACAATAGGTCAAAATGCCGTAGCTTACCTCCACAGCGGGCGCATTGATTATATCACCAGCATGCAATTTACATCTACCACAGGTGCTGGCCCGCATATTGATCTGTATGCTCAGCCCGGCTGGTCGTGGCTTGATGACGACTGGATGAAAGGTATTGAGGGTAAATGGATGGATGGCTCATCTTTTACAATCAAGTTTATCAACCATCCCAATTTCGACCCCGTCTATACCAACATCAACGTCATCATCCCCGAACCGGCAACACTGATGCTACTCGGCTTGGGCGGCCTGCTGATACGGCGGAAAAAGTAAAACGTGTAATCAAGGGCTTCCGCCTCCAAAAAGCGGAAGCCTTTTTTATCGTATCGCACAACTGACTTTTGTTTGACATCCACCTAACTTTACGCTATAATACCCACCCGTGGCACGGCCATCCTGGCCGTGTCCCGCAGCATGGGCATCTTGCCCATGAGTTCTTTCTCATTGCCAATGTCCCGCAGGAGCAAAAAATGAAAAAAAGACTCCGACATTCCGAGTTCTGTGTTCTGCCTCCTGCCTTTTCCCAATCAGTGTTAATCAGTGTAAATCCGTGTCTAAAAAAAGCAAATTTCGACCTTCTGACTCCTGTCTCCTGACTTCTGACTCCTGAAAAATGAACAAACAAACCCAATTTCCTCTTTTGCAAAAACCATAAGATCATATTCCAAAACTGTTTACTGATAACTGCTTACTGTTAACTGAATAAAAACAAACCCAATTCAAAGCCAAAATGGTGCACCTGAAAATGCCTCTTGTAGAATCGTCTGGGTCATAGTATAATGCTGACTTCTGATTGATTAAGAAATTCTAATACTTTTTGAGTGCTGCGAATGCTGGTCATTATTGATTACGGGGCAGGGAATATCCGGAGTGTTGTCAACGCCTTCCGGTTTATCGGCGCCGATATAACTGTAAGCGGTGACGCGGCGGACTTTCCGCGCGCCAAGGGGCTGATCCTGCCGGGGGTCGGGGCCAGCGGGTATGCGATGAAGCAGCTTGCGCCCATCGCCGGTGCAATCCGCCGGCAGGTGCAGGCGGGCACGCCGCTGCTGGGGATTTGCCTGGGGTTTCAGCTATTGTTTGACGAAAGCCACGAGATGGGCATTATCAAGTGCCTGGGCCTGATCGGCGGGGCGGTCATTCCGATTCCGCCGGGCCGGACGATCCCGCACATGGGCTGGAATTACGTCGCCGCCCCCGCCGGGATGCGGCTGATGCAGGGGCTGACCCCCGGACGGCATTTCGCGTTTGTCCATTCCTATTATGCCGACGTGAGCGAGCCGACGGCCACCGTCGCAACCGTCGAATATGAGGGCCTGACGATGGCGGCGGCCATTGAAAAGGACAATATCTTCGGCTGCCAGTTCCACCCCGAAAAAAGCGGCGACGATGGCCTCCAGATGCTCCGAAATTTCGTAACAATTTGTGATGAGGGTCGTGTATGCTGACCAAACGCATCATTCCGTGTCTGGATGTCAAAGACAACCGCGTCGTCAAGGGCGTCAACTTCCTGAACCTGCGGGATGCGGGCGATCCGGTCGAGCTGGGCGCCCGCTACAGCGACGAGGGGGCGGACGAACTGGTCTTTCTCGATATCACCGCGACGATTCGGTCGAAAAAGACGATTGTCGAGATCGTCGAGCGCGTGGCCGAGCGGGTGTTTATCCCGTTCACCGTCGGCGGCGGCATCACGACCGCCGATCAGATCGGGCTGCTGTTGCGCAGCGGGGCCGACAAGTGCTCGGTCAACACCGCCGCCGTGCAAAACCCCGATCTCATCCGCGAATCAGCCGAGCGGTTCGGCAATCAATGCGTCGTGCTGGCCATCGACGCCCGCCGCGCGCCGGACAAGCCGAACAAGTGGATCGTGACCGTCAAGGCCGGCTCGGAGCCGACGGACATTGACGCCGTCGAATGGGCCGAGCGGGCGCAAAAGCTGGGGGCGGGCGAAATCCTCCTGACCAGTATGGACGCCGACGGCACACAGGCCGGCTACGACATCGCCCTGACGCGGGCGGTGGCCGAGGCCGTCGATATCCCCGTCATCGCCTCCGGCGGGGCCGGCACGCTGGACTCGCTCCTGCACGTTCTGCAGGAAGGCAAGGCCTCCGCCGTCCTGGCCGCCTCGATCTTCCACTACGGAACCTACACCATCGCCCAGACCAAAGATTTCCTTCGGCAGCACGGCATCCCGATCCGCCCGTAGCGTCGAAATCTGAAAAAGGATATACCCGGAAGGGTGGTTTATCGCGTGATGACGCACTGGTCGGTCAGGACGCGGCCGGTCAGATAGTCGGTGAACTGCACACGGAGAGTGAACTCTTTATCGCCGTCGGCCAACACGCTGTCCAGCGGAAAGGTCAATCGGTAGTACGCCGTCGTCAGTCCTCTGCCCCACATCCGGCTCAACTCGTCGGCGCTGACGTCCCACACCCCCAGCCGGGCCTCGGCGGGGGGGGCGCTCAACCGCCACAACTCCACGTGCACCGCGCCCGGCGCTTTGACCATATCCTGCATCGCGTCCCGCACCTCAACATAAACAACCAGTTCGTCCGGCGCGCTGTTGTTGGTTTTTTCATAGAAGCCGGTAAGACGCCCAATACGAACCGATTCGGGAACGCTCAACCCCGCAAGCCGCGCGTCGGCGTCAATCGTCGCCAGCGTCTTGACCTGTTGAGTCAGCGCCGCATTTTCCCGCTCAAGACGCTCGTTTTGGAGTTTTAGTTCAGTCCGTTCCTCGCTGAGCGTTTTGATCTGCTCCCACAGCGACGTTTGCACATCTAAATCGCTGCGGCAGCCCGCCATCCCCGCCGCCAGTACCGCGATAAGCATCCATCGTTTCATAACCGCGTCTTTCCGTGCCGTGAGTGTGCAGGTTACGGGGTATCCTCTTCGTTGTCGGCCTTGGGCTTGCTGACGTGCGGGGCTTTCTGCAGTACCTTGTCGGCCAGGCCGTACTTGACCGATTCGTCCGCTTCCAGCCACAGGTTGCGGTCGCAGTCCTTTTCGATCACGGCCGCGTCTTTGCCCGTATGGTGCGACAGGATGCCGTACAGCCGGCTCCGCAGCCGCAGGATTTCATTGGCTTCGATCTCGATATCCGTCGCCGGTCCGGTCATCTGACCGCTCAGCAATGGCTGATGCAGCAGGACGCGGCTGTAGGGCAGCATATACCGCTTACCCGCCTTGCCGCCGGCAAACAGCACCGCGCCCATGCTGGCTGCCTGCCCGACGCAGTACGTGGCCACGTCGCACCGCAAAAACTGCATTGTATCGTAAATCGCCAGCCCGGAGGTAATGACGCCGCCGGGCGAATTGATATAAAAGTGAATATCCGCCTCGCTGTCTTCGTTGCTCAAAAACAGCATCTGCGCGATGATGAGATTGGAGACATCGTCGTCCACACCGCCGCCCAGAAAGATAATACGGTCTTTGAGAAGTCGCGAGTAAATATCGTACGCCCGTTCCCCGCGGCCGCTTTTTTCAATAACAATCGGTACGAGAGTGTTGTTGGTCAATGCCATAAGAACCCCTGTGCTTATTTTTTATCTTTCGCTTTGGTTTTATCCGCTTCGCTCGGCTCCTGGAGCACGTCGTCGATCAGGCCGTAGGCCTTGGCCTCTTCGGCGGTCATATACTTGTCGCGTTCGGTCTCCGACGTCAACTGCTCCGGCGTCAGACCGGTGTGGCGGGCCAGAATCTCATTGATGGTCTTCTTGGCCCGGAGGATTTCTTCGGCCTGAATGCGGATGTCCTCGGCCTGACCCGTCACGCCGCCCCACGGCTGATGCAGCATAATCTTGGCGTGCGGCAGGGCCTGCCGACGGCCCTTGGTCCCGGCCGCCAAAATCACCGCCGCCCCCGACTGCGCCCGTCCGATGCAGTACGTCGCCACCGGCGAGCCGATAAACCGTATCGTGTCATAAATGGCCATCGTGTCATCGACGCTGCCGCCCGGCGAATTGATGTACAGGCTGATCTCGACGCCGCGTTTGAGGTTGTCCAGATACAGCAGCTTCATAATCACTTCGGTCGCCATGCGATACGAAATCTCGCCGATCATAAACACAATACGATTTTCCAGCAGCAGATCGTCCAGTGTCATCTCGCGGGTGCGCTGGTAGGGCGTCTGCATGCGCGCTTCAAGGGACGCATGGTCATTGATCAGTCCGGTATTCAAAGGCTGATAGTGCATTCGTTATTCCTTACTCATTGATTCACAGGTTATGCTTCATGTTACCGGACGCAGCGACAACAGGTCCGTCCGATGCATCCTTATCGACGCTTCGGGGGTCTTTATTTACCCTAATATCCGCTCTTTTTCAACAGGATTTGTTATTTACGCGCCGCCGCCGACTGTAAACCCTTTGGAAAAGCCGCCCGTACTGGAGGGCGTGCCGGCTATGCGGGCCAAGTAGGCCTGGCCGAGCGTCTTGATGTGGTCATCGACGTTGCTAAAGTAGTTGTAGTGGGCCTGTTCCTCGTTGATGATGCCCTCAAAAAGCTTAAAGCTGACGCTGTCGCCGTTTTCGCGGCAGACATTCAGAAACTGGTTGTAGGTGAAGACCGTGTCGTCTTCGAGGGCACTGTCAAACGGAAAAATCGCTTCAATCTTCTGGCCGCGATTGACCTTGTCGGCCAGGTCTGTGGTCGGCTCGCCGCCCAATTCCTTGATCCGCTCGGCAAACATCTCTGCATGCCGCATCTCGTCGATAGCGATCAGCTTGATATTGGCCGCCAACTCGCCATAGTCCCGGTCGTCCAGATTATAGTGTTGGTTCATATACTGACTGATCGCCTGCAGTTCCATCGAACGCGCCTTGTTCAGCGCCGCGACGACATTTTGCCGTGCGGCCTCTTTATCTATCTTTGCCATGTTTCTTGTCTCCTGTTGTCTTGATTTTAGGTTTCAATTCGATTACGAAACGATTGATCTGATTGTACCCCAATTAAACCAGATTACCATAAGATTATTGCCAATTCCATAATCGTCCATCGTCAATAAAAACGCCCCGCCCGCAGTTAACGGCCAGGGCGTATCTTGTGTCATTTGCGGTTGTTAACGTCCAACCGCCTTGGCCACGCCCGCCCCGTAAGCCGGGTCGGCTTTGGTAAAGTGGTTGATCATCTTTTCCTGAATCTCTTTGGGTACTTTTTTCAGACTGCCGGCGATGTTCTCGCACAGGTGCTTCTGCTGCTGGGGCGTCATCAGCCGGAACAGGTTGCCCGGCTGGATATAGTCATCATCGACGCCGCGTTTCTGCTCGTACCAGTCGGCGTTGCCGGTGATCCTGAGCGGAGGTTCGCGGAACGACGGGGCTTCTTTGGGGCCGCCGAAGCTGTTGGGTTCATAGATGACCGAGGAGCCGCCGTTGTCATCGAAGCGCATCGCGCCGTCGCGCTGGTAATTGTGCATGGGGCATTTGGGAGCATTGACAGGCAAGCGTTCGAAATTGACGCCGAGACGATAGCGCTGCGCATCGGCATAGGACACGACGCGGGCCTGAAGCATTTTGTCGGGCGAGAAAGAGATGCCCGGAACGGCGTTGCCCGGCGAGAAAGCGGCCTGCTCGATCTGAGCGAAATAATTGTCGGGGTTGCGGTTCAGTTCCAGGACACCCACCTCATGCAGCGGATAGTCGCCGTGCGGCCAGACCTTGGTCAGATCGAACGGATTCCAGCGGTAGGTTTCGGCCTCTTTTTCGGGCATAATCTGCACTGAGAGGGTCCACTTTGGGAAGTCGCCCTTTTTGATGGCCTCGAACAATTGCTTGGTGTGGTAGTCGGGGTCGCAGCCGGCCAGACGGTCGGCTTCTTCCACAGGCAAGCACTTGATGCCCTGCTGCGTTTTGAAGTGGAATTTGACCCAGAAGCGTTCGTTTTTGGCGTTGATGAAGCTGTAGGTATGGCTGCCGTAGCCGTTCATATAGGGGATGCCGGCGGGGATGCCGCGATCGGAAAACAGAATGGTCACCTGGTGGAGCGCTTCGGGAACCTGCGACCAGAAGTCCCACTGCATGGTATCGTTCTTGGCGTTGGTTTGTGGGTCGCGTTTTTGAGTGTGGATGAAGTCGGGGAACTTGATGGCGTCGCGAATGAAAAATGTCGGCGTGTTGTTGCCGACCAAGTCCCAGTTGCCTTCTTCGGTGTAGAACTTGAGGGCAAAGCCGCGGACATCACGGACGGTGTCGGCGGAGCCTTTTTCGCCTGCAACGGTGGAGAAGCGGCCTAACATTTCAGTTTTTTTGCCGACTTTTGAGAATATCTTCGCCTTGGTGTATTGCGTGATGTCATGGGTAACAGTAAACGTGCCGAAGGCCCCGGCGGCCTTGGCGTGGACGACGCGCTCGGGGATGCGCTCTCGGTTAAAATGCGCCAGCTTTTCCAGCAGGTAGTGATCCTGCAAGAGTGTCGGGCCGCGCTGGCCGGCGGTCAGCGAGGTCTGATTGTCCGGCACGGGAATTCCGGCCGCCGTGGTCAATGTCTTGGGCTTGTCCATAATCTCATCTCCTGTTTCAAAAAAGTTCATTGAACGGTTTGACTGCACTTATCACACACGCCCTCAAGCGTCACTTTGACGCTCGAGACGGCGTATTTTTCAGTAATCGACTCCGGCGGCTGGAGTGCGTCGAATCGCGTATCGTGGAAATCAATGATCACATTGCAGCGGCGACAGCGAAAATGATGATGCGGTTCGGTAATCGGGTCATACCGCCGGGCCGGGCCGCACCCTTCGACGAGGGTGGCCAAGCCGATCTCCGTAAACTTGGTCAGCGTGCGATAGACCGTATCCATCGAAATATCGGGAAAGGAGGCTCGCACCAGATTGAAAATATCCTCAGCGCGGGGGTGGTCGTCGCAGGCAATCAGGGCTTTATAAATCGCGACACGCTGCGGCGTCAGACTCAGCCGACGGCTCTTACAAACCTGGCGAAAACAGTCGAGTTTTTCCTGCCCACTGATTCTCATACGGCTGTGTCCAAAATTAATAGAAATTACCATATAAGAACAGTTCTTATCTGTCAAGAAGAAAATGTCTGTTTCAACAAAAAAGCCGCCGGGATGAATCCCGACGGCTTTGGCATTATCAAGTGTGTCTCCGAATGTGCCTTATTTTTTTCGGCGCAGCAGGGCCAGCAAGCCTGTGCCCAGTATGGTCAATGTCGCCGGTTCCGGAATATACACCGCGATTTGCGGAGACATGTCCGCATAGGCACCGGTTGCACCTTCTGATGAGACGATATTGACATCCATATCCCAGTTGGGCATGTGAAGATTGAACGTGATCCAATCGTAGTTTTTGCTCAGGGCCGTCTCAAGTTGTTCGGTGATATCGAAGGTCTGCCAGCCTGTCTGGGTCAGATTCTCTCCGACTTTGGAGCCGCCTGTGCCTTGTGCGTAGGTAATCGTGCCGGTTCCGTTACTATCGACAAAACGGACATAGGACCGGTCGATGTTGCTGCCGCTGATGACATAAAAATTCAGCAAGGCGGTCAAGTCCGTTGTGTCCTCGATATGTTTGAAGGGTGCCAGGGAAAATTGCATGACGGGATATTGCTGCAGGGTATCTGCTCCTCCATAATACCAGTAGAGGCCATCCAGAGAGTCTCCGCCGGGTGATACATAGGTATCGATGAAGGACATATTTTTACTGCGTATCGCTACGCCGTCCGAGGCGCCGCTTGTATAGGCGACCCCTGCGTGACTGATGCTCGGTATGGCCAGAACGGCCGCCATCAATGCTGCAAACCACATTTTTTTCATCGTTGTCTCCCTAACAAATTGTTTCGTTTTGTATTGACGCACATTCTCTGCAAATTTGTCTATGAGATCCACGCGGGATTCTGCAACAACCCCCAAGTCGCGGCCGGATGCGCTTGAAACATCCGGAGTGGATGTTCGGCCGAATCCGAAAAAGTACTAAGCGTGAGTATAGCAAAAACACCGATGAAAATCAATATGCAAGGATCAATTATACGAAACGAAAGAGAAAAATTTCCCGTTTCTCGATAGGGCAAAACCATACAGTCGTTACAGGCCGTCGAATCTAACAGCGACCTCCGAGTTATCGGACGCGGCCTTGCGATTGTGTGCAAGTGGGCAGCGGCGAGTAAAGCTAAACTGATATCAACTTGCAATGGAAAGATTGGGGTTTGTTTGACTATTGATTTAATCAAGGTCAAACAAACCTTATCTTGGTCTTACCGCGCTGTGTTGCGGGGTTATTGACGCCGCCCCAACAGAAACTGGAGCTTTTCTTTAATAAACGTTTCTGCTCTTGATGAAACAATAGTGTCAAGGTGCTCACGCTGACGCGAGGTAAAGCATACGGGCTGCTCCGGGCAGATTGAATCGACATTCAACGCGGTCAAAATTGATTCGCACAGCGGTTGGCGGCCCAGATCGGCGGCGGCACTGACCAGCACATACGGCCTATCGCAAGCGGGGCAAAACCGTTGCGGATCGGCCAGTAAGTCGCTTTTCGAAAAGACGTTAAGAACAGCCGCACCCGGCGGCAAGGCAGGGGGATCGCTCGGCGGGCGGGTACAATCCCGCACATTCAGAATCAAATCGCAGTCCCCGGCCGTATCTAATGCCGCCTGCTGCGCCGCCTGCTCAATCGCACCGGCCTGGGCCAGGCGACAATCCAGACCCGCCGTATCTATTATCTCGACCCGCAGCGGCCCGATGCGGCAGGTCGTCGAAACCCAGTCCCGCGTCGTGCCCGCGGCATCCGAGACCAGTGCGGCCGTATCCCCGGCCAGCCAGTTGAGCAAGGTACTTTTGCCGCTGTTCGGCGGCCCGACCAAGGCGACCCTGACCCCGCCAAGGATTCGCCCGGCCAGAAGGCTCCGCTCAAGAATCTCCCGGCATTCATTTTGTAATTCTTTTAAATCAAAAGACTTACAGTCAAGCCATCTCTTCGCCCACGCCGCCAATCCGCCCGATATCTGCCCGTTGAGCAGTTTGACGCCGTCCAGTGTCGCCGCCCGTGTCATTTCCAGTCGGGCCTCGGCCTCAATAAGACTTTCCGTGTCCTCTTTTAGTTGTGCCAGAAGATACTCCTCCGCCCGCTGCGACACCGCCCCCAGCCGCTCACACAGCCGCATGACCCGCTCAGCCAGCAACGGATTGCCGTGGCAGTGAATCACATACCGTCCCGCCCCCTCACACCCCACGACCACGCTGTCAATGACATCCTCTCCGTCGCGCAGGATTCCGTAGGCAGAACGCCCGCAGGCCGGCACTGCCCGGCTGAATATCCGCCCCACAATCGCCTCCGCCCCCGGCCCCGCCACCGCGACACTGGCAATCGCCGCCATCCCCCGGCCCGTCAGCACACACACGGCGGCCGGATAAAGAGCTTGTTCGTCCAAATTTTGTTTTGTTGTGTCTTCCATTTCCCTCAAAATACCCGAAATACCCACTCTTGAAAAGACCCTTTTCTTTCTTGCTTTTATTTGAGTTTTCGCCCTATTCTGTTACAATAATCCCCGATGGACAAGCGTACAGTTTTCTAACGGCCGGGACGAACCCGGCTCAATACAAGGAAAGGGTCTAAGCGTGAAAAAGCATACGGCACGACTATTTATAATGTTGAGTGTATCTTTGGCGGCGGCTGTGTGGGCAGAGACGACCACCGAAACCGACTATATGGCGATCTTGCTGGAAGGCAAAAAGATCGGCCACGCCGAGTACACCCGCACCGTTGAAGGCGCGACGATAACCACGCGCGAACACCTGACGATGACGCTGGGGCGCAGCGGCCAGACCGTCAAGATTGAAACGACTGAAACGCACCTTGAAACCCTCGACGGTAAGCCGATGGGCTTTGAGGTGCTGCAGGATATGAGCGGGATTGTACAAAAGCGCACCGGAAAAGTGGCCGACGGCAAGGTTTCCGTTATCGTTGATGCGATGGGTCAACAGCAGGAGGTGACCGCCGGCTGGCCGAAAGGCGCGCTGCTCAATCAGGGGTTGCGCCTGCTCCAAAAAGAAAAGGGGCTGTCGGAAGGGTTGGCATACGAAGCGGCAATCTTTCGCCCCGATATGATGAGTGCTATCACTGCACAGGTGGCGGTCGGAAAACCCGCGACGGTTGACTTGTTCGGACGTGTCGTCGAGTTGACGGAGGTGCGCGTTACGATGCAGGTTCCCGACCAGCCGATTACGGTCACCAGCTATGTGGACGAGGAATTAACGGCTCACAAAACGCTTGTGCCGATGATGGGGATGACGCTGGAGATGGTGCAGTGCGACAAGGCGTTTGCCCTGCGCGATGACGATGTAGTGGATTTTCTCGACCGCCTCAGCGTCAAAAGTCCGGTAGAACTGACGGACCTTTCCGGCAAGGCCTCCATTCGCTACGAACTGACCGCGACGTGCAACGGCGAGCTGACCATCCCGACAACGCCCAGCCAGACCGTCCAACGCGAGAACGGCCGAGTGATTGTGACCGTTGCGCCGAGCGTACCCAAGACGGATACACTACGGCCCTACGACGGCGAACACCCGGAAGCCCTGGCCGCCCTTAAACCGACGGACTATCTGCAAAGCCATGACGAGAAGGTACAGGAACTTGCCAAAGCCGCCGTCGGCGAGACGACCGAAACCCTCAAGGCCGCCCGTCAAATCGAGTCATTTGTCAAAGGCTACATCACCACCAAGGATCTGTCGGTCGGTTATGCCTCGGCCGCCGAGGTCGCCCGCAGCCGGCAGGGCGATTGCAGCGAACATGCCGTGCTGGTCGCGGCCATGTGCCGGGCGGCGGGCATCCCGGCGCGAGTTGTCTGCGGCCTCGTCTATGCTGATACCTTCGTCGGGCAAAAGAGCGTCTTTGGCGGGCACATGTGGACGGAAGTGTTCGTGGACGGCACCTGGGTCGGCCTGGATGCGACCCGTGCACCGAATGGTTTCGGCGCCGGCCACATCGCGCTGGCCGTCGGCGACGGCAAACCGTCGGATTTCTTCAGCATCGTCAATACGCTGGGCTGCTTTAAAATCGATAAAATAACCGCCTACGCTAAAACCAACAACACAACCGAATGATAACAGGGCTTACCCGTCGTTCCTGTCGGCAAAGCATAAACCCTGAAATCAGTAAGGATACTCCAATGTCCAGCGAAAACTGCAAAGGCCACGAGCGCCATCTCTGTGAATTGCACCGCGACCAACTCCACCCAAAAGACCCCGCCGCTTACGCCCATCTGGTGCGCGACCCCAAATACGTCTGCAAAACTGCGGCCGCGTCGCCGCCGGACAGGCCAGCCTCTACGCCCCGATAATGCTCGGCACGTGGGAAGAATAATCCATTTGGGGGTTGTATAGACCGACCCGATTTGTTACAATGCAGGTTTAATCCGAAATTCAATTTAAGGAGATACACGATGTGTGATAACTGTGGTTGCGGCGAAAAGAGCTTTGAGGCCAAGGTCGCCGAGGTCATCGATTCCATCCGTCCGATGCTTCAGAACGACGGCGGCGATATCGAACTGGTCGGCGTCGATGCCGACAAAACCGTGCGGGTGCGTCTGCAGGGCGCCTGCAAAGGCTGCCCCGGCGCGGCCATGACTCTCAAAATGGGCGTCGAACGACTCCTCAAGCAAAAAATCGCCGACGTCAAAGAAGTGGTTGCGGTCAACTGACGGAATTGAGCGTGATGCATTAGAGGGCCATTATGGCAAAAAAAACCAGGCGATCATCCCTGGTCTCAAACACTTTACGGCGTAAAGGAAAAAAACCGAATGCCGATGCCATGCCTCAGCGTGATTTGCTTCAGACGAATCGCCTCAATGTAAGTAAGATAAAAAGGCGTTATGTCGTTGTTGCATTAATTGGCATTTTTATTTTATCGTTTTTTTTAAATAGCAGCGCCTTGGAGTGGGGACAGACCGGCGATGTTTCATGGTCGCCGGACGCGATTGATGGGAGAATAACGGCGATCTATTTGCCATATATGTACAAACAATGGGCTCATAAGTACCCTCGGGGACAATTCTTTGTGAGTTCTTTTTTTTACAATCCCAAAATTCAGCAGTGGGAAAAAGAACCGGTTACCATTCAGATGCCAGACGGCAGAATCGCCCGAACCCCCTTGAATCAAAAGCGGCTATACGAATTAGCCACCATCTCCAGAAAACTGTCTTTATTTATGTCGATGGGAATTTTGCTGGCGGTTTTCCTGACGGCGCGAAAGTTGTTCGATGACGGTTTGGCCGGATTACTCTCGTGTTTAGTTCTTGCATTGTCCTGCCATTTTGTTTTTTACGGAAAGTCCGCCTGTGTGGATATACCGGCGTTCTTTTGGTTTGCATGGGCGGCGTGTTTTGGTTTGTATGCCATAAAAACCGACCGATTGATATATTATTTGGCAGCGGGGTTTTGTGCGTCGTGGTCCGTATGTACCAAAGAGGGGGTAGCAACTTTTCATATCGGTTTGGCGGCGGCTTTGGCGGTTTTATTGATTCATGCTGAAATGAAGGCGGGGAAACCCTTTAAAAAAGCAATCCTTTCTCTGCTGAATTGGAAAATAATTGCCGGTGTTGTTCTGGCTGCGCTGCTGTTTATAACAATGCAAAATATGTGGAATAGTTTGGACGAATGGCGCTATCGCAGCCAGTTTTGGAAGGGGGTAATTGAGGGTGAATTCAGAAGTCAGGGGGTTCGCTTCATAGGATTGCTGGAAAGAACGTACAGAGGACTGTATAGCGGGTGGGGCGGCCCTTTTATCGTCGTGCTGCTCCCGATCTCTCTGTGTTATTGGCTTTTCAAGTATCGTTGGCAGTTTTGCCTGATGATTTATCCATTGCTTAGTTTTTTCTTTTTAACCGTGCTGGTGATCGGTCAAAATCTGCCGAGATTTATGATGTGCGCCTATGCCGGTATTGCCATCATTATGGGCAAAACACTGGCGGATTGGTATCGATATAAAAAAATTCCTGCAGCGGTACGGGGATTTCTTCCGCTGATTATTTTAGTGCCGTCATTTATTTGCTGTGTCTGCTTTAATGCTGAAATGAAAAATGATACGCGCAAGCGAGCGGAGCAGTGGATGAGAGACAATGCCAAAAGCCAGGCGATTGTCGGCCTCTCGATGACAAGACAATATGCACCTCGCGTTTGGCTGGATGACTTCAGTAGTATTCCGGAATGGGACAGCAAAGGCATTGCTACACTTCAGGGAAAGATCGTTGTCTGGCCGGATTATATTATTGGGTCCAATCAATGGCCCTGCATGTCACAAAATGATGCCGATTTTTTTGGGTCTATGTTCAGGGACGAAACGAACTATGAAAAACAAGCGGAGTTTAGCCGGATTTATTTTCACCAAAGAAACTTTATCTGGAAATACTGTTTGAGATTCTTTGAACTGCATCCCTGGATCAGCCCCAGAATGCTGATCTATAAAAAGACGACACCGCAGGATTAGTTATGTACAACGGCAAAAAACAGTCGTGGTGATGCCCGCCTATAAAGCGGAAAGAACGCTCGAAAAGACCTATCGCGAGGTGATGACGCAGCAGGTGGTGGATTGGGTGATTGTGGTGGACGATGACAGCAGCGACCGAACCGCGGAAATCGACCGGACGTTGCCGGATACGCTGGTTTATTCACACATTCAAAATCGCGGGTACGGCGGCAACCAGAAAAGCTGCTTCTGTGGAACAATTATCACATTGCTGAGATCAGTTGCCCGACCAAATATTTTCCCGAAGCGTCCTCAATTAATTTTTGGCGAAGCTGCACATACGGCATGGGCTGTCTGAGCGACGGTCTTCAGTATCGTTTGGCTCGGCTTGGACTGATTAAGCCCGCTCTGTTCGGCGTTAAGTAAACGTCCAACGCATCTCGGTTCATAATAATAAAAGCCTGTCGGCATTAACCGACAGGCTTTTGAATTCTACGCCAATAGCCGGATTATACTTTAGGATACGTGCCCAGGTACTCGGTCTTGGGCAGCGGGCCGACCAGCGGCAGGGCGTATTCAATAAACGCCTGCGTCATCCCGTTGCCCTCGGCGTTGATGTACTCATCCGGCACGGACTTGGTCTTCTCGGCCACATTCTTCAACTCGGTGCGGAAGTAATCGGCCGCATAGTTGGCCCCCGTACCGAGCCGCTTAATCGCCACCGATCCGTTCAGCTCTTTCATCGACCACTGTACCGCCAGACGGCCGCACTGACGGGCTTCTTTGACGTCCACCTCGGACAGTAACCCCGCAAAGCTCCGCTGCAAATACCCGAACGTATCGGCCCGGATGCGCTTGATTTTCAGCTTGCCCTTGATTTGGGCGGCCAAAAAGTCGGCCAGCGCCCCCGATCCCGAAAGCTGCACATTGCCGTGCGAATCGCGCTCGGCGTTCTCGGAAAGCTTCTCGGCCCACGTCACATGATCGGTATCGCAGATGCCCTCGCTGGCGGCAATAACACACCGGCCATACTTCTTAAAGCATGCCTCCACTTCGGCCAAAAACCGCTCCATCGTCACCGGCCGTTCCGGCACATAAATCAAATGCGGACCATCGTCGTCTCGCTGTTTGGCCAGCGCCGCAGCCCCGGTCAAAAAGCCCGCGTGCCGTCCCATAATAATATCGATCTTGATGCCCGGCAGTGCGCGGTTGTCCAGGTCATCGCCCATCAGGGCACAGGCCACAAACTTGGCCGCCGTGCCGAACCCCGGACAGTGATCGGTCACCAGCAGGTCGTTATCGACCGTCTTGGGGATATGAAACGCCCGCAGCTCATAGCCGCTCTTTTGGGCCATCTGATTGATAATATGGCAGGTATTGGCCGAGTCGTTGCCGCCGATATAGTAAAAGTATCGGATGTCCCGCTTCTTGAATACCGCCAGTACCTTTTCGCAATACGCCGCATCCGGCTTATCCCGGCTCGACCCCAGCGCCGACGATGGCGAGGCCGCCACCCGCTCCAGAATATCGGCCGACAGCGTCTTGAGGTCGATGAAATCTTCCTTGACGATCCCCGCTACCGCATGCACGGCCCCGTACAGATTGGCGATCTCATTATGTTTGCAGGCTTGCTCGATCACGCCCACCAACGAGGCATTGATCGCGCCGGTCGGTCCGCCGGATTGACTGACAATTGCATTGGCCATATAAAAACCTTTCTGTGCAGAGTAACATTACGTTGATTAACCTTATGGGCGCAAAATTATAGCCCCCCGCACGCCAAAATCAAGCACAAACCCGAAAACTCAATACACGTTTTCAAGGTGTGTGACATTTTTTTCTGGCGCATTGTTTTGGGATATGGTATATCTTTGTTTATTAATCACTTATGACAGTTTTAAGACAAGGAAAACCAGATGGAAAATCGCATTACGGGTAAGGATTT
>JAAYCR010000073.1 GCA_012729675.1 Phycisphaerae bacterium | reverse complement strand
AAGCAAAACTGGCTACCAGAAAAGCGTATGGCTTTAAGAGCTTCAAAACGCTGGAATTGGCCTTGTATCACAATCTTGGTGCATTACCGGAACCGGTTGAAACCCACAAATTTTTTTGAAGAGGCACTTATTTTTCATATAATGCTGAAAATTCCTGTATCCAAAGTCATAGCAATGCGCAGAAAAAGCAAGCGACAGAGCAATATAGTACTCTTGTTTATTAGAGTAGAGGTGGATCAATCTCTCCAATTCATCCAACTCTCTCTCTTTCGATTCATAATTTTGAAATTGTAAAGGACGATTCGTCATAACGTTCCCATCACGCACACCGCCCACGGCACAGTGCGGGCCGCTTTCCCAATCGCCCCCATCGCCGTCGACGGCCCGAGCCATGTTACAATCGTGGTCTTGGTCATTATTTCCAACCTCTTTGCTCCGGAATATTCTTGATTAGTGATCCATACGCCGGCAATATTATATCACTGAACCCGAAAAAATCGCTATTGAATCAACAATTTTATTGGGTCTCGTATTGCCAATGAACGTTTTGTATTGAGACCTCGTTTTCTGAGTCGTTTCAGATTCTTCTCTATCGTATATTCGGGGCCGTAGATTATACGTAAGCTGGGATGTAACACACAAAAACATGATACGGATGCGGCTTACTGCAAAAAATGCGGTCCTCCATTAGATCTATCAAAAACATAATGAATGTGGTTCAATTTGTTCCATCTGTACGTTTGGGATATTTCATTAACACCGCTTTGATTTGATCGTATAAATCCGGAATCCAGCTTGGCATCGATGAGAAATCGCCTTCGAATTCTTTCGTTCGAAAATCCACCGGACTTAGGATTACGGAAATATTATCAACTCCTGTTTCTGCGGCGAGAACGAATAATTCCTCAGCCGCCAGATCTCCCATTGCCAGGCAGCCGATCGAACTGTGTCCGCCATGAATCATAATGTCCCCGCCAAGATCTGTGCGTTCCTCATGAACGGCCATTCGTTTGTCATAATCATTTGGATAGTTTACTCGAAGTGACAGGTGGAATCGGCTGTTAGGGTTCAACGATTCAATCCGGTAAAGTCCTTCCGGCACCTGACAATCCCCTTCTTTGAGCTTCGGTCCCGGTTTCCCGCTGGCGTTGAGGATCGGATATGACTTTAGAAGATGATACGTATCCCCATCCTGGGAGATCCACGCCTCCAGTGATTTCTCATCTTTGAGCCCGATCAGAGCCATCTTTCGCGGCGGCCAAGTGACACCAACACGCTCAAAATCACCGGCTAATCGCGCCTTAACGGCCGGCCCATATTCTTTGACTCGATCACTGACGGTCGCCACTCCTTTGACTCTCTGGATACCAGCAATAACACACCGTCTCATAAAACTCCTGCATAAAAACATCCCTACGGTCACTAAAAACAGTGACAACAAGATGAAAAGTCGTTTATCCTGACATTTCCCATTTACACGGTTAAAAAACACGATTATCTCCTCATGATATCGATTATTTTCAAAATTCACTCCGGCAAGGTCAAGAAAAAACCATTTCATGCCCGGTTATCCAAAAATCCCGTAAATGTACCTATGACTGATTGTCGTAATAACGCAGCAAGACTGTGCTGTGCTGTGTGTTTTTGCCGATTCGATTGTCCGTTAGTTGTAAATGCTGTCATTTCTGTCAGTCCGAATGCATCATCAATCTCTCGATACGCCAAAAAGCCCGCGTCGCTGGTAACTTTCACTCCATGAAATTCGAGCTTCAATGAGTTGTCAAAATTGACTCTCAGAGCAACCTTTTTGGCTTCACCCATCAGGTTCTCCAAATCTGAACACAAAACTGTTGTAAACAGCATCCATAAGCCCTATGCTATCATAATCTTACTTTTTTGCACGGATTTATATGGGAAATCCGGGTTGGTTTTTGAGTGTTTTTCGACTTCAGCAATCACCGGTTGTTTTTGGTCATTCAAGAGAAAGAAAATCTCTTGATAATCCGCAGAAAATGTTTTGCCAGTTCGAATGTCTTCTGTTATATTCAATGATCTTTACTGGCAATGACAAGTCTTCGTGTATTGCGGCGTTTCGCGATACACATACTGAGGTTCCTTCTTTTATATGGAGTGTTTCAGAATGAAACGAAAAATGGTAACGATTGACGGAAATGCGGCAGCGGCGCATGTGGCGCACGCGACGAATGAAGTGATTGCGATCTATCCGATTACGCCAAGTTCGCCGATGGGCGAGATATCGGACGCCAAGACGGCGGCGGGCAAGCCGAATATCTGGGGGACGATTCCCTCGGTGACGGAGATGCAGTCTGAAGGCGGTGCGGCCGGCGCAGTTCACGGCGCCCTGTCGGCGGGTGCTATGACGACGACGTTCACGGCGTCTCAGGGGCTGCTGCTGATGATTCCAAATATGTACAAGATTGCCGGGGAATTGCTGCCGACAGTGTTTCATGTGACGGCCCGTTCGCTGGCCTGTCAGGCACTGAGTATTTTCGGGGACCATTCGGACGTGATGGCGTGCCGTCAGACGGGTTTCGGGATGCTGACCAGCGCGAATGTGCAGGAGGCGATGGACATGGCGCTGATCGCCCAGCAGGCGACGCTGGCCAGCCGGGTGCCGTTTGTGCATTTCTTTGACGGGTTCCGGACCAGCCACGAGGTTCAGAAGGTCGAAGAGCTGACGTATGACGATATGCGGGCGGTGATTGACGACAAGTTGGTGGCGGCGCATAAGAGCCGGGCACTCAGCCCGGACCGTCCGGAGATGGGCGGGACGGCACAGAACCCGGATGTGTATTTTCAGGGGCGCGAGACGGTCAACAAGTTTTATGAAGCGACGCCGAAGATCGTCCAAGAGACGATGGACACGTTTGCCAAGGTTGTCGGCCGTCAGTATCATCTGTTCGATTATGTGGGCGCTCCGGATGCGGAGAAGGTGATCGTGATTATGTGCTCGGGCGCCGAGACGGTGCATGAGACGGTGGATTACCTTGTGGGCAAGGGCGAAAAGGTCGGGCTGGTTATTGTCCGGCTGTACCGTCCGTTCAGCGTGGAGCATTTTATCAAGGCGATGCCCAAGACGGTATCGAAGATTGCGGTTCTGGACCGGACGAAAGAACCCGGGTCGATCGGCGAGCCGCTGTATCTGGACGTGCGGACGGCGATCGGAGAGATGATGGCGGAAAAGATCGCGCCGTTTACGAAGTACCCGATTTGCGTGGGCGGCCGTTACGGATTGGGGTCGAAGGAATTTACGCCGGCGATGGTCAAGGCAGTGTTTGACAACCTGGACCGCGAAGAGCCGAAGAATCACTTTACGGTGGGCATCAACGACGACGTGTGCAAGACCAGCCTGACGGTTGACGAAACGTTTGACGTACCGACGAAGGCCTACACCGCGATGTTCTACGGGCTGGGGTCGGACGGTACGGTCGGCGCCAACAAGAACAGCATCAAGATCATCGGCGAGGAAACGGACAATTATGCACAGGGTTACTTTGTGTATGATTCGAAGAAGGCCGGTGCGATGACGGTGTCGCATTTGCGGTTCGGGCCGGAAGCGATTCGCAGCCCGTACCTGGTGAAGAAGGCCGATTTCCTGGCGTGTCATAACCCCAGCTTCCTTGAGAAATACGATATGCTCAGCCATGTCAAGCAGGGCGGCACTTTCCTGCTGACGAGCCTGCACAACGCCGATAACGTCTGGGATACGCTGCCGGTGGAAGTGCAAAAGCAGATTATCAAGAAGAAGCTGAAGTTCTATGTGATAGACGCAATCAAGATTGCCGAGGAGCTGGGATTGGGGTCGCGGATTAACGTGATCATGCAGACGGCGTTCTTCAAGATCAGCGGTGTGATCGATCCCGAGGTCGCCATCACGGCCATCAAGACGGCGATCAAGAAATCCTATGGCAGCAAGGGCGACAAGGTTGTTGCGATGAACAATGCAGCCGTGGATGCGGCGATAAACCAGATATTCGAGGTGAAGGTTCCGGATACGGCAACCAGCCGGACGCACATGGCCAGCATGGTGCCGGACGATGCGCCGCAGTTTGTCAAGGACGTGACGGCGGAGATTCTGGCGGGGCGCGGCGACGAGCTGCCGGTCAGCAAGATGCCGGTTGACGGGAAGTTTCCGACGGCGACGACGAAGTATGAGAAACGGAACATCGCTGTGCATATTCCCGTGTGGGAGCCGGATGTTTGCATCCAGTGCGGGCAGTGCTCGCTGGTGTGCCCTCATGCGGCGATCCGGATCAAGGCGTACGAGCCCGAGCAGCTTCAGGGCGCCCCGGCGACGTTCAAGAGCGCCGAGGCCAAGGGCAAAGATTTTGCTGGGATGAAGTTTACGGTTCAGGTGGCACCGGAAGACTGCACGGGCTGCACGGCGTGCGTGGTCAACTGCCCGGGCAAGGACAAGACGAACCCGGACCGGAAGGCGATCAATATGTCGCTTCAGGAACCGCTGCGGCTGTCGGAGCGCGAGAATTTCAATTACTTCCTGTCGATACCGGATACGGATCCGAGCAAGTTTAAGGTGGCCAGCGTCAAGGGCAGCCAGTTGATTCCGGCGATGTTCGAGTTCAGCGGGGCGTGTGCGGGGTGCGGCGAGACGGCGAATGTCAAGCTGCTGACGCAGATGTTCGGCGACCGGGCGTATATTGCGAACGCGACGGGATGCTCGTCGATTTACGGTGGAAACCTGCCAACGACGCCGTATGCCAAGCGGTTTGACGGGCGCGGGCCGACGTGGTCGAACAGCCTGTTTGAGGATAATGCAGAGTACGGGCTGGGGATGCGTCTGGCGGTCAACAAGTTCAAGGCGTATGCGGTTGAGTTGGTCGGCAAGGTGGCCGAGAAGGGCTGTGTTGACAAGGGCCTGGCTCAGTCGCTGCTGGACGGGATGGGCACGCAGAAGACGCAGGCGGGCATTGAAGAGCAGCGGGCGCGGGTGGCGCAGTTGAAGTCGGCGCTGAAGAAAGCGTCGTGCGCCGAGTGCGATCAGCTTGCCAGCGTGGCGGACTTCCTGGTCGAAAAGAGCGTCTGGGTGGTCGGCGGCGACGGCTGGGCGTATGACATCGGTTACGGCGGTCTGGATCATGTTCTGGCCAGCGGCGAAAACATCAACGTGCTGGTGCTGGATACCGAGGTGTATTCGAACACGGGCGGACAGATGAGCAAGTCCACCCCGCGGGCTGCGGTGGCTCAATTTGCGGCCGGCGGCAAGCGGATGGGCAAGAAGAATATGGGTCTGCTGGCGATGAGCTACGGCGGGATTTATGTGGCGGCGATTGCCATCGGCGCTAACCCGAACCAGGCGGTCAAGGCCTTTGCCGAGGCGGAAAGTTATGACGGCCCGTCGCTGATCGTGTCTTATTCGCACTGCATTGCCCACGGCATCGATATGTCGAAGGGATATGAGACACAGAAGCAGGCTGTGGCCAGCGGGCATTGGCCGCTGTATCGGTTTGACCCGCGGCGCTGCGCCGAGGGCAAGAATCCGCTTCAGATGGATTCGAAGGCTCCGACAACGGACTTTGCAGAGTTTGCCTACGGCCAGAACCGGTTCCGTTCGCTCAAGCAGGCTCAGCCGGAGGTGGCTGCTTCGCTGATGGAGCAGGCCAAAAAGGATGTCGCCAGACGCTTCTCGCTGCTGGAAAAACTTTCACAGCTTGAGTGTTAATCGAGTAATTGAAAGGCCCGACCCGCCGGATGCGGCGTCGGGCCTTTTTTTGGATTATCTGTCTTTCTGTTTATATAAAGGAGTGTCTTATGCGATACGGGATAGCGGTCACGGCGTTGATTGCAGGGGTGTTGGCCGGGTGCCAAATGCCCGCAGAACGCGGTACAGACGATGTCAATGTGGGAGAGGACTGCATCGAAACCCGCTGCGTGACGGCCTATCACCGGGACGCAGCTCCCTACTGGACCACTCAGAATCAGCGGTTTTGCCCGTCGTCGGCGTCGCTGGAGGTATGGGGAACCGAACCGGAAAGCGCGTATCGCGTCGTTTATACCAAGGGGCAGTTTTCAAAATCCGGCCTGGATGGCGCGGCAGCCAAGGCGCTGCCGGCAGAATTCTTCAACGCACCGCTGGCCGAGCTGACGTATTACAGTTTTACCGCCGGGGCGGGGGTTCAGCTGGCCGGGATGAACGCCGTCGAGCCGGCACACATCGAGGGACAGCGGTACGAGGCGTTTGAGGTCACGGGCGAAGCGGGCCACACGGTCACGCTTTATAGAAACGCTGAAACCGGCCTGCATGAATGGGCACGGGTCGCCGATGGCAAAGGGCTGGACTGGATGGCGCACTCCTTCAATCCACGATACCACCCACGGCTGGCGCGCATGGTTCCTCGAAAAATCGATGTGTTCGATGTCCGGCAGGGGATCGCGGCCAAAAAGTTGCTGGTCGAGTTTGATTATATCGACGTCAAATAAGCAGCAGCGTTACATCGCCGTCAGTTGCCAGACGACGATCGCCAGGACCCCTAACGCCATCGCCAGCAGCATAAACAGCTTGACCAAGGTCGGCAGCAGACGTCCCTCGTCGCGCTGATAGGACTGAAGCATACCCGCCGTTGAAAACGGGCGTTGAGCTGCGATGGAGTTCGGGGCTGTTTTTCGAATGATGCGATAAATGACACGGATCAGCCAGTACGTCAACAGAGAGCCGAGCCAACCGGCGCCCCACAGCGACAGATAGCCTGTCCCGGCCCCGACCCCGGCCGCGGCCCCGCAAATACCCCACAACCCCCATTGAGGCAGGTCGATCCAGAAGGATTTTTCCACGGGGTTGACGCCATCGGGGGCCGCCTCCGCGTCGGTACCAACAACCTGGCCCATAGCCGCTTGGGCGACCGATATCTCAGCAGCCGTCAGATTGCTGCTGAGCCGCTCCAATGAACTGTGGGTTTGGACTGCGGCCGTCTCAATGTCGTAGCGGCCTTGAGCCTGCCGATGCGAATGCAGAACCAGAAAACCCCCGACAATCGCGCCGAACAGCATCCCCAGCAGCGATAAATTATGAATAATCTCTTTGTCTTCGCGTCTTATGGTCGGCATAAAGACCTCGTCAATATTACACGTCTATAAAAACTATAATATATAAAATGCCGTACCGCAAAAAAATTGCCGTGCCCTGCTTCAAGGTGTTCACCGCTCATATATGTATCCGCCTATGCGATGTCGCCCTGCGGGATGCTGTCGCGGTTTCGGGGGCACCGGGCGTCATAGAACGGAATTCCTCCCGTCACCTAAGGGATCCATGGGGACTGTGGATTGTTTTCTATCTTTTTACATTTAAACGACTTACGTGCAGCCCTGAACAGGCCGGATCAAAAAACAAGCGAAAATGGCAATTGTTTTGAAACATTTGACCCTCGTGCGGACACTATAAGGGCAGAGACAAGCGGTTGCGAAACGGAAAACAAGGCCGCACGGATAAAAAAGAGATGATAATTCCGGTGATAAACCGGCTTAAAAAGGATATATTGCGATGAAAACATTAATAAATACACATTCATATAATGTCGGCTCAGCAAGCGGAACGCTGCCTTATCACAGCGACGAAATTAATGCCGTGATGATTGATTTTATGATGGGGCAAATGCCCGAACAGGTCGTGTTAAGCGAAAGCGATGAGTATTACGAGACATCGGATCGCTTGCACTCCACCGACATGTTCCTGGAGATATTCGGCGAACCCGAAACCAGAAAACAGTACGGAGACAACTATCTATTATATTTCCGCCTCCTTGACGGAAAGACTCTGGTGATCAGTATCTGTGCGTTTGCCTGCGACATCGACAGGATTCACATCAATGATTATTTTGCCTGCTAAATCAATCCCGCAGGGGTGCTTGGATTGTTTCTTAAGTTTTCCCGATGCTGTTCAATTGCATCGGAGGGCCTACTGTTTTCCAAAGCAGCATAAGCGCATGGGGACGTTTCGTTTTGCATAAAAATATAAATAATGGAGAGAATGTAACGTGAACACCGATTTGATCATCAAATATATTGCTGTTTTAATGGCATCTGGATTCGTATTTTGTGGATTGCAGATCAATGGCCAGACCGGCGCGCATAAAACCCAGGCCGAAGCGGACGAAGCAATCAGGACCGCCGGCAGTACCTCGCCGGAGTGGTGGGATTCGGTAGAACTGAATTATCCTGAGACGCTGGATCTGAGCTGGCCGGTCCGGCAGGGGCTCCAAGGTCCCGGAGGAGGTGGACGAGGGCGAGGCGCCCGCGGGACCGGATCGGGGACAGCTTCCCCGACGAATGTTGACGATTATCTGACGCAGGTGATTTACCCGAATCCTCCCCGCTATAAGGCGGGTATCCGGCTGGTGCATCATCTCATGATCCTCCACAAGGACGACTCGGATAAACTCCGACGGTCGCTTAACATGTTGGGGGATATGTTTTATCAACTGTTGGGCGACTATGCCCGGGCCGCGTTCTGGTGGCAGAAATACGCGCAGATGGGCGGTTCTGTCGATCCGCTGAAAATGGCTCGTTGTTACCATGAACTGGGAAGCAAAGCCGCCGCCGAAGCCCTGCTCGCGTCGCTTGACAGCAATGCCGCCCGCAACAACCGGGACCTGGTCAAATTGTGGGCCAGGATAGGCGAGGTGGATAAGGCTCTGGCTCTCATCGAGTCCGGCTTTGACGGCCAGAGCGGTGGCCGAGGGGTCGCCCGCGGGTTATCGCAAAGCGATAAATATCTTCTCTCGGCAGGTATTCTCCGCGCGGCGGGCCGGTATGATGAGGCGATTGTCCTGTATGAAAAAGTCTTGGCCCTGCCCGATTCAGCGATGCAGCCGGTGCGCCGAAATGCGACCGACGGGAAAGACAAGGCCCGGATGAACATAGCCACGATCCAACACCTTAAAACACTCGACATAAAACGCATTCCCGATGGCTCATACACGGCCGTTGTGAATGCTTATGGCGGCCCAATGACTGTCAAGGCTGACATCAAACAGGGCCGCCTTGTATCAGTTGACATTCTTCGGAATTCCGAAACCTTCTCCTACCTGATCATGGCACTGCCGACAACGCGGGAGATTGTTGCCCGCCAGGGGTTCGAAGGTGTCCATGCGGTGACGGGCGCGACGGTTACCGCAGAGGCCATCATACACGGCACGGCCAAAGCCCTGTCCGACGGCATGAAATGAGATGCTTATGAAGCTCCCGTTTCGACGTGTGGCGCAGGCCTTTTGCCTGATCGTCTTTTTGTATGTACTCTTCTCCGGCGGCTGGTCCGACCGGGCCGACGCCACCCGTGAAAACAACCTCTTGTCCGGCCCGCTCGGACTGTTCCTGAGGCTTGATCCACTGGTCGGTATTTCCACAACCCTGGCCGCGCGGGCGATGAGTTGGTCGCTAGTGACGGCCGGAGCCGTTCTGCTGATCGGAATGGTTTTTCCAAGGTGGTTCTGCGGATATATATGCCCGTTGGGAACGCTGATTGACATGACTGACTGGAGCATTAACCGTCACATTAAACGGTTCCGTTTGAAATCCGAGACCCGTTGGTTCTATCTGCGATTCCATCTGCTCGTCGGTATCTTGACAGCGGCCGTGTTTGGTGTTCTTGTATCCGGTTTTGCTGCTGCGATTCCGGTACTGACAAGGGGGATAGTGTCTCTGGCGGCACCGCTGCAGGACGGCCTGTTCAGCGGCCGGGCGTCTGCGGTCGCCCTCACGGGCGGGCAGATAGCGTCAATTGTGATTTTTGTAGGGATTCTTGCACTCGGCCTGCTGCGTCCGCGTTTCTGGTGTGCGTACCTGTGTCCAAGCGGAGCACTGCTGGGCCTGGCAGGCCGATTGAGCCTTTTTCGCCGCCGCGTCGAACCCTCCTGCATCAATTGCGGTCGGTGCCTCCGGCAATGCTCGTTCAATGCGATTGCTCCGGATTATTCCACCCGAGACATGAACTGCACCGTCTGTCGAAACTGCGAAGCGGTCTGCCCCAAACAGGCCTTCCGATTTGGATGGCGATGGAATCGTAAGCAGAAAGCTTCCGGCGATCCGACGACGACGGCGTCACTGAATTCGCGACGTCTCTTTTTGCTGAGCCTGATCGGAACCGCCGGAACCGGTGCGGCTGCGGCCGCAGGGATCAGATGGGAACGCGGCCGCTATACAAATACCTTTCCAATTCGTCCGCCGGGAAGCTTGCCGGAGGCTCGGTTCCGCGCACAGTGCGTCCGATGCGGGGAATGTCTGAAAATCTGCCCCAGTCGTGTGCTGCAGCCGTCCGGGCTTGAGCTGGGCCTCGATGGACTCTGGACCCCCACGATCAAAGCTGACATCGCCGGATGTCAGTCCTCCTGTACAAATTGCGGCCAGGTTTGTCCGACAGGAGCCATCCGAAACCTGCCGCTCGAAGAAAAACGCGCAGCCCGCATCGGACTGGCACAAGTCAATGAAACAACGTGTCTGCCGCATGCTGAAAAAGACGTATGCGGCCTGTGTTATGAAGCCTGCGCCGCGGCCGGGTACCATGCGATCGAATACCGCCGAATCGGTATCCAGTATGATAACCGGAACAGGCCGATCGCGGATTCGGGCTTCCTGGCGCCGGTTGTCCTTGAGGAAAAATGTGTCGGCTGCGGGCTATGTCAGGCAAGCTGTTATGCGGCCAACGTCAAAGAAAGTGAACTTTTGGAGAAAGCCGCCATCCAGATAACGGCCGGTACAGGCAGGGAAGACCGGATCATCAGCGGCTCTTACATCGAACTGCGGAACGAACGCACACGCCTCCGTCAGCCGAATCCGCCCGCCCAAATCGACAACGAATACCTCCCCGATTTTCTGCAATAAACAGGTAATCGCATCGGCAGAAGAAATCATCACACACCCCGCCAGAAACAGAGAACTGCTCAACTGCACGATGGATGCTTGATCACCGTCTCCAATTTTAGTTGATGGCGTTTCTTAATGAAATCAAAGCCTCTCGATTAAGGCAACCTCTATAAATTCGTGGCACAAGCATCTTGCCCGCGCTCTATTCAATTTTTAAAGGCTGCCTATTGTGTCCGGCCCTGAAAATTTCCCTGCGATTGCCCCAATCGTCAAACAACGAGGTCGCTATTCACCGCAGCGTGCCGACAAACCCGCCTCGCGGCAGACAGGGGATGTCGAGGGTTTGTCCTTTTCTGACCGACACGGTTTTGGTCTCGAACGACCTGTCGTCTGTACCGTCTTGAATCAGCACTAATTCGGCGGTTTGGTTGTCGAGAAAATCAAAGGTCACGGTCAGGGTTTTGGCCTCATCGGTGCCGTTGAGGCCCCCGATATACCACAGGTCTCCTTTTTTCCGGGCAATCACAACCTTTTCGCCGGGATACCCGTCGATCAGTTTGGTATCATCCCAGGCAACGGGGACGGTTTTCAGGAATTGCTTCGGCGCTTCGGGCAGATCGCGATATCCCGTTGGACGATCGGCAAAGTGCTGAAATGCCGACTCGAACACGACCGACAGCGCTAATTCGTGGCCGTGTGAGGTAATATGCTTGTGCTGGGAATCGGTAAACGTTACCGGCGTGTAATCCATGGGACCGACGACATTGCGGGTGTACGGCAGAGTCGCATTATGTGCGGCCGCCCTGTTGGTCAGTGTCGGACGGTTATTATACCATTCCGCACCATACACCCCCTCCATTGTCATCATATTCGGGTATGTTCGTTGCCATCCCCGCGGCATCGTCGAACCATGGAAATTCACCATTAATTTATATTTCGCGGCGTCTTCGAGAATGCTGATATAGTAGTTCATCGTCTTCTGCTGGTCGCCCGAGAAAAAATCCACTTTGATACCATAGACTCCGATCGTGGTAAGCCAAGCGAATTCCTTAACACGTTTTTCGGCTGTGTTTACTCGGTCGTTCGGCGTCGGGTCCATCCAGGCCGTACCCGAGTTGTACCACATCAGCGGCTTGATCCCCTTGCTGTTGGCGTACTTGACAATATCCTCAATGGTCCCGCCATTGCCCATCTGATCCCATTCCCAGTCAATCAGCGTATAGGGCCATCCCATTTCAACCGCCAAATCCACATATTCGACTAAGAGTTTATAATTCTTTGTGCCGTGATTATGGGCCCAGTAAATCCACGATGCCGGACCCGGTTGGATCCACGACGTATCCGGCAAAACGCAGGGACCGCTGACATCTGTCACCAGCGTCGATTCAACAATGTCACTCAAATGCCCGATGATGAGCACCCGCCAGGGCGACTGCCACGGGGTCGTGAAATGGCTGCCGGCATCCGAGGGCATGGCGACGGTGTACGCATTCACATTGTCTTTGTTAAATAATAAGCTGCCGTAATTCGCACGGGAGATATCCGCCTCGGTGATCAGCAGAAAGACATCGTTTTCGATATTAAACAAGGCCGGGAAGCCCCATCGTCTCTGCCGCGAGCCTCTTGTGGCGAGCGGGTAGAACTCCTCATAACCGGTGTTATACGGCTGTACCCAGCGATTGATCCCCTCGGCAACAGAAAACTCCGTCAATTCTTCCGTGATCGAATGCCGCGCGTCGGAGTATTCACCCAATAGGTATCGAAAGGCAACGCCGTCATTATAGACACGGAACACAATATCGATACAGTTGCCCGATGAATTCTTGAAACGAAACGTTTTTTCAATCCCCGTGTTTTGACAATGTTTCCGTTTGCCGTGCAGCATCGTATAGTCGTCGCGTACCTGTGTCTCAGGCGATTCGCTGACCAGCGTCAGCTTCGAAAAATCCTGCTTATCGGTCTTCAAACCCAGCAGCGAATTCTGTAAGACGTCAACGGTTTTTTCACCGCCTGAATAATGAATCTTAAATTGCGGCTGGGCGTTGTCCTGGAGTTCGAGGACGACTTTGATTTTTTTATTCGGCGACACCAGTTCCGTGGCGCCAAGAGACGGAAGCCACAAACTCAACATCAGTGCGAATAACCCGGCTTTTTTCATAACTTTACTCCATATTTCCATAACTTTGTTGTCAAGGCAACCCTTTAAAAATCCGTGGCACGGGCATCTTGCCCGTGCACTATTCAATGTTTAAAGGTTGACACAAAATATACAAGTTTCCCCCAATACCCTCAATAAATATTATTCCCCCGATCACCGTCTCCAATTTCGTTGATGGCGTTTCTTAATGAAATCAAAGCCTCTCGATTGAGTCTGAAAATATTGAAACCACGGCCATAACGTCTTTTCCCTTTACGACTGCGATGGCGCCAAGGGACCCATCGCAACGCTTTACAGAGGCAGTAACTATTCCGTATCCAGCCGGCGGTTTTGGCCAAATACAAGGAAGCTTCATTGATATCATCAGGGTCCTCTTCTGAAGGGATGGCAACCAGTGGATCGGAAATCCATAAGATTTTTCGGCTGAGCAGGCGCAGGAAAATGCGAACATCGCGCTCTGACTTTTGTTTTATATCCACTTTATTGCCCCATTCCCACATCGTTTCTCTGTCCAGAATGTCGTCGATGGCAAAACGCAGATTCTTCAGTGTTTGCCGGTAATCAAGGGTCGAGAACTCAAACTTAAATAAACTATCGGCGCGGCGAAACTCTATCGTCCCTTGTAGATCACAAACAGATTCCTTCAGATAATGTATCTCGTATTGTTTTCGGCCTCTTGTAAACGTCCCAAGACGTTCGACCACTTCATGCCGGGAATGATGAACCCTATGGATATATGCGATAAGCTTGTTTGCCATAACAGACCTTCCAAATGTTGTTGAGGATAAATTCGTTATCTCACGATCTTCCACTCATGATAAAACTCCTCAAAAAATTCGGCTTCTGTTTATGTCTCCCAGCCGCCCTTTCCCCGGCGGCAATTAGTTCAAATCATACGCAATAATCCGCATTACATCAACAATTTCCTCAAAAAATCAAAAAAACACCACGAAGCCACAAACTAAGAACTCCGAACTCAGAACTCCGAACTACGAACTACGAACTACGAACTAAGAACTAAGAACTAAGAACTATTCTGTTTGACAAATACCTAACTTCCGGGTGCAATCCCCCCCCATGTCCCGGCCGGGCTGACCATCGCCCGGGTGGCATCGGCTCTGCGCAGCAGACCGATGGGTAAAACTCTCCCCCCGCAAAGGGGGACTACCCGCCACCCTCGTAGGGGCGAACCTACGTGTTCGCCCATAAAACAACAAAAATTCCAGTCGTAGGATGGGCTTTAGCCCATCACCATTAAACAACAAGAAAAATTCGACCTCCTGACTCCTGACTTCTGACTCCTGACTTCTGACTCCTGACTTCTGAAAAACGAAGTCAATTTACAGGCAAAGCAGGGTTGATTCTTCCTGCCAAAGCCATAGAATGGCCAGCGTTTGGATTTTGCATAAGGGGTTGCGACAATGAAAATCGTGGTATTGGCGGATATTCACAGCCAGCTTGAGCCGCTGGAGCGGATGCACACGGCCTTGTCAGCCGCCGACGTCGTCCTGCTGGCCGGCGACATCACCAACTTCGGCAACACAAAGCACGTCCAGGCCGTCTTTGACACGCTCGGCCAACACGCCCGGACGATCCTGGCCGTGCCGGGCAACTGCGACACGCCGATGGTCGATGCCTGGCTGACCCAAAACGGCCGCAACCTGCACGGACGAGCGGTCGGCGTGGACGGCTGGTGGTTTGTCGGTGCCGGCGGCACCCTGCCGGAACTGGGCCGCCTGCCCAACGAAGCGGGAGAGCGCCTCTTCACCGACGCCCTCGACCGCGGCCTGGCCCACTGCCAAGACCCCTCACGGCTGGTCGTGGTATCCCACCAGCCCCCATGGAACACCCGACTGGACGCCATCGGCCCCGACCGGCACGCCGGTAACCGGGCCATCCGAGCCTTCATCGACCGCACCCGCCCGCGGCTGGCCGTCTGCGGCCACATCCACGATATTATCGGAACAGACAACATCGGCCCCACGACCCTGCTCAACCCCGGCCCCGCCAAAGACAGCCACTACGCCGAGATCGACCTGACGGAAAACGACATCCGACTCCGTTTCGTGTAAGCAGCACACATGCGTAGTTCAAGCATCAGCTTGTTGATAAAGGCAGAACTGTGGTTATCCGAGGATGAGTTTGATCATCGCCAGCCGCTGCAAATTGTCGAAAGGCAGATTTTTCATCGTTCGCTATTTCGGGAATAATGTAAAGGGTGGGCCGACAATTGCACGGAGGAAATGGAAATAACGTGATGGACCGTGAATTTCAAAAAGAATTTCAAGCAATGCTTGCAATCGGCCGGCAACTCTGTATAATTGTGCGACACAAGAATAAAAGATAATGGAAGTCTCGAAACAGGTTAAGCTTAGATAATAACAGGAGATATTCGTGAAGAATCATCGCAAGAGTCTGGTTAAGCGTGCCCGCAAGAGCGGGTTTCGCGCCCGTCAACGCACCAGCAAGGGGCGAGCGACCAATAATCGCAAGCGCAGCAGCGGCCGGGTAGTCAACGTCAAACACAGCTTTACGTAGCCGAGGGCTTCTTTCCTTACCATTCATACCCGCAGTAGTTGCAATAGTAACGCGGCGGGTGCTTTTTCTGCGCGCCGACACGGACGACCGCCCTCTTGGCCTGAATCTGTGCCAAAAGCTCCTCCGTCATCGCGGGCGGGTCATACACAATCTCGGCAATATCCGTCGATCCGCATTTAGGGCATCGAAGAGGCTGACCGGTGGGTTTTAAAACCACGGATTTCACAGATTGTTGGGCATTCGACTTCTGATCATTTCCCATAAGCGTTGAACCAGGCGCGTTGGTCGAAGGGTAATTTGGGCGGTTGCTTGTAGGTTTCCGACGGCACGCCGACGGGCAGCAGAATGCGGATGCGTTTGCCAGCGGGCAGATTGAGCCGTTGGCCGATGGCCTCGGCCCGGCCGGCGACGCGGAGCCAGCCGTCAATCCAGACACTGCCGTAGCCGAGGGCCGTGATCGCCAGCAGCATATTTTCCACCGCGGCGGCACAGTCCTCAACCTGAAACGACAGCCCTTCATAGACCACATCGGGCGCATCGTCCACGATGCAGGCGATGAAGGCCTGTGCCTGCTGCATCGCCTTGTTCGCCTCGTGCATCTGGGCGATTGGGCGAACGAGCATCGGATCATCGACAATGACAAATCGCGTCGTCTGGGCGTTTTTGCCCGACGGCGCATCCAGCCCGGCCTGAACGATCTGCCTCAAATGCTCACGCGGGACAGGGGAGGACTCGAATGCACCGCGATAACAATGTCGTTTTTTGACTGTTTCAAAAAAATCCATATTTATACTCCGCTTTATAGCCACAAATACGACGACATAACGCCTTATAAATACTATGGTTACGATTCATTGATTAGGCCACAACGGGTCTCGAAAGGCTAAACATAACGGAATGGAAGCAATGTATTTACCTTTACAGGAGAACCGCGTATGATTTTATCACAGGAACCGGCCTTCCTCAAGGCCAAAGTAGAATTTCAAGAGATGATCGAATGGACTAAACAGGCAACTTTTTTTGGAGTACTCCTGCACCTCAAAGAAACAGTTGACGGCTATTGAACTCGGTGCGATTTCGGATATACTGTTATCAACAGCAGCGGAGATATTATCATGCGGGTACAGCCCAGAACAGAGGAATACAAGATGAACGTCGAGGCGACGTTTCCGGCGCGGACGACGGTGCAGGAATGCACGATTCAGATCGTGCCGCGGTATGTCGAGACCGACCAGGCCGGCGTGGTGCATCATACGGTCTATCCCGTCTGGTTTGAAATGGGGCGGACGGAGCTGTTGCGGGCCAACGGGCTGGCGTACAGCGACCTCGAAAAGGCGGGCGTCTTCTTTGTCGTCGCTGAACTGACGGCTAAGTACCGCCGCCCGGCCCTCTACGACGAGACCCTCGACCTGACCACCGCCTGTACCCGCGTCACCTCCGCCCGCGTCGAGCACACCTACACCCTCAAACGCCCATCCTCCGGCCTGATCCTCTGCGAAGGCACCTCCATCCTGGCCTGCGTGGACGCCCACGGAAAACCCCGCCGGATGCCCGCATTTATGACCCCGGCCGAATGATACGGGTTTTTTCATCGGTCTGCTGCACTGAACTACAAACTACGAACTAAGAACTAAGAACTTTCCAGCCAGCAAATCCTGTTATCCCGTCTAAGAAAATCGGGGTTCAGGTGCGCATGGAGTCGATCTGAATGAGTGCGATGGGGAAAAAGATGAAAATCGGCAGCCAACTGAATATCGCCGGGCGCATCTGGCCGAGGATGACCTCGGTGGCGAACAGCGAACACAGAAACGCAACGGTATAACACGACGCCGTCGTCAGAAAGCTGGTGACAATCGCGTTTTTCATATCCTTCGGGTCGCGGCAGACCAGGACGGGCAGCGCGACCATCAGCATAATCAGATTGATGATCGGCATCGTGATGCGGCTGTGTTTCTGCACGGCGATATCGACCAACTCGGTTCGGCGTGTGCCGGGGTTTTGTTCGATTTCGGTCAACTGCCGCAGACTGAGCAGCGATTTGAACCGTTCGCGGCGGCGCAGGGGCAATTCGTCCGGCGTCAGGTTGGTGGCATAAAAGTCCACGGTCTCAACGTCCTGAACCGTCAGATCGTCCAACTCCTGTCCGGGGATACGCATCAACTGGCCGTCTTCAAGCCTCCAGCCCCCCCGCTGGCGGTCATACACCGCCTGACGCGCCTGAATCCGCCCGATCACATGCCAGGTCTCGGCATCCTGCGGCTCGCGCAGTACGATCACCGGATGGTGCATCGTCTCTTCCTTTTCCGCATACTCGACGCAACTGATCAGGCTGCCGTTGGCGTCATTGACAAACCACAGGTCGTAAGACGCATGGCCGGGAAGCTGATCCTGTTTCCGCGTCAACTCGCCCGACACACGCGGCAGGATAAGCTCCTGATCGACAATCAATACGCCGGTCAGCAGCAGCGCCAAAAACAGAATCGGTGCCAAAACCCGCTTAAGACTGACGCCGGAGGCCATAATCGCAATCATCTCATTGTTGCGGGTCAGCCGCGTCAGCGAAAACACCGCCGCGATGACAATCACCACGCCGCCCAGATCGCGAAACCACAAAATGCTGCGCACCGCGTAATATGAGCCGATATTGTACAGCATCCCCGAAAGCCCCAAGCCGCTATGTTCGGCAAACTCGTCAATATTCAAAAACAAATCGACCGCCAGGAACATCCCCATCATCACCCCCAGGGCGATCAGGTAGCCGTTCATAAAATTTCGGGCGATATATCGGTCAAGCGTTTTCATCGTTTACGTCCGCATCAGTTTGCGATAGGCGATCAGCGTCATGACGCTCAGCAGCGCCAGTCCTGCCCAGATCGTCGCCACGCCCAGCAGTTCGGGCGTCGAGGAGCTTTTTATCATCTGTTTGCCGGACATAATAAACACAATCAGAATGCCCGCCGGAATGGAACTGGCCCCGAAGGCGCTGAGAAAATGCCCCCCGCGAAACCGAATCCCCAGCGCGATGCCCATCATCGTAATCGCAATCGACCCCAGCCCCAACACCAGCCGGGAGTTGACCTCCGAGGCGATCTCACGCTCGGCCCGCGAAACGGCACGTTGCACATCCGCTGTCAGTTGTGTGAACACTCCGCTCGGCTCCCCCTCCAGCACGGCGCCCGGCGACCCCGCCGCTTCGAGTTTGGCAAGCAGATTATCGATCCCCAGCCGGTCGGCAGTCGCCTTCGGATAGTCCACATCATTGACATACTTGCGTAAGGCCGTGCCGCTAAACCCGCCGGTGCGTTCCCACGCGGGCGATTCCAGCGACATCTCCATCCGCAGGTCCGGGCCGTCGCCCTGCAGCGCGATGCGGTTGTCCCCGCTGCGGCTGACATACCGCACGGCCAAATCCTCCCGAAACCGATCGCGCTGCTCCAGCGTGACCGGCCCGATCAGATTGAGCCGAAACGGCCTGGACGCATCGACCGAACAGCCCTCGGCCAGCAGCACATACCGCCGCGCGCCGCCGGCTTCTTCCAGCAGCACGGGCGTGTTGTCGGCAAACGACGTGTTCAGCGTCTCGGCCAGCAATTCGACCGCAAGCTGGGCGCGTGCCTCCATCGCCCGCTCACGAATCGGGAAATAGTTCATCTTGTCGGCCTGAATCCGCTTGATTTCCTCGATCTCTTTGAATTTGATGCTGTCGCCCAGCAGAGGCGGAAACTGCTCTTCCACCTCCAGCCGCCCGATATACACCGGCGAAATGTCGTCAAAGCGAAACGCATCCTCGGCGACAATCACGGCCTGATTGTAGTTGCGATGGGTCTCAATCGACACACGAACCCGCTGGGCGGAAATCACCCGCGTCGAAAAATCCGGACGGGTTTCAAGGATCACCACACCTTCCAGAAGATTCATCTCCGGAACTGTTTTGTCCGCATACAGGCGAAACCGGCTGCGGGGCAGATTGTAATACCCGCGGCGATGGATGTTGCGAAACAGGATGTCCTCGGCGTTGGACTTGACGCTCCGCTCGCTGCGATGCACGAACGCCGGCGAGACGTAAAAACTCAAAATCAGGTTGGCCGCCGCCGCCAAAATCGCCAGACTTATCCCCGGATACAGCATCACGGCCAAGCTGACGCCGCTGGCTCGACAGGCGTCCAACTCCCGGTCGGCGGCAAACCGGTCATACACCACCGAGGCGGCAAACAACGCACTCATCGGCAGCACAAACGTCAGTGTCACCGGCAAAAAGTACCCGATCAGCCGCAATATCTGCCCCGGGCTGACGCCGTAGTCAATGATCATCGGCACCAGCAGCCCCACGCAGACCATCAGCATCATGGCCACCGTCGCCGGCACAAAGACCCGAAACAACTCCCTGAAAATGTAACGATGCAGTGTAAAAACCACGCCTGTTTCCATCCAAAATTAACACACCACGGACATCCAGCCCGTTTTCCGCTCTTATTGTGCCAAAACCCACCCCCTTTGGCAACAAAAATCCCCCCGGCCTAATTCTTCAAAGAATTCCAGATTTATTTGCTTCACACCCCAACAAAGTTACCTATAATAAACAGATATGGCAAGTGTTCACAAAAGAAAGGAAGTAACTCGATGACAAAGACATACTTACTCTCATTGTCAGCAATCCTCTTGGCCATCTGTACCGTCGGGTGTGAAAGTCAGGTAGAGACCTCCACCACCACCCTCTTGCCGTTGCCAGCCCCGATGGATGGCCAACCCTACGAATACATATCGCAGGCCAACAACCATTTTACCGTCGAAGGCCTCCCTTTGAAACAATACATGGTCGGCGGTGGAGTGATGGTGGAGTTCAATGCTCCGACGGATGGCACCCTGTATTGGGTGGAAGAGACCGGCCGCAAAATTATGATGACAAAATACCTGAAAATGGGAGATTTTTTCGGGGAAGCCTTGCCCATTGACAATGCGGATTTCCGAAACCTCTTGGGCGATATGAGCAGTGCCCGTTTTGTCCTATATTTTATTCCCGCATCGGTACTCCGATAAGAAATACTGTAAGGATGCCTGAGAATATCAGGCCTTCCGCCCCACGGTGAGCGTCACGATCCCGCCGGTCAGCGGCGTCGCACACACATCGACAAATCCCGTCTGCGTCAGTTCCGCCTCCAACCGCACAGTCGCGTCCCAGTCGAGGATCGAGCGGGCCAGATATCGCAGCGCATCGCCGTCGCCTAACACCAGCCGCCCCAGCAGCGGCATCACACGCGACAGATACACCCCATACACCGCCCGCAGTGTCGGATTTTTCGGTAGCGAAAACTCGCACACACCCAGTCGCCCGCCGGGCTTGAGTACACGAGACACCTGCCGCAGCACCGCGGCGCGATCCGGGATATTTCGCAGCCCAAACGCACAGGTCACGACATCGAACGCCCCGTCTTCAAACGGCATCGCGGCCGCGTCCGCCACGTGCAGCCGCAGCGTCTTGTCCGTCATCCATCGGCGCACGGCCAGCCGCATCCGCTTTTCCTGCGCCAACTGGATCATCCGCTCGCTGCAATCGGCCCCGATAACCGCCCGCGCCGCACTGTATTTGAGCAGCGCGAACGCCATATCTCCCGTCCCACAGCAAATATCCAGCGCCGCATCGCCCGCCGCAGCGTCAACCGCCCGCGCCAGCCGCTTTCGCCATAGCCGGTCGATACCGAGGCTGAACCAATGATTGCACCGGTCATACCGCTCGGCAATCTTCGTAAACATCGCCTCGGTCGATGGTGTCTTTCGGTCACTCACTGTCATCACTTTCCATGTTAAATTGGTTCATCCGGTTAACATTTCACATTTCACATTTTACATTTTACATTTCACATTTCTTACCCTATCGGCCACATCAGAAGAATCACCACATCCCACACCGCGTGCGAGATAATGCACGGCCACAGCCGCCCCGTCGCCAGAAACATCAGCCCCCAGAACCCGCCGCACACCGCCGCGGCCGCAATCAGCATAAAGTTAAACGACCAAATATGCACGAGGGCATAAATGGCCGCACTCAGCACAAACCCCAACAGCAGCCCGTACCGCCCGCACAGCCGCCGCTGGACAAACCCCCGCCAGAAGATTTCCTCCGCCGGCCCGATGATCAGCAGCAAAAGCAGCCCGATGACCCACGGATCAACTCCCTGCCGGATATCATAAATCGAGCTGACCTGCCCGGCGGCAAACGGCAATATCCGCGCCGACAAAAAATGCCCGACATAAAACACCGCATACAAAAACGCTGCCGCCAGCAGCCCCGTGCCGACATCGCCGGCCTTGAACGTCCGCAGCGCGCGGCGATTGTCGCCATCCAGCAGCACCCCGCCCGTCGCCAGCAGCCCCGTCACCAGGCACATCATCGGCCAGAACGCCACCGCCCCCTTCGTCCACGGACTGAACAGCACAAAAAAACCGCCCGCCGCGAATCCGATCATCATAATTACTGCCGCCATAACATCCCTTTGAATTGACTACTGACGATTGACGATTGTATAGAATTTTTTCTATTTGTAACGTACCCGCAAGGCGAACTGCGAACAACCCAACCGCACTCTCCGGCCTGAAAGGCCAACACACCTTAGCCCAGGGCAACGCCCTGGGACAAAGATCACCCACCCCACCCAAACGCTCTGAAAGAGCACTCTATCAAACCCCGTCCGTGATAACACGCCGCATCCGTTCGTAGTTCAAGCTTCAGCTTGCTATTTTCACGCGAAAGCGTGTCCTGCAAACAACCCCGCAGGGGTGAAAGATTGTTAGCCGGGGGCGTCAGCCCCCGGACAGAAGTCTCAAAAACCCCAAGCCCCGACGGGGCGGCAGACCAGTTCAACCTTCCGCCCCGCCGGGGCTTTGCGTCATGCACCGTCCTGTCCCGTAGGCTCACGCCTACGGCTAACTCACTTACGTCCCTGCGGGACTACTCCATACACACCACCAGCCCAACCGTATTCATTGGCATCTACCTGCCGCATTCGTCCAATTACACCCCGCACCCACAAGCTGCGCTTGAAGGTGCCACCCATTTTCAATTGACAATTGTATCAACATTGCAGAGGGCCCCCGTCGCGTTTTTGGCCGTTTCAATCGCAGCCGGATTTTTCAACCAAACGAATCCAAGGCCAGGCCCAATGCGATACAACATTACAGATCACGCAATAATCGACCAAGGGTCATAGAAAATAATTTTACTGAGATGTCTTCGTTAAGTTGAAAAAAAATGTTTTTACCTGTATTTTTTTGAATCTCTACACCATTTTTATAAAAAGCAAAGTCGATTATCTTGTTGAGAGGTATCGATAAATTTTTCATCTCGCCCTTAAAAAGGATCTTCTTGTTTGTTATAAATACTGAGCCAGTATCAATGCGCGTTAAAATATCTTCAGAAACTGCTTGAATACCAAGGTCTCCTGCCCTCCAATAAATGCCTCTTGCTATTTTTATTCTCAAGGTAGGTCCCCCGTAACGTACCCTTTTCGTAACTTTTCTGTACTCAAGCCATACTGACGGGTAACGAAAGTGACACATTTCCTTGGACGGCAAAAAAATGTCAACATTGTATTCAGGTAGTTCCCCATTTTCTATTTGCCAAAACATACGTAACATATCAAATGCGGCTTTATTTTTATCGTCAAAATTTATGTTCGTTTTCAAATTATCGGCAAGATCAAGAAATTGCTTCTCTTTGTCTGGGGACAATTTACCTTCTTCATATATCGCTTCTAAATATTTTGTGACTACTTTTTTTACTTCCGTTTCATATAATCGAAGTGCGTCCTCATCGGTTATTTGAAAGTATTTTTGAAGTCGTTCAAGCTGTTTTTCTTCGTCTGTATCAAGGTATCCATCTGAAACGGCTTGTTCCACATTCTTCGCATAAAGCTCCTGACAAACTTGCTGTTGCACTCGTTTAACGATATCTGCATTGATATAAAACAATCTTTGTAAACACCTTAAATTAACAATCTCTTCGTCCGACAATCGATTATCCCGAAGACAATACTTCAAGTAATTGGCAAATATTTCCCGAAGCTCACTCTGGAATTCAGAATAAACATCAACATTATACTTTTCGCCAATATCCAAAATGTGTTTGGGCGATATTGTCTTTAAATCCTCTGTTGTTGCCAGCAAGTTGCTAATTTCAATAATCGCATTTTCTTTTGGAAAACGATTTAAAAATTTATTGATCAGATTTGCCTCTCTGAGCGGTTTCACTCCAAGGTATTTCAAATTTCCCATGCACAGTATCTCCTCAAAAAATGTCAAGCAAACCAAAATTAAAGTCGCCGTTGGTATTTGCGGAACAATTTTTTGTTTTCTCAGCGATTTCTGTTAGAATAAATTTTGAGATTTTTTTCTGCATAGAAGGCTATTCTCTCTAATTGATTGATTATGAATCCAACGGTATAAAAACAAAACCAGATAAATGCTCCGCTTAATACAAAGAGGACACACAGTCTTAGGTTGATCTCAAAACCATCCAATAAGCTTGAAATATTTACAATAGAATACACTAACCCAAAAATGAAACCGAGTGTCGCATAAATAATCCCCGGTTCTCTTGGCCGTATGTCCTGCGGGATTGAAGGTTCAGACAACGGTGTTTCGAGTTTGACACTTTCGCTCGGTAACGGAAATTGTGTAGCATTGCTTTGTGGTGTCAATGTTGCAGGTAGTTCAGTCTGCTTTAACGGTTTCTCGATTTCGGGAATAGCTTGAAAAGGCCGTTTACAGGAAGGACACTTGATTATTTTACGCTCATAAGCATCAGGCATATTCAATACTTTTTTGCAATTTTGACATTGTGTAATCATTAGGTTTTCTTGTAAATCCTATCTAATGTAAACACTCTCAGAACAACTCTTTCTTTTCCAGCTTATATTCAATCAACTGTTCTCGTTTTTGGCGGGCTTGGTTGAGGAGTTTTTCGAGTTGTTTTTCGTCGCCCTTTTCGATGGCGGTGCGGAAGCGTTGGAGTTGGGCGATGAGTTTGTCGATGCCCTGCACGCAGGCCTGTGGGTTGGTCAGGAGGATATCCATCCAGATGTTGGCCGGGCCGGAGGCGACGCGGGAGGTATCCATAAAGCCCTTGCCCGCGCTGTACAGGTCTTCGAGCCGGTTGGCGTTGACCAGCGACGCGGCGGTCAGATGCGGCAGATGGCTCACCATCCCCAGCGTGCGGTCGTGGGCGGCCGGGGTCATCGTCTCGACCGAGCAGCCCAGCGCCGCCCAAAACGCCTGCACCGTCCCAAACGCCGCGGCGCAGGTTGTCTTTGTGCGGGTCAGGATACACCGCGCCCCGATGAGCAGGTCGTCGCGGCCGTAGTCCAGCCCCTGCTTCTCCGAGCCGGCGATGGGGTGCGAGCCGACAAAATGCACCTGTTTCGGCAGGCATCTGGCCGCCCAGTGATGCACGGCTTTTTTGGTCGAGCCGACATCGGTGACAATCGCCCCGGCCTTCAGATGCTCGGCCATTTCTTTAAAATACCCCTCAAACGTCCGGATGGGCGTCGCCAGTATCACCAAATCCGCCTGGGCCACCGCCGCGTCGAGGGTATCTTCCACCGCGTCGGCGACGCCTTGCTGGCGCGCCTTTTGCCGCGTTGAATCCCGATGGGAATACCCCACAACCCGCACCTTCCCCAGCGCCCGCCGCACCGACAGCGCGACACTGGCCCCCAAAAGCCCCAGCCCGATGACCGTAATTTGATTTAAATGTTTCATAGAGAAAGGTTTGTACCATTAAATAGCTCCCCTCCTTTTCAAGGAGGGGTGGCCGCATTAGCGGCCGGGGTGGTATCTAAAAAGCCCCGGCGCAGCCGGTTCCATCCCTTTACCTTTTTACTTTTGAATTTTTCCTTTTTGCCGTACCTCCTCCCCCCTGCGGGGTACTCCCCCTTGTCAGGGGGAGAGCAAAATAACAAATTCACGGGCAAAATGCCCGTGTACCAACGTACTTTGCAGGGGGGATTCTGTCAATTTTTTTCTTTCTTTTTGGGCGGGTTACGGTTATAATGCCCGGCGTTACCGAGAAATACTGTCCATTCTGACGCATCGCCAGTGCGCTCAGAATGTTTTTTTAGGGTATGGGGACACACGGAAAATGACCATTAAAGACATTAAAAATACGGCTTTACAGTATCTGCCGTTTGAAAATGAGATCGCCGAGTTGGATCGTCAGATCGAGGAGCTGCGCAAGCAACACCTTCGGGATTCGCTGCAGGGCGAAGCCTCGCCGGCCATCCGTGCCTTGCAGGTCAAACAGACCGACCTGCTCCAGCAGATCTATACCACAATGACGCCGTGGCAGACGGTGCAGGTCGCCCGGCATCCGCAACGGCCGATTTTCAGTGATTATCTAAAAAATATGTTCAAGGATGTCCGGATTTTGCACGGCGACCGCTGTTTCGGTGACGACCGGGCCATTGTGACGGCCCTCGGCCAGATCGGCCGCGAAAAGGTGATGATCATCGGCCAGAACAAGGGCAAAGACATCAAGGAAAAAATCGCCTGCAACTTCGGCTGCCCCAACCCGGAAGGCTACCGCAAGGCGCTGGCCAAGATGAAGCTGGCCGAGAAGTTCGGCCTGCCGGTGGTGACGCTGATCGACACGCCCGGAGCCTATCCCGGCGTCGGGGCCGAAGAACGCGGCCAGGCCCAGGCCATCGCCGTCAACCTGATGGAGATGAGCCGGCTGCGCGTGCCGGTGGTGTGCGTGGTCATCGGCGAAGGCGGCTCCGGCGGGGCGCTGGGCATCGGCGTCGGCGACCGGATGGCGATTCTGGAGCACTCCTATTATTCGGTGATCTCGCCGGAAGGCTGTGCGGCCATCCTCTGGCACGACGGCACACAGGCCCCCCGCGCGGCCGAAGCCCTCAAGCTGACCGGCAGGGAACTGCTCAAACTCAAGTTGGTGGACGCCGTCATCAGCGAGCCTCTCGGCGGCGCCCATCGCAATATGCACGACACGCTCTACAACGTCGAACAGTACATCACGAAGAACCTGGCCCAGCTTAAACGCACGCCCATCGACACACTGGTCAACGCCCGCTATGCCAGGCTTCGCGGCATCGGTGCCGACTGTCTGCCCGCCTCGGCGTTTGCCGCCCGGCGCGGTAAGGCGAAAACGCCCGGCCGCCTGCCCTTGAAAGACAAACTCGCCGCCGCACGCGACTTGTCCGAAACAGCCGCACAATAGATTTTGTCCCTTTTGGGAAACAAACAATGAACGCACGCGATCTTGAGAAATACAGTTCGGCGGTCACGCTGTCGGATATGGAAGTGTTTGTGTTTCCGGAGCTGATGTATGCGCTGGTGCTGGCCAACATTATGAGCCCGGCGATCTGGAAATGGCGGGAGGAGGACTGCTTTCAGAAACTGGAGGGCAAGAGCCAGTGGCGGCGGCTGATGCGCCTGCGGCAGTATGTGATGGACGAGTACGAGTTCAACCTCGACCTCAATACGTGGGGGCTGACGGACAAAGAGACCGAGATGCAGCGGTTTGCCCCGTGGCTGAGCCCCGAGCAGATCGCCGGCAGCAACGCCCTGTTTGGTTATCAGGGCGACAAGTACTACTTCGATGTCGATATCCGAAGGCATTTTGGCCTGGATCAATACGAAGGCGATATCATCCCCTACTGGAAGACCGAGACCGTCGAGGCGATGAACGCCTTTCGCCTCAAGGACGGCTACAGCGCCGGCGCCGGCGAGTGCGTGTCGCTGTCCACCCTGTACGCGGCGGCGGCCTTTGTCATCGCCGGCATCCCGCTGGACGATATGTATATGGTCTTAACGCCGCTGCATTCGCAAAATTATCTGGATATTCAGGACGGCGTGATTACCAACAATCGCCGCCTCGTCACGAAAAGTATGTGGTTCAACGGCACGGAAATTTCCAACAAGGCCCAGCGCGCCATCCGCAACGAACAGGTGACGATTGTCGCGCACAACACCGGCTATACGCACTGTCTGTATCCGGACGCGACCATCGACCGGCACCTCTATGACAAATTCTGCAGGATGCTGCGCGGCTATCTCAGCGCCGAACTAAACGCCCTGAATGTGGCAAATTTTCTGCGGTCAAATCCGAAATACAACAGGCACTTTCAGTTTTGTCGTTATCGCCGCGGCGAGCGAATGTTCGTCAAGGCCGAGGTGCTGTTCGGCTATGAGCACGGCAGCCGCTTTCGCATCTATGACGAGACGTTTGAAAAGCTGCTCGACGAGGTCAGCAGCGAGGACTACAGCCGTTATATGATCAACGACCGGATATGCTGTGAGCAGTTGATGGCGTTTATCGAGTATGAAAAAATCGACATTCACAACGCCGACGACCGCTACAAGCTGGCGCGTTTTCTGGCACCGTTTGTGCCGGACGCCGAGCAGTGGGCCGCTGACCTGCTGGATTTTCTGCACATCGAGCCGAAGCTGCCCGACGCGGACAAACAATATCATTCCGTCGAGCCGATTCGCATCAGCCCCGACTGGACGCGCGAGCAAGTCATCGCTTATCTGGAAAGCCTCCGCGACAAAAACCCCACCGTCGATCTGGCGTTCTATGCCTATCGCGATATGACCCGCTGCGACTGGCGGCCGTTTGTCAAGGCGGCCATCGAGCGCAGCCCCGTCAGCGCCGAAAAGACCGAGCGAATGAGCGCCGAACAGATTCACACGTGGCTGACCGGCCTGCCGGGCGCGTCGATCTACGACGGCACGCGCCTGGCCCAGCCCGACGAAGTGGCCAACTACAACACCGGCGACGGCGTCGAAAAAGCCTTCCTGATGGCCTCGGTGCTGAGCCGTCGCGGCGAACAGAAAAACTTCACGCTGGCCATCCGCCCCGACAGCGCCGCCCTGACGACCGCCGACGGCAAACGCTATGCCTACACCTCGCAAAAAGGGCTGACGGCGGACTTGGCCATCGACGAGAACGGCATAACGGTCGGCAGATGAAAGAGCCGACCCGGGAAACGTTTACGCCGACGGCGATTGCGGCATGTGCGGGTTTCTGGATGTGCTGGACCATCGGCCCGATCTATATCAAGCTGCTGGCCGGCCCGTTGGATGTCTGGACGCAAAACATGGCCCGCTACGGGGTCGCCTGCGTGTTCTGGCTGCCGTTTCTGGTGCTGTATGGCCGCCGCACGATCACCCGTTCCATCCTGCTTAAGGCCCTGATTCCAACGGGGTTCAACCTGGTTATGCAATGCTGCTGGGCGGGGGCCTTTTATTATGAACAGCCCGCGTTTATGGTGTTGCTGTCGCGCACGTCGGTGTTGTGGGTGGGGTTGTTTTCGCTGGTATTCTTTGCCGATGAGCGGCGGCTGTTCAAAAGCCCGTTCTTCTGGACGGGGGCGGTAATGGCCCTGACGGGCTTGGCCGGCGTGATCATAAACAACCCCCGGTTTGAACTGACAACCACCTGGACGGGCATTGCCCTGGCGATGGGGGCCTCGCTGGCCTGGGCGGCGTATGCCGTCTCGGTCAAGATTGTCTTCAAACACGTCGATTCACGGGTGAGCTTTTCGGTGATTACCATCTATACGGTTATCGGGTTGAGCGTTCTGGCGGCCCTGTTCGGCAGACCCTCCGGCCTGCTGGAGCTTTCGCTCAATCAGGTCGGCTATGTTGTCATTTCCGGCATTACGGCCATCGCACTGGCCCATGTGTTCTTTTATGCGGCCATCCACCGCATCGGGGCGACCATCCCGTCGATGATCAACCTGCTGACGCCGTTTACCGTGCTGCTGTTGTCGGGCGTTGTCTTCGACGAACTCCTCACCGGCTTGCAGTGGGTGTTCGGAATCACACTGATTGTCGGCATTGCCCTGTCCATCCGGGCACAAAAGACAGTGAAATTAAGTGAATAAGCACAGGGTTTGAGCACTAAAGCGCAAGTACTGCTGAAAACCGGTGTTAATGACGGCAAAATCAAAGATCAAAAATTAAAATGCAAAATGACATATTAAAATTCAAAAAGAGAGATTTCTGCCCCAAAACCCGCCGCGACATCCTGACCCGACAACATCGGTTGTCTGACGGACCGTCCCCAGGGCCAACCTTTTTGATTTTTGCTTTGTCTTTTTTATTTTTGCTTTTTGCTATTTGATATTTGATATAACAAGGTAAAGGAATTTATAAGAACTCATTTACGCGGTAGTATGAGTTTTTGAGGCAGTAAAGATGCTATGAAGCGGTCTGAGGGGATTTGGCAATGTCGGGTTTGAAGCTGAGGATCGTTTCCCGCAGCCCCGGCGCGATCGCGGCAATGCGCGACAGTTCTTCGGCCAGCAACGGACGTTCGGCGGCCCGATAGACCAAAATAAACCCGACGCCCTGTCCCAGCCGTCCCAAGGGAACAGCCGCGGCCGATAACGTCCTGATCGCCGACGGCGGAGCCATCAGTCCCATTTGCAGCATGTCTTCGAGCGAACTGATGCGGTTGGTCTGGCCGATCTGCTGCACCATCTGCCGGCTGAACCAGCTTTGGAAATGGGCTTTTTCGACCTGCCCCAGGTCGGGCGATTTGGCCAGATGCACGTCAAACCCGGTGCTATCCACCCAAAACACCGCCGCCGAGGCCTGATGGATGTGTTTGCGAATCAGCATCACGGCACAGTCCAGCGCTTCCTCCAAACCGCCGCACTTGAGTAACGTCTCATAAAAAGACACAGCAAACGACAGCCGCGAAAGGTTGTGTGAAAAATGCTCGTGTGCGGCCACCATATCCCGACACAGAATGTCGATCTTCTTCGCCTGATTTCGCTGACGTGATTTCAGGACTCTTATGATATTTAATGCCCGCTGATTTCGTTTTTGTGCCAATGTCGCGTTTCCATCCTGAAGTTATGGCCGCTTATACGCCGCGACCCGCTGGAACTACGTCGGCTTTTTTGTCGCCCGCCTTTACCCCCAATCTCGAACAGTCCGGCATGGGCGAAGCCCACCCTGTGAAACTTCTCTACAGAGCCTGTCAAATACTCTTGATCTTTGTTTCAAGCCAAGAGGCTTCTTGTTTCAAGCCGGAGAATAATTGTATTTTATCTAACGCGATTTGGTACTGTGATTTCGCTTTGAGTCGCAGGCCGTGTTTCTCATAGATTTCACCAATATGCCGGATCATTTGATAGTGTGCCCCTTGGTTTATAATGGGTGCATATTTGTCTGTTATTGGTACTACTTTTTCGTGATCTCCTGCTTTTTCATTGTAGCCTATCAAGGCAGAAAAAGCCTTATATTCCGGTCGGTCCAAACCTCTCTTAATAAGAACTCCATCTGGCCCATTTGCTGCAACATTGTCAGCTTTAACCGCCTTTTCAAATTCGCTGAGGTCAGATAATACTTTCTCAAGCTCCGATGCCGCTTCTGAAAATTTACCCTGATGTCCTAAAATCTCAGAAATAAATAGATGTGCGATATGTTTTGTATAAACAGGATATTTCTCAAGGTGATCAAAATATGCAAGAACCTCTTTGTGCTTTTGTGGAATAGCGCCGGATCGATCAAACGGTTTGCTGGTTTGAATTGTTCCATCAGAATTCAAAGAGACAAGCCCACCTTGAGATGATAACCATACACCATTAAATTTGCATCCCAAACCTGCAAACCATACGGGGTCGATAATCGATTTTGCATGTGGATAGCTATCGATAATAGTTCGCAGGTCTTTAATAGCCTGTTCAGCATTACCGAAGTATCCTTTGGCATAAGCCTCAGAATTGCTTTGCAGTTCATCAACTCCTGCTTTGCCTTCAAATTCGAACTTCCCGCACGCAAGGATGAGAGCCGCGTCATCCGCCCATTGACTATCCGGGTATTTATTAACAATTTGCTCCAATCCCGTTTTGCGCTCCGGCCAGTGTTTCTGATGTTCGGCATAAGGATACTTGGTTAACAGATTCTTCCAGATATGTGCACTGTCTATCATCATCAGATCCCATCGTTCGATCTCGGCGGAATACAGTTCACCTTGACAAATGGACAGAAGTAACACCGACACAACCAACATAATGGATGGATTTTTAATTTTTGTCATTATATTTCTCCAGCAAGCCGATTAATATTTTTCTCATAACATTTCCTTAACCATGTTGGCAGCGCAACTCTGCTTTGCTTTGACAAATCTCCGCTTTGCTGCACTGCCAACACAGTATAATTCAAATCCTAAAAGAGCTACGGACATCTTATCGGATATTTGCTTTAAGCCAAGAGGCTTCTTGTTTTAAGTCGGGAGATAATTCTTCATCGCTTGGTCTTTCGATATATTCTAAAAACTGGCTGCGAATCCTATCAGCGGCAATATAGTTGTTTACCTTTTCTAAAGCTTTTTGGTACTGCAATGTAGCTTTTGGCACGAAACCATGTTTTTCATAAAATTGCCCGACTTGTTTGATAACGCTATAAGAAGCACTCTGATTTAAAACCACTGAAAATTTGTCAATCTCGGAAACTGCCGTTTCAATATCACCTGTCTTTTCGCAATATCCCATAAGTGCTATACAGGCTCTAAATTGCGGACGAGAAAGAGTTCGGCCATAAAAGCCATCTTCAGTTACAGAAAATCTGCCGTCTGCTTCAAAAGAATTCAATTGCTGCAATGCACGAGAAAGAATTCCACGCAACTCATCTACAGCCGCTTCATACTCGCCTTGATGTCCCAATATTTCGGCCACAAAAATATGTGCTGCATCTTTTGTGAATATGGGATTTCTTTCTATATGCGAGAAGTACGCAAGTATTTCTTTTTCGTCCATTGATATCACAGAGTCACTATCAAATGGTTTACCCTTACGTACGCTGCCATCACGATTGCGATAACTAAGTCTTCCCTGTCCCATCATCCATACTTCATCAATCTTACAGCCCGCACCAGCACTCCACCAGGGATTTATGATTGTTTTTCCGTTAGGATATTTGCTGCCGATACTCTTTAAATCACTAAGTGCTCCCTCTGCATTGTGCTCAAATTCGAACTTGCCGCAGGCAAGGATAAGCGATGCATCGTCAGCCCACTGACTATCGGGGAATTCATTAACAATTTTCTCCAGTGCTTTCTTTCTTTTGGGCCAATGTTCCTCTTTGGGTCCGTAAAAGTAATCTTCGAGCAAATAGTTCCATACCTGCACCTCTTCACTCATCATGATGTCCCATCGTTCGATCTCGGCGGAATACAGTTCTCCTTGACAAATGGACAGAAGTAACACAGACACAACCAACATAATGGATGGATTTTTAATTTTTGTCATTATATTTCTCCAGCAAGCCGGTTAATATTTATATCTTGTTGATATTCCAAATTTTAATCATCTATCCGGGCCACGCCATGGTTGCAAGAATCCGTTAACCGGGGAGCTTATACTGCCGCCGCTTGTCGGAGTATGAACGTCCCACTATCTGGCTGCCTGTGAGAAACCGCTCAGAGCCGCCGTAAATACCCAAAATACTTTTCATGGTTGATCTCACCGTGTAAATTATATCTCATTGCACCCGAACAATATGTAAAAAGTTTGTAAAACTTTGGAAAGATGTCATTTTGCTCAAGAAGTCGAATTTGCGATTTCTTGGTCAACAACTTCCTCTACTTCTGCCAGTTTTTTTAGCACATCGGAAATCAGTTCCTGTATTTCGGTGTTGTCCGGATACTCACATTGCAATTCAGAGAGTCTTTGCATGCTTAACCCTAAATCCGAAGATACACAAGCCGAGACGAGTTTCCTGGGAATGCGTTTTTTCATGTTAAGGATACGATCCTTGCTCCACGCCAAATGTTCCTGCGTTTCTTGCTCGGTAGCAAACGTTTCATATGGCAAGACTACAGCCTTGTTTATGTCGCAGTCATAGATCGTTCTGAACAATTGCCTGGCTTCGTCAACATGCCCTTGTCCGAGAAGCAGATTTCCAAGCATCATGTGGGCTTTGAGTGATAAGTAGGTTACATTGGTCTCTCCGGACAAAACTATAGGTAGTCGATCAATAACCATTTTTAAATACTCAACTGCCTTGTCATTGTCCGGTTCTGTGCCCTTCGGAATAATACAAATATTCAGTTCACCAAGCCGGTAAGCCACTTCAGGAAATTTTTCATAAGTCGGATACCCCTGTATAATTTGCAGGTAGGTATCTTTGGCATCCTGCCCATGGTCAGACATTGCTTCATAGGTTTCTGCCAATACATGCTTTACAGAGGCCGTCTTATCATCTGTCAAGTTGCGGTTCAGAGCTTCTTTACAGGCCTCAACTGCTTCAGAATGGCGGTGTGTGTGATAAAGAAGGTCCGCCAGTTTTATCAAATCCGCATCCGCATAGTCTCGATAAACGAAATTTTCCGGCAGTGTCCCAAATTCTGTTTTGAACTCTTCTGCTGCATAGGCATAAATCGGAAATACAAATACCATTATAGTTACAATGCACCCATTCATAGCAATTTCCTTTATATTTAAGTTTAAATTTCAATAGCTTTCAACAATATGAGAGTGTTTCCTATCGCATAATTACTCACCTCCTTTATGTCGCAGGACGCCGCGGCAGGGTTTCAAATAAACTGACAAAAAAATTGATAATTAGTCCATTTTCTCACAGCTTTCCCTTTTCATGGTTAAAGGCGGCTGTGCCGGGGAAATGTTGATTAAGATTTAAAATTTTTTTTGCCGACACTTTTTGGGAGGGTGCCCTCATCGTTGAAGAAAGAATCAGATAGGCTCTTTGGAACGGCTCTAAAAAGAAAAGTTAAGCACCAGAGACCCATAATAAATATAACTCTATTTATTACAGAAACTTACACTCCACACAGGCAACCTTGGCTACGGCTGCCACATAAATACCCATCATCAATCGTCAATCCCCCTTTCGTCCATCGTCAAGGTGTGTGACATTTTTTTCTGGCGCATTGTTTTGGGATATGGTATATCTTTGTTTATTAATCACTTATGACAGTTTTAAGACAAGGAAAACCAGATGGAAAATCGCATTACGGGTAAGGATTT
>JAAYCR010000072.1 GCA_012729675.1 Phycisphaerae bacterium | reverse complement strand
CCCCCCCCCCCCCCCGATATTTCGGAATATGTATCCATTCAAGATGACGCCTATAGAGACTTATCGGACACTGGAGCGTTGAATTGCATTTTTCAGCATTGAAAATTGAACCTCAAACTCCGAACAGTGCTTGTAGGCATAGTCAACATTTCCGTCTCTGCACGCCTCTTCAATTTGAGACGCCAGTTCGCGCAGCGCCTCGCCTCCCACATTGGCCGCGGCGCCTTTGATGGTGTGTGCGACATTCCCGATGGTCTCCATATCGCCGGCGTCCAGAGCGGCCTTGAGCGAGGCGATTTGTTTGGGAATATCGTCGAGGAACACCTCGATGACCGCCCCGGCAATTTCAGCGTCGCCCATCAAGCGTCCCAGAAAGCCTATTCTGTCAAAGACCGCGCCGGAAGAAAAATCGGGCGACGGGGGCGTATCGTTTGCCTCAGGTTCGCCAGGCGGCGTCGGGCAAAGTCGTTGGGCCAGTTTTTCGGCCAGCGCCGCCAGCGTGACGGGCTTGGCGATATAATCGTCCATCCCGGCTTTGAGACATTTTTCGCAGTCGCCCTGCATCGCGTGTGCGGTCATCGCAATGATCAGCACATTGGGATTGCGGACGGCGGAGTCGGGACGGCGGATGCGGCGCGTGGCTTCCAGGCCGTCCATTTCGGGCATCTGTACATCCATCAGCACCAGGTCATAATCGATCATTTCCAGCGCCTTGATGGCTTCAGCGCCGTTGGCCACGGCATCGGCGTGGAGGCCGAGCTTCTTGAGCAGTCCGAGCGCGACCTTCTGGTTGGTAATGTTGTCGTCGGCCAGCAGGACGCGCAGGGTACGATCCAGTTTGGGCGGTATATATTCGCTTTCCCTTTGCGGGCGCGATGAGGCGTTGCAGATTTGTCCTTCCAATCCCGCTTTTAAGCGGGTGTATAGTTCCGACGGCCGCACCGGTTTGACCAAGCAGGCCGAAAAGCCAATCTCGGCCAGTTCCGCGCTGCTGCTGTACTGGCCCAGCGAGGTCATCATCATCAAGTGCACGTCTTTATAGTGTGCATCCTGCCGGATAGCGCGGCCCAGCATCAGGCCGTCCATTTCGGGCATCTGCATATCGGTAATGACCACGTCAAACGGCTGTTGGGCCTGATGAGCCCGTTCCATTTCCGCCATTGCCGCCGTGCCGGACGCGGCCTGAACGACATGGGCGCCCCACGAGGTCAGCCGCAGCTTGAGGATTTCGCGATTGGTCAAGTTGTCATCGACGACCAGGATGCGTTTGCCGCAAATCTCAACCGGCGTGCGGCGCTCGGCCCTGTCCTCCGGACGCAGGCCCAGACGAGCGGTAAACCAAAACTCCGACCCTTGGCCTTTTGCGCTGATTACGCCGATATCGCCGTCCATCAACTCGGCCAGTTGTTTGGAGATGGCCAGTCCCAGCCCGGAGCCGCCGTATCTACGGGTGGTCGAGCCGTCTTCCTGCGCAAAGCTCTCAAAGACGTACTCCAGTTTGTCGGCCGAAATTCCGATGCCGGTATCGCGCACCGAAAATCGAAGGACAACCTTATCGTCGGTCTTGGTGTCCAGCTCGACGCGAACGGCGACCTCGCCGGCGTCGGTAAACTTGACGGCGTTGCCGACCAGATTGTTCAAAATCTGGCGCAGCCGTCCGGGATCGCCACTCAAATACGACGGCACGTCCGGATGGGCTGCACAAATAAACTCCAAATCTTTCTCGTGAGCCCGGATCGCCATCATCGCCGCAAATTCTTCCAGCAGATCCCGCAGGTCAAAATCCACAACATCCAACTCGAACTTTCCGGCTTCGATCTTGGAATAGTCCAGGATATCGTTGATCAGGCTCAGCAGCGACTCGCCGCAATTATACGCCGTTTGGGCGTAGTCCCGCTGCTCATCGGTCAGCGCGGTGTCCAGCAAAAGCCCGGTCATCCCGATCACCCCGTTCATCGGCGTGCGAATCTCATGACTCATATTGGCCAAAAACTGACTTTTGGCAACATTGGCCGTCTCAGCCGCTTTTGCAAGCTGATTGGCATAACGGGTCTGTTCTTCAAGCGTGCGGTTAAGTGTTTCCGCTTCGATCAGTGCGGCTTTTATTTGCTCTTCCGCCCGTTGACTTTCGGTAATGTCCACCACCGTTTCCATGACGCCGACTGTTTTGCCTGCGGCGTCCCGAATCGAAGCGGCGGTGAACCTCAGCCAACGTCCCTCCTCGCCGATGTCGGGGAAGAAATCCGTCGCTTCATAAGCGTCCTCGATAAGCTGCGATTTTTGGTATTTGCCGGCATAATACGTATCAATCGTATCCAATTCATCACCGACGAGCAGATCGGCCAGAGTCGGCCGTGGGTCAGGATAAAACGCCCGCCACTGTTCGGCCGTTCCGATGACCTCCGGGCCGGGGATACCGCTCAACCCCTCAAGTGCCAGGTTCCAGTTGACAATCCGATGGTCCAGCCCAATCACAAACATCGGGATCGGCGACCCATGAATGATATTATTAAGCCTGCGCTCGCTGTCCCTAATGGCCTCTTCGGCCCGCTGTCGTTCGGTAATGTCAATAAGGGTCGCTAAAACATACCCTCTTCCGTTAAGTGTTATCGGATTCAGCCTGACATGTGCCCAGAACGGACTTCCGGTAGCGTGATGACCGAGCCATTCAAACTGATGAATCCCTTCCGCCGCGGCCTTATGAATCCAGTTAGGTGCGTTATTAAACGTATAGGGCGGTTCCTGCCAGATACAGGACCCTTTCAGCTGCTCAATTGTTGAAAAACCGTATATTTCGCAGGCAGCCGGATTGGCATCGACAATTTCGCCGCTGTCTTTATCGTGAACAATGATCGCAACCGGAGAATTTATAAACAGCGACTTGAACTGGTTTTCAGTGTGTCGCAGCACCGCTTCCGTCCTAGTCAGCGAATGGTATTGGCCATAGGCGGTACTGGCCAACACAAGCGCTGCAATCAGGGCCAATCCCAGTGCCGCCGGCAGCGCAGCGCGGGCGATAACCGTCTGTTTCCAGTCCTCCGCGTCAACATCAATACCCAATATGGCAATTGTTTCATCCCTCTGCGGATCGACAAAAGCGACATGTGCAGAAATCCAGGTACCCCATTCATCTGTAATAGGCCCTTCGGCAAAAGGCTGCTGTGTGTCGAAAATACTCAGCAGTTCCGTCGAGCAATCTTCATATAAATCACCCGGCTGAGAGGGCGGCGACTCTTTCTGTTCATCGTCCTGTGTATCAAGAAGAAAGATGACCTTATCTTCTTCAGGCCGGGCCATCAGATAAATATACCGATATTTATCATTGGCCTTTTTGACATTTGTTAATTGGGCATTGAGGTACAGAAAATCGGGACTGTCCAGATCGGCCTCTGTGCCGGTCAGGGCTTTGACGTGTTCAATATTGACCGCGCGCGCGACCAACTCCGTTCGATGGAGCAACTCGGCGCGCATCTGGCCGTCGGCGCGTTTGACCATCCAGGCCGTAAACAGTGTACCGACAACAAGAGCCATCGCGGCAGAAAGCATCCATTTTGTGCGTAACATGTCCATTAATCTCAAAATAGGTATTGACACCATTATTCACAAGTACTCGTGTATCGTCTTCCGAAAGAGCCGACTTTGGTGAATAATTCATTTCTGCGTAAATAGGAAACAACCTTAAGAATCATTTGGCGTAGTATATAATCAGGATATGTTGTATAGTTGAAAGGTCGGATTATGACGATGCATAAAGTTCACAATTTGCATTGGTACGGGCCCGACTGGCATGCCTTCGAGACACGTCTGAGTCATTGGGTGCACGATCCCCGATTCTGGGCCACTGTCATTATTGTCGGCGGTGCGATTTTAATGCTGGTATTCGGCTTATTTCTCGATCCGGGGCAGTCCGCCTGGCCCGTACCACAAGGGTATCCATTGTTTCCGCTAATGCCCTAAAAACGGGTTATTTGCGGAAGGGAAAATATCGCAATCGAGATCAGTGCAACTGAAGCAGGGAGGTGTTTATGGACATTTTGGACTATTTAAAACAGAAAGAATGCAGTTTCAAAGTCAGCGAACATGAGCCGGTCTTTACGGCTGCCGGTTTGGCGACGGTCGAGCATGTGCCGGCGCGTCAGGTGGCCAAGCCTGTGATTGTGCGGGCGGACACGGGGCGATTTTATGTCTGTGTGCTGCCGGCCGACCGCAAGATCAACTTGTATGCCCTGCAGCAGCATCTGGGCACTGATAATGTGCGTCTGGCGACCGAACACGAGATGGAGATGCTGTTTCCGGATGTCCAGATCGGCGCCGAGCCGCCGGTGGGTAGCCTGTATGGCCTGCCAACGCTGATGGACCGAACCTTAGCCAAAGACAAGGAAATCGTCTTTCAGGCGGGTTCCCACCAGCGGTCGGTGTGGATGCCGATGGCCGAGTTCAAGCGGCTGGCCCAGCCGACGGTCCTGAAGTTCAGCTACCCGGCGGCGATGGAAGAGATCGAGCCAATGCCGTTGGATCCGTTCTTCTATGACCCGTTTTTGATGTAACGGTAAACTTTTCGCATTCGGCGGGGCGTGTTGGCTTTGTAACGCAGGCGCAGCTATCGTGTGAGAGGGTGCGGAATTTCCGCCAATTGGGGTGCAGGTTCGAGAGAGTGTATACCCCTCGTCCGCCTTTGCGGGTAGGTACAAACCGGTAACATAGGTAACAAAATGTACCGACGACATAGGTAACAGATTCGGTTATAGAATGAGCTTCAGCTTGTTATGTCTTTGCTCGGCACCTGGCCGGCCCAAAAAAAGGGAACTGCGGGGCCTTTCCGCAGTTCCTAAAAAGGAGACTAAATGTTCCGACTTTTAATTTTATCAGAACTTAAACGCGATTCCGGTTCCCAGTGCCCAGCCGCTGCTGCCGGTTGAGGAAAACTCGACCGTCATGTTTGTGCTCTGGGCTACATCAAACTGAGCGCCGATAAAGCCGCCAAAATTGCCGTCCGCTCTAAGCTTTCCGGTTTCCTTCCAGTATCCAGCCTCGCCGGTCTCGGTGTACTTGTCTTCCCAGTCGCCATCCATACAGTAGTAAAATGCGCCGCCGTACAACTTCCAACCGCCCATGTCCACAGTAGGACCAAAGGCAATCAAGACGTCATACCCATCCACGGTATAGGTATCTTTCCAGTCCTCGCCTTTGTAATCAACGCTTGCATCAAACCAATTCATCTGGGCCGACAGACCCCACTTAACATTATCCTGCTGGGCCAGCGTGATGCGTGTGCCAAAGCCCCAAGCAAAATCGTTGTCGAAATTAAGCCCCCAATAACTGTCTTCAGATGAATACGAGTTTTCCAACTTCATATCGGAAACGCCCAACTGAACATAGACTTCCCATTGATCGGTAATGCCGTAACCCAAGACGCCATAGTACCGATTCACGTTGAAGTCTTTTAACTTCAGTCCGTCCGTATCCTGGGGTTCTCCGGTCCAGCCGTATTTTGTTTTGGTCGTCTCAAGGTCCTGTGTTGAATACATATAGTTGAACCCGATGCTCCATTCGCCCTGCTTTAGCTCTGCCGTTGGTGTGCCCGAAAAGCCGACTGCCCATACACCGGCACTGATGAATGCAACGAGCATTCCCACTACAAACATTTTCTTGTTCATGGTCATTCCTTTCAATTGATTTTCCGTTTCGTAAAACCGTACTGCCCATAACACTGTATGTTTTGTCAGACTGTCGTTTATGGCCTCAATTTTCAGTGCTCTGTGTAAGGAAAAACGGTAACGTAAAATTTTAGTTCTTGAAAAGACCTATGACGCTGGTGGTTTTAAGAGATGAAAATAACGTGCCGATCCCAACCTCCGGCGTCGTCTCCTTATTGAGTTTTCAAATCCTTACTTCCGTCTTTCCTTGACGTTTCTGAACCTGAAATATAGTTAATCTCCAAATTGAGTGCTAATTCATAGGATTAATATCGGCAATCAACGCTGCTGTCAACACTTTTTTTGAAAATATCACAAATTTCCAAAATACCGAAAACCCCTTAGAGCTAAAATCAAAAAAGGGCGGCGGACAATTTTTGTCCAAATTCAGGGTGCCAGGCATCTTGTATCAATTGAGGTGTGGCCAACCCATTCTCCGCAATATCCCATAAAAATAACATCGTCCACGCTGGACGACGCATTATATTCGCTCACATGTTTTGCTGCACTTCTGCCGCTGCTGTCGCTTGTGAACCATGCTAGCTAAATGACGCCGCAGAACGGCGGGGATTGAAGACATTTTTATAAATCGAAAATAAACAGGTTTTTTGTACTTATGGGAGGATTTGCCACCGGTCTGCTGCGCAGAGCCGATGCCACCCAGCCGCCGTCCTGTATGGTATTTATATTGATTTTTTCGGAATTTTTGGTATAATACCCCCGCCTTCACAGGGCAAAAGAAGGCACGGGGGAAATATCCCAAAAAGAAGAGGGTAACATCGCAATCCAAACAGAAGGAGAAGCCGTATGTCCAAAACACCCGCACGCCGCGCCGCTGCGCCGGCCTGTTCCGAAGACCCCGCCGCCCCGGCTCGCCCCGCCACGCGCGACCTGCTGCGGCGATTCGTTGCCGCCGAGCTGGGGCTGAACATCCCCGACCGCTCGCTCTGTCCCGGCCACAACAGCCCGATGGACTACCTCTGGCACAGCTTCAACGCCGATTTTGCCGCGCCGCCGGCGGCCAACGGCGATTGCGTCGTCTGGGCCAATCGCGGCGGGGGAAAAACCCAGCTTGCCGCCGTCGCTACGCTGCTGGAAGGGCTTTTCAAGCCCGGCTGCCAAACGCGCCTGCTGGCCGGGTCGCGCGACCAGGCCCATCGGATGTATGACTATCTGGCCGCATTTCTCCAGGACGATTTCGCATACGCCCTCGACGGCCGCCTGCTGACCGACGCCTGCCGATTCACCAACGGCGCCAAGGTCGAAGTCCTGCCGCAATCGGCCCCCGCCATCCGCGGCCGACACATCCACAAGCTCCGCTGCGACGAGATGGAGTTGTTCAACCCCGACCTCTTCGCCGCGGCGCAATTCGTCACCCGCAGCGGCGACGGCCTCCGCGCCGCGATGGAGATGTTCAGCACCTTCCACCGCCCCTGGGGCCTGATGCAGCAAATCCTCCAGCGCGCCGACGAAATCGCCATGCCGACGTTCCGCTGGTGTATGTGGGAGGTCATCGAGCCGTGCCCGCCCGACCGAAGCTGCAGCCGCTGCCCGCTATCGGGAGATTGCCGCGGTATCGCCCGCCGCGCCGACGGCTATCTGGCCATCGACGACTGCATCAGCCGGATGCGCCGCAGCAGCCGCGCCGGCTTCGAGGCCGAGATGCTCTGCCTGCGTCCAACGCTGGAAAACGCTGTCTTTGCCGAGTTCGACCCCGCCGTCCACGTCGCGCCCGCACCCTACCAGCCCGCGCTGCCGCTGTACCGCACCATCGACTTCGGCTACGTCAATCCGTTTGTGTGCCTGTGGATTCAGGCCGACGACGACGGCCGCGTGTTTGTCATCGATGAATACATCCAGCGCCGCAAGCCCATCGTCGAGCACGCCGAGGAGGTCAAACGCCGCACCCCCTGCCCCGAATCGCGCGTGGCCGGGACGTATTGCGACCCCGCCGGCTCGGCACGCAGCGACATCACCGGAACCAGCACCGTCCGCGAGCTGGCCGAAGCTGGCGTTCGCGCAACCTACCGCTCCAGCCGCATCTACGAGGGCATCGAAAAAATCCGCGCCGCCCTCCGCAGCGGCGACGCCGCCAGCCGCCTGGTCATCGACCCGCGATGCACTCGCACCATCGAAGCCCTCCGCTGCTACCACTACCCCGACGCCGGCGCCAAATCCCCCTCCGAACTGCCCGAAAAAGACGGCCTCTACGACCACCCCATCGACGCACTCCGCTACTTCTTCATCAATCACCCATACGCCGCACCCCCGCGCAACCGACACTACTAAATTGCCCGTGTGCAAATGGAGGAAAAAATGAAAACTAAATCCGACCCAACTCAAAACTCAAAACTCAAAACTAAGAACTAAGAACTCTATCTGTGTCCTCAGTGTCCTCGGTGGTAAGAATAAGTCAAATTCGACCTTCTGACTCCTGTCTCCTGGTTCCTTAAAAATGAACAAAAAAATTTAAGGGGCCAGACGCTTTTAAGGATAGAGACAAAGAGATAAAATGAAAAACCAATGCAAAAACTGTAAAATGGCGACGGGGAGAGAGACCAAAAACGTGTCTGACCCTTTTATTTCTCCCATTCACAGAAAAACTGTGTCAAAATATAACACAAACTCATCCTCTGTTATCCCCCACAAGCTACCGTCTTCATATTTTTCAGTAAAATCTTCTTTTTTTTCATCTTTCACTTTTCCGATCAAGGCTCCTCGACTGAACACTAAAAGGATATTTCTTTGAATGTCACTCGATTTATTTGCTTCGTTAGACAATATTTTGTAAATATCCCTTAAGGCTTTTGTATCTCTTGCCATTTCCCAAATTAGAAGATTTGCTTCAACTAAAACGTCGGTTCCAATTTCTCCATTTTTGACTAACTCGTAAAGTCTTGAAATCGCATATTTCGAATCAACGGCATTTCGAACTACCCAACTGCTTAAGCCCCTTGTTTGGCTATAGCAAATGCTAATATCACGCATGCATATATCTATTCCTTCCTTAGTTTGAGTTAATATTTGCATATAAGGCTTAGCTTGCTCAGAATTTTGTCGGCTTAGCTTTAATCTAAAGAAATAATAGTTTGCCTTTATCGTCTTAGAACTCGCAAGACAAACATATAGAATTCCTGCTAATGCCACTAACGCTATAATTATTATATGTCTTGTCTGCATCTTCAATCCCCAAATATGACCCATATTTATGACACAATTAATTAATTTTTTCCGGTTCGGGATAGGTTGGTGATTCGCCAAACCAACCATTAAAAAACCAAGCCCAAGCAGCATTATTATAACAATTGGGACGCTCGGTCCGAAAATCACCTTTAAATCGAGTTATTTCCATATCGTTATTCCATATCGCGGTCATGCCTGACAAGAGACATGATGGAACTTTTGCTTTCACTATCTTACTGCATCCGTCTGGTTCACACATTTTATTAGTCCGGAGACAAAAATCTTTAATTTGGCAACCCGGAGCTATTTGGGGAAAATTTAAGGGGCCAGACACCCTTCTACATTTTAATTCACGCAACCTCTTTCTATTGAACAGCTTAGATAGCAAAAAAACAAATTCATCCATTCTAAGATTCATATTTGACTCCTGTTTTTGTCTCTCCGTCGCCTCACTGCCCGCCGCAGCCGCCCATATTATACATCCCCTCTCAACTTAAGCCAGAAAAATTCGCCCCCCAAATCGAAAATAGGAAACAGGAAATCGGCAATACAAAATCCCCCCATCGTCCATCGTCCATCGTCAATCGTCAATCTCTTCCCCTTGCCTTTTCCCCTGTTTTGTGGTATAATACTCCCCTATCGGGCACACCGCCCGAACTGGAGGAAAACAATGACCAACCCGTCACAAAAAATCATCGTGCTTTTCGTGATAAAGACAACAATCCCCTTAATCGGTGTTAATCTGTGTCTAAAAACCATAAAACAAGCAAAATTCGATCTCCTGTCTTCTGCCTCCTGACTCCTGAAAAATGAACAAACAAACCCAATTTCCTTTTATGCAAAAACCATAAGATCATATTCCTAAACTGTTTACTGATAACTGACAACTGATGACTGAAAAAAACAAACCCAATTCAAACCCAAAATGTTCTGCCGGAAAATATTCTCACACACAATTTGGCCAAGGATATTTTTTGCTTGACGAACGGCAGGCCTGTTCATAAAGTCGATGCTTTGTCATGTCGGATCGTTAAATAAATTGAATGTATTTAAATTTGGCGGGTATGATCATGAAAACCTCACGACGCACGTTTATGAAGGCAGCCGCAACCGTTCCCCTGATTCTTCCGTCGTCCTTATGGGCGGCCGAGACCTCTCCAAACAGCCGTCTAACGATGGGATTCATCGGGATGGGGGTCCAAAGCCGCGGGCTGCTCAATCAGTTTATGTATCGTTCGCAGGTGTTGGCCGTGTGTGATGTGGACACGACCCGTCGTGAAGATGCCAAGAAGAGAGTGGATGATTTCTATACCAACAATCCGACATATGGAAAGCCCGGCTGTGCGACCTATATCGACTTTGAGGAACTGCTGGCCCGAAAGGATATTGATGCCGTGTGCATCGCCACGCCTGACCATTGGCACGCGCTGATTACCCTGGCGGCGCTGAAAGCGGGCAAGGATGTCTATTGCGAAAAGCCGCTGACCCACTGCATCAGCGAGTCGGTGGAAGTGATGAAGGCCGTGGCCGACAATAAGCGCATCCTGCAGACCGGATCGATGCAGCGTTCCAGTCGCGAGTTTCGGGTGGCCTGCGAGCTGGCCCGGAACGGGATGATCGGCAAGATTGAGTCTATCGAGTGCAGTTTCGGCGATCCCGGCCGGCCGTGCAACCTGGCCGAAGAGGCGATGGAGCCGGGGCTGGACTGGAACAGGTGGCTGGGGCCTGCGGCGATGCGGCCGTACAGTTCGGTGCTCAGCCCGCGCGGGCTGCACAGCCATTGGGCGGACTGGCGGGCGTACCGCGAGTTCGGCGGCGGCATGGTCTGCGACTGGGGGGCGCATCATCTGGATATCGCGCAGTGGGCGCTCGGACGGGATGACAGCGGCCCGGTGGAAGTCCTTCCGCCGGAGACCCAAAACGCCAGACGCGGGGCCTGCCTGGTCTATGACGACGGCATACGGGTGCATCACAAGAACGGCTTCGGCGTGGACATCTTTGGCTCCGAAGGCCGTATTCAGGTCAATCGCGGCCAGTTCAATTTTACACGGGGCGAAGAGACGATCGCCCGCTTTACTCGGCGCGAGGACGGCGGCACGCTCGAATCCAAATTGACGATGGTCGAACGCGATATACTCAAGGACGCCAAGGTGCAGTTGTACCGGGTTCGGGAAAATCACGTTGCCGACTTCATCGAGGCGGTCGGAACGCGGAAGAAACCCATCACGCACGAAGGCGTCGGCGCCCGCTCGGCGATCTGCTGCCATTTGGTGAACCTGGTCTATTACCACAGGCAGTCGATCAAGTGGAATCCGGCAGACTGCACCTTTGCCGAAGGGTCGGGCGACCCGGCGTGGCTCAACGACAGCCGACGCGACTACCGCGCTTGAGCGATTGTCTCTCAAATGCGCCGGAGGCAAACAAGCCCGGACAGGGCCTGGACGACTATGGATAGTTGACGATGCGGATTGCCGTATTGATGCATGTGCCGTTTGAGGATGCGGCCAATCTGGGTGTGTGGGCCCGACAGCGTGGGCACACAATCGAGGCGGTGCATTTGTACGCCGGGCAAACGCTGCCGGCGGCGGAGACGATAGACGCGGCCTTTGTGATGGGCGGGCCGATGAACATCAACGAGGAGGCCGCGTATCCCTGGCTAAAAGATGAAAAAATCTTCCTCAAGACATGCATCGAGCAGGGTAAAATTCTCGTCGGGGTGTGTCTGGGGGCGCAGCTTCTGGCGGATGTGCTGGGCGGCAAGGTGACGCGCAACCCGCACAAGGAGATCGGCTGGTTTGAGGTGACGCAGACGGCGGCCGGATCGCCGATGTCCGAGGTGTTGCCGGAGCGGTTTTGGGCGTTTCACTGGCACGGCGATACATTTGCCGTGCCGCCGGGGGCGACGCACCTGGCGTCCACCGCGGCCTGCGCCAATCAGGCGTTTTTATACGGCAATCGCGTCCTCGCCCTGCAATGCCACCTCGAATACACCGCCGACAGCATCGAAAAGATGCTGACCCACTGCGCCGACGAACTGACCGACGGCCCATTCATCCAACCCCCCGCCCAAATCCGCGCCGGATACAGCCATTTCCCCGACACCCAACACCTGCTCTGGAAACTGCTGGATGAGCTTTTCGATAAATCATAAGTAGTTATTTAATAGAGAGTTATATCCAATTCGAATAGTTTTTGAAAAAATTTATAAAAATGCTGTTGACTTTTGTTTCAAGTAGGAGTAAATTATTCCTACATAAGTCAGCGGTGGATTTGAAAAATACGGAAAAACCTTATGGACTTAATACGGCGAGATACGGATTATGCATTGCGGCTGGCAGCCCAGTTGGCTCAGGGGTTTGCCGCGGGTGTGCCGGTGTCGGCGCGGGTGCTGGCCAAGGCCAAACATGTTTCGTATGCCTTGACGTGCAAGCTCCTGCAGAAGCTGGCCGCCGCGGGGCTGGTGACCAGTACGATGGGTCCCAAGGGCGGGTTTGTGCTGGCTCGCAGGCCGGACAGCATCACCTTCGGTCAGGTCATCGAGGCGATTCAGGGGCCGGTCAGCGTGATCCGCTGTCTGATGGGCGATTTTAAGTGTCCGATGAAGGACGCCTGCCCGGTTAGGCCGAAGCTTAATACGATGCAGCAGGGGATTAACGGTTTTTTAGGCAGCGTTACACTGGCGGAATTTGTTAAGAAAGAAGAGGTGAAAAATGGCTGAAGCACGAAAACGAAACGGAATTTTAGAGGCCGTCACGGCCAAGGCCAGGGAGTTGAACGCCTTGATCGACTATGCCACTGACTCGGTGGTCAGCAAGACGCTGGTCGATAAAGACCCCGGCACGGTGACGTTGTTTGCCTTTGACGCCGGTCAGCGGCTCAGCGAGCATACCGCGCCGTTCGATGCGCTGGTGCAGATTGTTGACGGTCAGGCGGTGATTACGATTGCCGGAAACGAATTGAACGTCTCGGCCGGGCAGGTGGTGATTATGCCGGCCAACATCCCGCATTCGGTACGCGGGGAGGTGAAGTTTAAGATGCTCTTGACGATGATTCGGGCTTAAAGAGCAACCACAGATTTCACAGTTGACACAGAGAGAAGAGACGCGATGGGCTAAAGCCCATCCTACGAACTATGAACTATGAACTACGAACTACGAACTAAGAACTAAGGACTTTTTTGAAAGGATTGGAAAATGTTTTGTTATCAATGTGAACAGACAGCGGGCGGTAAAGGGTGTGCACGAATCGGCGTCTGCGGCAAGGACAATGACACCGCGCTCCTGCAGGATCTTCTTATTCATGCAGTCAAAGGCATCTCGATGATGATGCATCGGGCCGCCGCGCTGGGCGTCAAGGACAGGGAGGTCGATCATTTTGTCACCGAGGCGCTGTTTACGACCGTGACCAACGTGAACTTTGACCCGGTGCGGATTGAGGCGATACTCGGGCAGGCCGGGGTGATGCTCCAGCGCGCCAAGAGCCTCTATCAATCCGCCGCGCAGAAGGCCGGCACGTCCGTCGAGTCGCTCGGCGGCGCGGCCAACTGGCAGACCCCGGCCAATCGTACTGAGATGCTGCGTCAGGCCGAGGACCTGAGCATCGCCAAAAAGCTCGAAACCAACGGACCGGATGTAACGGGTTTGCAGGAACTGATCGTCTATGGCCTCAAGGGGACGGCCGCGTATGCCGACCATGCGATGATCCTCGGCGTTGAGGATGACAGCGTGTATGCGTTCTTCTACGAGGCGCTGAACTTTCTGACCGGGCCGAAGGCAACCGATGTCGATGCACTGGTAGCTATGGCGCTGAAGGTCGGCGAGGTCAATCTGACGGTGATGGGGCTGCTGGACAAGGCCAATACCGAGGGCTTCGGCCATCCGGAACCAACCGTCGTTCGCGTTACACCAGTCAAGGGCAAGGCGATTCTGGTTTCCGGCCACGATCTTCTGGATCTGGCCGAAGTGCTCAGGCAGACCGAGGGCAAGGGTATCAATGTCTATACCCATGGCGAGATGCTGCCGTGCAATGCCTACCCCGCGATGAAACAATTTAAGCACCTCGTCGGTAACTACGGCGGCGCATGGCAGGATCAGCAGAAAGAATTCGATGCCTTCCCCGGAGCAATCCTGATGACGACCAACTGCATTCAGAAACCGCGCGAGAGTTACAAGGATCGGATCTTCACGACGGGTCTGGTGGCTTGGCCGGGTGTCACACACATCCCGGATGGCAACTTTACACCAGTGATCAACGCGGCGCTGGCACAGCCGGGCTTTGCGGCAGACGAAGAAGACAAGACCATCATCGTCGGCTTCGGACGCAACGCCGTGATGAGTGTGGCCGACAAGGTCATCGATGCGGTCAAGGCCGGCAAGATTCGCCACTTTTTCCTGGTCGGCGGATGTGACGGGGCCAAGCCGGGACGGAACTACTACACCGAGTTTGCCCAGCAGGTGCCGGATGACTGCGTGATCTTGACGCTGGCCTGCGGCAAGTACCGCTTCAACAAGCTGCCGTTCGGCGACATCGACGGGATTCCGCGATTGCTGGATGTCGGGCAGTGTAACGATGCCTACTCAGCCATTCAGATTGCGGTCGCCCTGGCGGGCGCGTTCAACTGCGGCGTCAACGATCTGCCGCTGACGATGGTCTTGAGCTGGTACGAGCAGAAGGCCGTGTGCATCCTGCTGACGCTGCTGCATCTGGGCATCCAGAACATGCGGCTGGGGCCGACACTGCCGGCGTTCATCGGGCCGAACGTCCTGAACGTGCTGGTGGAAAAATTCAACATCGCCCCGGTCGGCACACCGGAAGAAGATTTGAAAGTGATGTTGGCAGGCTAAAACAGAAGTCAGAAGTCAGAAGACAGAATAATTGGACACAGATTTACACAGAAAACACAGATTAAAATTAATCGGTGAAAATCTGTGTGAATCTGTGTCAAAAAAATAGGTGAAAGATGGCAAAGCGAAATATAGTCAAGATCGACGAAAGCAAATGCGACGGGTGCGGGCTGTGTGTCACGGCCTGTGCCGAGGGTGCGATTCAAGTCATTAACGGCAAGGCCAAACTGGTCAGCGAGGTTTATTGCGACGGGCTGGGTGCGTGCCTGGGGCATTGCCCGCAGGACGCCATCACCATCGAGCAGCGCGAGGCGGCGGAGTTCGACGAGGCGGCCACGCATGAGTATCTCCAGCGGCTTGATGCGCAAAAAGCGCAGCCTGCGCCGCAAGCGCAGCCGCCGAAAAAGGACGCCGGGTTTGTCTGTCCGGGAATGCGGGCGATGCAGTTTGAAAAACCCGCCGCCAAACCGGCAGCGGCGGTCGGCGGCGACCGGCCGTCTCAACTGGCGCAGTGGCCGGTGCAATTGCATCTGGTCTCGCCGATGGCGCCGTATTTTGCCAATGCTGAGCTGGTACTCACCGCCGACTGTGTGCCGTTTGCGATGGGGGACTTTCACGAGAAGCTGCTGGCCGGACGGGCGATTGCGATTGCCTGCCCCAAGCTGGACGATACCAGCCCGTATGTCGAAAAGCTGGCCCAGCTCATTAAGCACAACAACCTCAAGAGCCTCACGGTCGTGCACATGGAAGTGCCGTGCTGCACCGGCCTGGTGCGGATCGCCCGGCAGGCCATCGCGCTGGCGGGCGTGGAGGTGCCGTTTAATGATGTGACGATCAGCCTTCAGGGCAAGATCATCTGAACACAGGCAAAATGGAGTGCACATAACAAAAGCCCAGCGGCGCAAGCCACCGGATGGCGATACCCATCAAACAACGCATGATCGGGCAGCTTGCGCGGCGGCGCTTTTGTTTTCTTTCATTCCGCTCTTTATTGGCCGATGCGCCAGGCCAGAAATTCCTTGAGGGCTTCTTTTATCAGCGCCGCAAGCGGGGCAATCTACCACTTTTTCGAAGACCTAAAAGCTTGCCGGCAATTTCCTTTTCTGTTCGAGGTTTGTTTTTAAATTCATCGTTGAATGAAGCAGAAAACCTCGACAGAGCGATTTTATCCTTAATTAAAGAATCGCTTGGTATATCATTATTTTCATACAGTTTTACAAGAGCATCGATCTCTTCCTGACACCACTTTTCCATTTTGTTTCTCCTTCGAAATTGAGGTTTTTTTATTATTTCTTTGCAATGGACCTAATTTTGCACCTTTTCGGAGATAGACAAGACGCTTAAGGATGTCCTTTGGTAAATATGGTGTATCGAGTGTACCTACCCTTAGATTGAATTTATTCGCAAATAAGCCTGACAAAATATCGTTTTCTTCCAGCTCATCGGTTGTAATTTTGTTTTCATGATAAAGCCACTTTAGCTCTGAGTCAAAATGGCTATTCCATTTGAGAGGGACTTCTCCGGCGATTGGTTCATCAACAGAAATTCTGATTCGCTTTTTAGCTTCTTCTACATAATGAGGAGAGATGTCAATCCCTGTATAGGTGCGTTTCAGCTTTGATGCAACAACACAGGTCGTACCTGAACCACTGAATGGGTCTAATACCCGATCTCCAACCATTGTCGATGCCCTAATGATTCTTGCCAATAGACTTTCCGGCATTTGACATGGATGCCAACCTTCACGTTCATCAAATGTACCACAAACTCTGGGGAATTCATTCCAGACATCATCGGGAAGTTTACCAAAAGGATTTGCCCTTTTGTCTTTATATATCTTTTGTCTGTCAGAGATGACCCGAACTTCATCGTCATTAAAGGTGAAATTTTTCTCATCTTTGACAAAATAAAAAATATGAGCATGTGAACGGGCAAATTTAGCTTTTGTCTGCTGGCCGAAGGTGTAGTGCCAGATGATCCAGTTGCGCAGCGTCAGCCCCAATTCTTCGCCGATGAGCCGCACGTGGGCGGCATACTCATCCCCGATGGCGATAAAGAACGACCCGTGCGGCTTAAGCACCCTCACACACGCCGCCATCCAGTCCTTTGTCCACGCCAGGTAATTATTCTTCTCGACCTTGTCGTGATATTTGTCGTACTGATACCCGATATTGAACGGCGGATCGGCAAACACCAAGTCCGCAAACGGCTCTTTGGCCTTGCTTAACAATTCAATACAATCGCCGGCGATAATCTTGTTTTTGTAGGTGTCCATCGCCGTATGATACCGGCGCAGAGAAAAATATCAAGACAAAACCGGATGTGAACCGGCTGTGCAAAAAAAAACGCCCATACCGGCCAATGGGGCCGCATGGGCGGTGTGACATCACGGGTGCTATTCCAGAGGAAGTTCGAGAGGTGCAGGCTCGCCTGAACCGTCGTCTTGGCAAAACGTCGAAGGAAACACTTCCGTAGGAGGATTGGCAGGCTCGCCGCTGTCGTCCATTGCCGACGCGCCCGACAGTTCCAGCCCGGCCGCCTCAACCCGTACCACCGAAACCGACAGACTTAACAGAGCCGTCAGCATCGCCAATAATAACCATGTCGTTTTCATTGTGTATTTCCTTTCAAATAGCCGTTGTTATCTGCATTTTTACGTTTTCTTATCGCACTTCGACATACGAGAACCGGTCGGACACAAAGACCACGGGCGACTTGATGCCGCTGGGCAAAAGCTGTGAGGGATCGGGTATAATGGTGATCTGACCCTCGATATTTCCGTTGCTTTCGCTGCCGCCGTCCTCAAGGTCGCCGATGTTGGTGATATATCCGTTTGTAAAGGCGCTGGTGTCGTACATGGAGATGATTGTGCCGTGGATTTCAGCGTTGCCATAGACATCCACAATGCCGCCGACGAGGGCACCTTTGATGATGTTGTTGCTGGTGTCGCCGACCTGTGCGGTACTGCCGATGTTGATGTTGAAATTGGGGGCAAGCAACGTCGCTTCCTGAATGCTTGAAGTGTTTTCAAATATCGATTCGCCGGTAAAGGTCAGCGAATTACGCATCCACCAACTGTAGTGATTCGTACTGCTGGGCACGTCGGTAACAATAACCCCGTTGAACGTACAGTCCTCAAAACGGATATTGTTGGTTTGGCTGTAATTCGTGTTGATATTGGTATTGTAGTTGGTTCTGGCTTCAATGAACAAAATATTTTCAAATGTGCAGTTTTTGAAGAGAGCGTGCTGTCCCTGAGGTACACTGACATTTGAGAATGTCCTGTTTTCATAAACGCGGCGCGTATATTTAAAGCTTGAACTGCTTTTGGGCTGGCTGTAATTGCCTTCGGCGTAGGGGAAATATTCGGTGACCGTCCGGTCGTAAGAGCCGATGGTGCTGCACATTGCTTTGTAATTGCTGGTGTCGTAGTCTTCGGGCCGCATGCCTTCCATGTCGTTGGTGAAAGGCACATCGTAATTGATATTCTCGTGATAGCCCTTGGCGTAGTCTTCTTCGCTGTAATAGCGATTTGCAAAATCCTGTGCGATGCGATTGCCATTTTCATCGAAGACAGGGTTCAGCGCCGTGTCCAACAGATAGCCGTTATCGTCCACGGGGCCGTATGTTCCGAAAGCGGGATTGCCGTCAAGATCATAAGCGTCCACGCCAAAGTGGAACATAGGATTGCCGTTGTCGCCGAGCGTTTCCATCTGGATGTTGTTGGCCTCAACATCGTCCACCGTGATGGGAGTGTTGATCGTGCCGTGAACTTCCGTGCCGGGCGAGGTCTCGATACCGGGTCCGATTTCAGGCCGGTTCCACGTACTGTACAAAGGCCCGTGAACGACGCTGCCCTCGTCCAGCCAGATACGCCCGCGGCTGGCGACGGCATATTCCAGCACTTTGGACTTCTTGGCAATCTTCCATTGCATCTGAACGGTACGAGTAATCTGCCCGTCATCGTCGCCGATAGATTGGACATAGATAGTAAAAGGGTCGTCATCGTAACGCAAAAACCGAAGCTGAAAGGACGCATTTTCACGCCGTCTCCACCCCCATGCCCATGCGTTGCCCTGAGCGTTTACGGGACCGTTGCCTCGTCCAGCCTTGGCGCGGCCGGTCTTGATTTCCTGCCCGCCGCTGAAGTTGGCCTTGCCGGGCGATTGCCCGCCGAGATTGGCGGCCAGCAGCCGTCCGTACAGGCCGCCCTGACCGTTATGCCCGTGCCACATCCGGTCGGCGTCTTCCACCGAGACCGTGTTGGTAAACGTCTCGATCACGGGGGCCTGAAGAATCTGGTATTTGGCCACTTCCAGCCCCGACAGCGCCGCGTTCAGCGCCGCGTTGGCATTGCGATGGTTGTCGGCGGATTGCAGATTTGTCGCAGACATCGACATCAATCCCGCCGCCATGGCCATAAAGACCATGATAAAGATCAGCGCCGCGAACATCGCGATGCCGTTTCGTTTTTTGTGTTGAGAGACCGCACTTACATAAGCTGCCGAACACATGATAAGCTCCTTTCTTGAAATAGTTGTCTTTGCCCAAAGACGACTATTTGTGTGCTGTTATTCTTCAGGCCACAAGTCGATCCCCTCCCGGTAGGCCGTGCTGTTGTAGGCGAATGACCAGTAGGTGTTGTTCTGCGTTTGCAGATGAGGAGGGATATTGGCGACGCCGGATTTGCGGAACAGCAGATCCTTACCTTCCAGCAGCATAGGTTCGTCGGAGAAGTTCAAAATCGATCCGGCAATCGTGCCGCCGGCGTTGCCGTACGTCTTGACGCCGTTGGCGACGATGCAGCCGTTGAGTGTGCCGAAGTTGCCTCCGAACGACACCGCAAAGCCGGGCGCCATCAGGAAGGTGCCGTATTCGTCGCGGATGCCGTCAAACTTCGAATCCGAAGGCAGTTGCGTAACACTGGAACTGTTGACGGTCCCGGTAAATTTGACCTGATTGGTTCCGGAGTTGTCTGTTATGTCGCCGTCGCCGATGATTACGCCGGCGATATCGGCATTTCCGCCGAATTCCACGACGTTGGGCTGTTCGATATACATCACGCCGCGGACGGTGACATTGCCCGTGAACTTGGGATTGGTCCCTGCGGCGATGCGCACATTGTCCAGCGTAACATTGGTGCTGTAGCTGCCAGCATTAGAACTGTCAATGGTGATGCCGTTGACATACTGCTCGAAGTGTCCGGGATTGGGAACGGGGAACTCCACGGGGGCCACACCCCTTTCAACATGGTTGGCCAGGGCGGTGTTTTTATCTTTTTCGCCGCCGATGCTGCTTTGTCCGCCGCTCCAACTGACGGTCGCATCAGGATTGACGATTTTGACATTGCCGGAGATTTTAGCGTTTTTAATATTCAGTGCGGCATTGGTAAACATGCTTTCAATATAAGCGTCTGCGCCGACCTTAACATCAATGCCGTTTTGCTCTTCGACCGCAGTAATCTCAAGGGCTTTCAAACTCAAAGGTCCTTTGCTGGCCACACCGAAATCGAACCAGTTGTAAGGGCTTGCGACAGTTTCGGACTCGGCTTTGTAGCCGACCAGCATGGCGCGGGAGAATTGTCCGGACTGCCCCTGGAGGTTGCCCTTGACTGTGACCGTGATATCAACGTCGGTCATTTCATATTCGGGTTTGACAATCGCCTCAAAACTCCGGCTTTGCACTTGATCCAGAGGAACGGGGCCGATGCGCAGGACCCGGTGTCCGTCGGCGTCGATGACGGGCACATAAGCGATTTCGGCGTCAAGGAGAATATTTTCCAACTCGTCAATTGTATCGCTATACACATTTCCGTTTGTGGCAGAAACCTGACTGAGCCAGTACCGCACCACTTCCAGGCCGGACTCGGCGGTTGAGCGGGTGGCATTGACGGTCTGCAGATTGCTCGAGGCGATCACATTGTGCGACGACATACTCATCATCCCCACGGCCATCGCCATAAACACCGCGATAAAAATCAGAGTCGCAAACAGCGCCATACCGCTGCGTTTTCGTGTTTTGTCATACCGTTTCATAATGTACCCCCATAAAAAATGTAGGACAAAAGCATTGCTGCTTCACCTATAGTATAAGATACATTGTCGGTGGCGGGCGAAAAATCGCGATAAAAACAGAAGCATGCGTCCTATAAAAACAAGCCCCAGTCAACTCAAAACTACGAACTACGAACTACGAACCCACAAAGTACTCTCACTCCTCCGCATGATACGAGCTTCGTGTAAACGGGCTGCTCATCACCCAGCTAAAGCCCAGACTGCGGGCCTGCTGTGCCCACCAGTCGAATTTATCGGGCGTTACGTAGTTCACGACCTCCAGCGACTCCTTGCTGGGCCGCAGGTATTGGCCGAGGGAGACGCGGTCGCACCCGACGCCGCGTAAGTCCTTAAGAACTGCCATCAACTCGTCGTCGGCCTCGCCCAAGCCGAGCATCAGGGACGATTTTGTCTGGATTTCTGGCCAAGCGGCTTTGGCTTTCCGCAACAGTTCCAGCGAGCGCCCGTAGTCGCCGCCGGGCCGGGCGGTACTGTACAGCGATGGCACGGTCTCGACGTTGTGCCCGAACACGAACGGCCGGGCCTCGGCCAGAATCGCAATCGCCGTGTCCTGACAATCGCGAAAATCCGGCACCAGCAGCTCAACCCCCAACTCCGGCACGACCTGACGACACCGCAATATAACATCCCGAAAATGACCCGCCCCGCCGTCGGCCAGGTCGTCTCGATCCACACTTGTGACAACCAGGTACTTTAAACCCATCTCTTTGGCCATCTGTGCGACACGCTCCGCCTCGGTGGTATCGGGCGGCAGCGGCTTTCCGTGCCCGACGGAACAAAAACGGCAGTTTCGGGTACAAATGTTGCCCAGAATCAAAACCGTCGCCGTCCCCCGGCTCCAGCAGTCGCCCCGATTGGGACAATTGGCGTTCGTGCAGATGGTCTGCAAGCCGTGAACTTCCAGCGTGTTATGCGTATGCTGGAATGTTTCCCCCGACCCGATCCGCCGCTTCAGCCACGGCGGAAGCCGTCGGATGTTATTATCTGTTTGGAACGAGCTATTTTCCATGATGACTGTTCTTGCCACAAATAACCTTAATTGCACGGCGTACCATTATACAGGCTGCTGTTAAAAAATCCTTTTATTTTATGCACGTTATTTAAGAAACGGCAACATAACACATTGCATACAATAGACTTAACGGCTATTTTTGACCTTGGTTTTTCTGTTTTGAATTTGTTTGAATTTAGAGCTTAGTGCTTGGAATTTTTTGCGGCACTGGTGCACAAAGGTGCACTTGTGCCCAATTGACAGCAAGGGATCGAAAGATTGCCGGAATGCTCACGAATTAACCTATTGACAAGGCTTGAGGAGTTCTGTTTAATAGTGGTCAGCGTATGGACAAGCGGGTGGTATGTTTCCTTGCCGCCATGACGGCTCTATAACAACTGTTTTGGACAAAACAAAACCGATTTTGAAAGGAACGAAACACATGAAAGCACAACACTCCCTCTTCAGCTCTTGCCTGGGCTTATTTGCATTGGCAGTGAGCCTTGTCGCAACAAGCGGATACGGCAGCAGCACGCCCGCCAAGCCCACTACACTCAAGGACGCCTATAAAGACCATTTCATGATTGGCGTGGCCATCAACCGCCCCATCGCGACGGGCACTGACGTGAAGGCCGACAATGTTAACCGAACCTTGGAGCAGGTCAAGTCGGACACTGCCGTGGTTTTGAAGCATTTCAACCAGATCGTCAACGAAAACGACCTCAAGTGGGTGATGATCCAACCCAAGCCGGGTAAGGACGGGTATGATTTTCCTGCGGCTGACGCCTATGTTGAATTCGGCGTGAAAAATGACTTGTACATTGCCGGGCACACGCTGCTCTGGCACAGCCAAGTCCCCGCATGGCTTTTCCAGGCGGATCCTTTTGAAACACCCGCTCAGGGTCAAGGCGGCCGGCGCGGCGGAGCTTACACCGGCCCCCGTGCGACCCGCGAGCAACTGCTGGAACGGATGCGCGAGCACATCCACACCGTGGTTGGGCGTTACAAGGGCAAAATCAAGGTTTGGGACGTTGTGAACGAAGCGCTGGCTGACGGCGGCTCCGAAGTCCTGCGAAGCACACCCTGGACGCAGATCATCGGCCCGGACTTCATCGCCAAGGCCTTCGAGTATGCCCACGAAGCGGATCCGGATGCGATTCTCCGCTACAACGACTATGGCCTGGAAAATCCGGGAAAACGCCAAAAGCTTTTCACACTGGTCAAGCAGCTTCAGGAGCAGAAAGTTCCGATTCATGCCATCGGCACACAGACGCACATCAACATCTCCACGACGTTTGAAACCATGGACCGCACCCTGACGGAACTGGCATCGCTGGGCCTTCCCATCCACATCACCGAACTGGATGTCAATGCGTCCGTGCGCGGCCAGCGAACCACCAGTGCAGACATTACCGGCGCCGCCGATCGTACGGAGGGCGGCGTGGTCAGCGAAGCCGACCGACGGCTGGCCAATGCCTACACGAATCTTTTCCGGGCGCTCGTGAAGCACAAGGACTCGGTCAAGATGGTAACGTTCTGGGGCGTCAACGACGCAGTCTCCTGGCTCTCGCGCGGCACCCCCCTGTTGTTCGACGGGGAAAACAAGCCCAAACCGGCATTCGATGCGGTCATTCGCGTCGCTGCCGAAGCGTCACAGCAATAACATACACTGACTTATCGAGCGCCGAACACGAGATCAAACACAATTCGGTTCGGCGCTCGATCTTTTTTCAAAACACGCTCGGCACAATCCGGCCAGTCGTATCTTGGCCGCGGCCATATCAACGGGGCGGCCGGTTTCCTGACGTGCGGAGGTCATCATCACGCCGTCCAGCCCGCAGGGGACAATCGCCTCGAAAATGGCCAAGTCGTTGGTCAGATTGATCGCCATCCCGTGAAACGTCACCCATTTCTTGATCTGCACACCGATAGACGCAATCTTCTTGTCGCCGACCCACAGGCCGGGATAACCCTTGCGGCGGCCGCTCTCTACGCCCAGCCCTGCCAGCAGTTCAATGCCGATGCCTTCCAACCGACGGATATACTCACTCACCCCCAGCCCCAGCGTTTTGAGCTTAATGATCGGGTAAAACACCAATTGTCCGGGATTGTGCGCCGTCGTCCCGCCGCCGCGTCCGACCGCCGCAACCTCAACCCCCGCCGCCGCCAGCGCGGCCTCATCCAGCATCAGCTTGTTTTCGCTCTTACGCGCCCCCAGCGTAATCACCGGCGGATGCTCAACAACAAGAACGGTATTGGCAATCGCGTCCGCCTGCCGCTGCGCGCACAGCTCCATCTGCAGCGCAAGCGCCGCCGCATACGGCATCAGCCCGCAATCCCGAATATCCAGCGGTACAGCTTTTTCAGACACAGATTCACACCGATTATCACGGTTGTTTGACCGCGGATTACGCGGATGACACGGATTTATTATAGAAAAAAATCAATAATCCCGAAGGGATTTTAAGTCTGTCTCGTCGGCTTCTGAAACACTATTGTACCCGCCACCCGCCAAAAATCAACCAACGGCAAATACACACTTCATCGAATCCAAATGAACCCTTGCCATTATCCATCCGTTGTTGATACAATAATCAATAAGCAATCATCAGTAATCAATAGGAAGGGTTGTTTATGCTTAAACACTGGTTTCGGATAGTGCGGACGGCCGTAATGGCCGTGGGGGTATTTTTCGCGTTTTTCGCGTTTGTAGAGGTGGTGCGGGCGTATCAGACGCTGCGGGGGATGCACCCGGCGGTCGGGTATGCGTTTTTGGCGGCCATTGCCGCCGCCGTCGGTTGGCTGGTGTGGTACTTGTGGGTCAATCTGGCGGCCGTGCCGCGGGCGCTGAAGCCGCCGGTGATCCCCGATCCGGCACAGGCGCCCGACCGCCAGCTCAAAAAATACCTGCGGTATCTGCGGCGGTTTCTCGAGCGGCTGACAGTCAACCCGGCCGTCTCGGACGAAAAGCACCAGTATATCCAGATCGCCCTGGACCAGATTGACCGCGCGCTGGCCGAAGCGGCGCCGGCCGAGACGCTGCGTGCGACCATCGAGGTCGTCGAGGCGCGGGCGATTGTGCCGGCGCTGGCCGACATCGACGCGCTGGCCGCCCGCCAGGTGCGCGACTCTATGCGCGACATCATGATCGGCGTGACGCTGAGTCCGTATAAATCCGCCGATCTGGCAATCGTCATCTACCGCAACCTCGTGATGACCATCCGCATCATCCGCGTTTATAACGCCCGCCCCGCCGTCGCCGAGCAGTGCCGCATCCTGCTGGACATCCTCAACGTCATCGCCACGGTCAACTATATCAACATGGGCAAAAATCTCATCGAGGGTCTCGGCTCGCGCGTGCCGGGCATCGGGCGATTCATCGACGATATCGCGCAGGGCATCGGCGCCGGCTTTATGACGACCATCGCCGGCCACGCCGCGATGGAGCGATGCCGCGCGTTCAAGGGCTGGAACGCCGCCGAGGCCAAACGCCACCTGCTCAGCCACGTCGGCGATTTTTACACCGATGTCAAAGACATCTTCTTTAAGGATGTCTGGCAGGGCGTCCGCCGCCGCGCCGGGGTATCGGCCGAGGATACCGGCGACAAAGTCGCCGACGCCCTCAACGAAACCGGCGACAGCCTGACCAACTTCATCCGGACTCCCATCCGCGCCGCCTCCGCCGCCGGCCAAACCGTCTATGACGCCAGCACCTCCACCGTCACCGCCGTCTATCACACCGGCGCCAAAGGCGTCTCCTTCGTCGGCGCCTCCCTGAAATCCGTCGGTTCATTTTTCACCAGGCCATTCAGAAAAAAGTAGGGGCGAACCGATGTGTTCGCCCGCCGTTACGATAAGTAGGATGGGCCGTGCCACCGCTCGTTTAAAAAAGTCGGCTAAAATACTTTGTCAACCGATACATAGGTAACACTTTATACCGACGACATGGGTAACACTTTTGTTGACTTATGAACAGGACAGGGGGAGAGTTAAGAGCCGCAGGGTACACCTTTTTCGGCCAGATAGGCCTTGAGTTCGCCGATGTCGATGGACTTGAAATGGAAGACGCTGGCCGCCAGCAGGATGGTTGCGCCAGCCTGAACGGCCTCGTAAAAATGCTCCAGTTTGCCGGCACCGCCGGAGGCGACAATCTCGACACCCGTTGCTGCTTTCATCGCCTTGATGACGGGCAAGTCATATCCTGTTTTGGCGCCGTCGCCGGCCTTGCTGGTCGGGAGGATGACCTGCACGCCGAAGTCGGCGACTTGTTTGGACCACTCGACGGCATCGGCGCCGGTGGCGGTGCGGCCGCCGTCGATATAGACTTCATAGCCGCTGGGCAATGACGGATTGCGATCGACATCGATTGCCACGGTGACGCGGTCGGCCCCGAAGGCCCGCACCATCTCGTCGATGACCTGCGGGCGGCGAAAGGCGGCACTGCTGGTGGAGACCTTGTCGGCGCCGGCGTTGAGTACGGCCTCGGCAGTCTTGGCGTCGCGGATGCCGCCGCCGACCGTAAAGGGAATTGTGGCCGCGTCGGCGACCCGCCGCACGACCTCCAGCAGCGTGCCGCGGCCTTCGACGGTGGCGGTGATATCCAGCAGGGCCAACTCATCGGCCCCGGCGGTACAATACGCCCGCGCACAGTCCACCGGGTCGCCGGCGTCCCGAATATCCACAAAATGCACCCCTTTGACCACCCGCCCGTCCTGCATATCCAGACACGGCATTATCTTGACGACATCGCTCATCGATTGTCCTTTCCTGTTTGTGTGGTATATGTTGATTGTCGGATACTTTACCGCAAATCCCGTCTTTCGAAAAGTGATAATTCAAGGTCACAAACGAATTTTCAATGTACTATGTAAAACAAGAAATTGAAGGTTTGTCGTAATGCAACATCTCGCACCCACACGCTGCGCTTGAAGATGACGCACTTTCAATTTATTGGGTGGTGGTTAGCGGGCGAGCAGTCGGGGGTGTTCAGGCGGCCAGTTTCTTGAATTTGATAAAGCTCGCGACGGCGGCCATCACGTACCCGGCCAGGCAGACAAAAAGCCCCGGCCCAAACTTTGCCTGTACGGCCTGCACCAACAGACTGATGGTGATCACCCCGCCCAGCACCCACAGGAACATCTGCAGCAGCGACATTTTGTAAAGATACTCTTTCGGGGTAATGAATACCGGCAGCGCCGCCAGGATCGAGATCACCAAAACCGCCCATCCGACGGCTCCGGAGTGAGAACCGGCCTGATACGCCGACCCCTTGCCCAGCAACCCCGGCATATCGATACGGATAAAGACCCACGGCAGAAAGAAACCGAGAACCACCAGACCGATGCCCACAAGCGTCAATATATCCAGTCGCGAAAATGTATCCTGCCCTCGCATCGCACTGGAACGGCCCAATGCGTCAAGCAATTCGGAGGCTTCCTGAGAGCTGATCTTGCCTTCATCGACCATCTTGAGCGTTTTCTGCCGTTCCTCGGACGTCACAACACCGCCGGCGCTGTGATCGCTGCCGGCCGCCCATCGGAGAAACTGAATAATCAGAATGACGGCGGCAATGGCCGCCATTAAAAGCAGTGGCTTGGCGCTCTTATACTGTGAACCGGGGTGAAGAGGCATTACAAGCAGCATGAGGAGAAACGGCATTATCAATATCGCCAGACAAATCGATGTCAGCCAGGATAGTTTGCACGCATATTTTAAAATGACATACAACCCTACCGGAATAAGGATTTGAATAAGGAGTAACAACAAGCCAAATGGTTCCATTTTTTTCCTTCCTTTCAGTTGGATTTATTGCTGATTTTTCAAGAGACTTGCGGCCTCTTTGACGCTCATCTGACCTTTATCGATTGCCTCCAGGATGTCTTTGCGGCTAAGCTTAGTGTGCATCGGGGCGATGGTTTCCGACTGCTCAAGCATCAGATTGATGGTGTCGAGCATTTTGTTGATCGTCGGATAGGAAATGCCAAGTTCCTTTTCGATGCTCTTTAAGTTTCCGCGCTGGGCCAGAAACACGACAATAAACTTCTGATATTCAACCGGCAGCGAGAACACGCCTTCGGCCCGGAAGGACCCTTGAACCTCACTGCCGCAGCCGGTGCATTCGAAACGGGTCACCACCACATTCTCCCCGCAGAACGGACAGCTTGAAGGCAACAGGATGTCTTTTGTCTTTTTATTCATAGCCTGAAAGAATTAATATACTTGAATATTAATCAATATTATTGATTTATCAATTAAAATTATTGATTTTCAGGAAAAATTTGAAAATTTTTTGATGTTGGCTGGAATGCTAATATCGCCACAACAATGGTGGTAAGTCCCGACAGGGACAACAGTAAGTTAGCCGTAGACGTAAGCCTACGGCCAAATTACTTAAAATCCCTTCGGGATTATGAAAAAAAGCCATTTCTGGTTTGCGAATATTGTTGCGGCGGCGTGGAGTGGTGATGGGCTAAAGCCCATCCTACGGGGGCGGTTTAATACCCGCTGTCCACCAAGGGGCCGAACGGAGAGTAGAGAATATTGTGTTTTTTCTTGACAGCGGCTAAGGCGGGCGGTTATTAATCGACATAGCCTTTAAAAAGAATAAAACTGGAGTTGTTTTTATTTAAATTTTATTCCTTATTATATAGAGTCGCAGAACGCATGGCCAAATCAACAACAGAAAAATCGCTCGTGATTGTCGAATCGCCCGCCAAGGCCAAGACGATCAATAAATATCTGGGTCCGAATTTTGAGGTCAAGGCCTCGATGGGTCACGTTCGTGACCTGCCGGGCAAGGGACTGAGCGTGGATATCGAGAACGGGTTTGTGCCGGAGTATGAGATTTCCAAAGGCCGTAATCGTACCGTTGCCGCCCTGAAGGACTCGGCCAAGCGGTGCCAAACCGTGTATCTGGCGACCGACTTGGACCGTGAGGGCGAGGCCATTGCCTGGCATCTGGCCGAGGTGCTCAAGCTCAAAGACGAGAACACCTTCCGCGTGGTGTTTAACGCCATCACCAAAACCGATATCCAGAAGGCGTTTTCGCGACCCGGCAAGATCGATATGCACCGCGTGCTGGCCCAGCAGGCCCGGCGGGTGCTGGACCGGATTGTGGGCTACCAGATCAGTCCGCTGCTGTGGAAGAAGGTTGCCCGAGGTCTTAGCGCCGGGCGCGTGCAGTCTGTAGCCGTGAAGATGATCGTCGAGCGCGAGCGCGAGATTCGGGCGTTTGACCCGCAGGAATACTGGCTGATCCCGGCGGTGTTTTCGACCGAGACCGGCAAAGACTACGGTGCGGACTGGCAGGCGTTTCTGGTCGCGGCCGGCGAGAAAGGCCGCACGTTAGCCGAGCAGGATCAGTGGCTGGCCGAGCGAAATGCGTTTCGGGCCGAGTTGGTCGGCGTCAACGGCGACAAGTATCACGTCGACAACGAAACACAGGCCAAGGCCGTCTTCGCGAAGATTCAACAGGCTGCGTTTTCAGTTAAGGATGTCTCCACCCGCCGGATGCAGTCACGGCCGGCGCCGCCGTTTATCACCTCGACGCTGCAGCAGGCCGCGGCCAATCGGCTGGGCTTTGCCGCCAAACGCACGATGCTTATCGCTCAGCAGCTTTATGAGGGCATCGACCTCGGCTCGATGGGGGCGCTGGGGTTGATTACCTATATGCGAACCGACAGCACGTTTTTGTCGCAGGACGCGCTGCAGGCCGCGCGGGGCTTTATCGAGCATCGCTTCGGCAGGGACTACCTGCCGGAAAAGCCCAACTACTACGCCGCCGCCAAGGGCGCGCAGGAGGCCCATGAGGCTGTCCGTCCGACCGATCCGGATTTGACGCCGGATGACATCCGCATGTTTCTCAGCGACGAGCAATTTAAACTGTATGACTTGATCTGGCGGCGGTTTGTGGCCTGTCAGATGACCGCCGCGCAGTGGGACACGACGCGAGTGGACATCGCCGGGCGTGCGGAAGCGTTCGCCTGCGAATACCGGGCGACCGGCCGGATTCTGGTCTTTGACGGCTTTACCCGTGTGTGGGCCACGCCGACCGAAGAGCCGCGGCTGCCGGCGCTGAAGCCGGAGGACCCGCTGGCACCGGTGAGCCTCAAAGCCGAGCAGCACTTTACCAAGCCGCCGGCCCGCTATACCGAAGCGTCGCTGGTTAAGGCGCTCGAAAAAGAAGGCATCGGACGGCCCAGCACATACGCGTCGATTATCTCGACGATTCAGGATCGCGGGTACGTCGAGAAGATCGACAAGAAGTTCTTTGCCAAAGATGTCGCCGAGATCGTAACCGATAAGCTCAATGAGTTTTTCCCGAATGTGATGGACTTGGCCTTTACGCGGCACATGGAAGAGCAGCTTGACCAGATCGAAGAGCAGCATCTGGACTGGGTCAAGGTGCTGGAAGAATTTTACGGCCCGTTCAAAGATAATCTCGCAAAAGCCGCCGAGGAAATGAAGCACGCCAAGGCCGAGACCGAGCCGAGCGACTACACCTGCCCGGAGTGCAAGGCCCCGATGGTCTATCGCTTCGGCAAAAACGGAAAGTTTTTGAGCTGCTCGAAATATCCGGAGTGTAAATATGCATGTCCCTGTGATAAGGAAGGACAAATGATCGAAGCCGCTGCCGACATCACCGAACACAAGTGCCCCAACTGCCAAAAGCCGCTCGCCCGCAAGACCGGCCGCTTCGGACCGTTCCTCGGCTGTTCGGATTATCCCAACTGCAAGACCATCGTCAAGATGGACAAAGAGGGCAATCCGCTGCCGCCGGCGCCGCCGGCTGAGCCGACGGGCGTCAAGTGCCACAAGTGCAAGACCGGCGAGCTGGTCATCCGACAGAGCAAACGCGGGCCGTTTATGGGCTGCAACAAATTTCCGCGCTGCCGCACCATCGTCAGTGTGAAAAAACTGGATGAATTAAAGGAACTGGCCGCTGTTGGAAAATGGCCGCCCGCCACTGAAGAAGAGGCCAAAAAAATTCTTGCGCCGGACAAATCGGAAGCAAAACCGGCGACGCGTAAAAAAACCACCAAAACGAAAAAATCATAACCGCCCACGGTAAAATAAGGCAGTGAACACAGATGGATATCAACAAGGACATCCCGAACGAGCCGTTTGAGACGATTGAGCCGATCGGCAAGCGCATCCTGATCCGCAAGGACGAGGACAAAAAGCAGACCAAGGGCGGCATTCAACTGCCCGACAACATCGAAATCCCCACGATCACGGGGCGCATCGTGTCGGTCTCGGCCGAGATCGAGATGTCCTCGGAGTTACCTCTCAGGCAGTACGACAAGGTTCTGTTCAACCCCAAGGGCGCGATCCCGGTGGATTTTGAAGGCGACAACCGGCTGTTCGTCGTCGAGGTCGAAAACGTCGTCGCCGTCTTTCGTAAGCAATAAGATTATATTCACCACGAAAGATACGAAGATAGAAATTTAGTTCTTAATTCTTAATTTACGATGCTGCATTACACAAACAGAAACAATACGATCCATATCGTCACGATGGATCGTGTCCTTCTGGAAGATATTCGTGAAAGGCTCGGCGAATACCCCGGATTGGAATCCGTCAAGCTGATTACGCCCGGCGACGGTGCGCCCGGCGATATCCTCGCGTTGGCCCGCGATACCATTACCTCGCGGGTGCTGATTATGGATGTCCGCAGCCACACCCAGGCGCGGCTTCAGCGGGCCTACAGCGATATCATCCGGTTCAACCGCCCCGATTTAAATCGCTACTGCTATACGGTTCTGGTCGGCGACGGCCCGCGTGATTTTCTGCACCCGCAGCGAGGGAGCAAGACGCTGCCCGCATATTTGGCGGACCTTCGGCTCAATTACAGTGCGGCCGCGTTCTTCGGCGATCCGTTTCTTTACTACAGCACGGATGAAATTCAAAAGATGGTCATCGAAGCCCCCCAATATCTGCCCGAACGGATCTCGCAGCGTTTTGACAAGTATTTTCAGGGCGACCGGCCGACGCTCAAGAAGATCCGCAGTTACTTTCGGGCCGCCGGCAAAGAGGGCGATGAAAAAATGTTGGCAAAAAAGAACCGGCGAAAAACACTCAAACGCTTGTTCATCAAAATGGTCGTCGACGAATTTCCGGAGGACAAAGAGCTGATCTGTCAGTCCCTGTCCAAAGACGGACTGGCTGTTCCCGGCGAAACCCTCAGTTGCAATGTCTATCCGTTTCATTTTGAATCTCGGGTGCTCGAGGTGCTAAAGCAGGCACAAGCGGCGAAATAACGTCCGGACAGTGACACGATAAAGCGATATAAACGTTCTGGCCACAAGAAAATCTTCCGTTTCTGTGGCGATTTCTTACTTTATATGCAATTCGTTATTTGGCCATAAGCCTATTTTTTGAAATATCTTATGGATTTAACAAGCGACATCGAGGCGGATTTTTTAATTTTTTCCAAAAAAAGCATTGACAGGTTCAGAGGGGTCTGCTATATATATATGCTCCTTCTGCCGCCAGCGGTAGTAGCCCTGGGAAGTTCACCAACTTCTTTTCCTCCTTCTTTATGCCGCTGGCGGATTTTTTTATGCGCAGTTTTTTCCCCGGGCATTAATGCCCTATCTTCAGCGATCTAAATGTTATGTAACTTTCCTTAAATCAAAGCCTTGCGGCATTCCGTTCAAACTCTGTACAGAATAGGCAAACGGTTTTGTCGATCCCGGTAGGGTAAAAGTGTGATTATGTGTATGATGGCAGGGACAGATTGTTCGTGATTGATGAACCGGAACTCATAATCAACAACTGTCTAAAGGAACAGGCGATGCAATTAGTGACACATTTATTGACGTACATGCGCCCTTTTGGATCGCCTTCTGATACCCACGGAAAAGCATCTGTTCTGCATCGCCGGCAAGCCGTAGATTTTTCGGCTTCGCATAATCAGCCGCCGGCAGGACAAAAAAAACAGCGCACCCCCGACAAATCGGGCGTGCGCCGCTCAAGGCAGGGCTTGATTAACACGCTTAATTTAACAGGCGTTTGGCCAGATCGACCGCACTGGCGGCGTCGGGCGCATAGCCGTGGGCGCCGATTTTGTCGGCGTAGGCCTGTGTGACCGGCGCTCCGCCGATCATCGTTTTGGCGGCGATGCCTGCTTCTTTCAGCGCCAAAATTGTTTTTTCCATTGAGGGCATCGTGGTCGTCAGCAGGGCACTGAGGCCGACAATCTGCGGCTGGCCTTCTTTGGCGGCGGCGACGAATTTGTCCGACGAGACATCGACGCCAAGATCAACGACCTCAAAGCCGGCACCCTTGAGCATCATCACGACCAAATTCTTGCCGATGTCGTGCAGGTCGCCCTGAACCGTGCCGAGTATCGCCTTGCCGAGGGGTTTGACGCCCGCGGCCACCAGCACCGGCTCCAGATGTTCCATCGCCATCTTCATTGCCCGCGCGGCTATCAAGACTTCGGGGATATAGACTTCGTTGGCCTTGAAACGCGTACCGATTACATTCATCCCGGCAATCAGGCCGTCGCCCAGAATGGTCTCGGGGGCCATCCCCTCGCTGATCGCGGCCTTGGTGATATCAACCGCGGTCTTCTGGTCGCCCTTGATAATCGCTTCGCTTAATGCCTTCAGGTCTGCCATAATGTCACCTCATCGAGAATTCTTAAAAAGGGTTAACGTTAAATTTCCGTGTCATTTTGTACCTGTTCGAGCACAGAAAAGCAACACCTCCGGCGTATTTTAACAGAATTGTCTATAAGAATCGCAAAAATATCGCAATTATTAGCCCACAACGCGTGATAAAAGGTTGCGGCTGCAACATTGCACTTCTAACGGTTCTATGGGGAAAAACACGAGAATTCAAATCTAACGTCCCGGAATTAGATTCTCACACACTTGTTCGCAATGCATTAATATTTTTCTCGACATTAATTCATCCTTTTGCCTATAATTTCGATTGTTATACTGATAATCGTGATGAATATGAATTTTTAGTGAATTCTTGTTTATTATGTCGTTTTAAGACAGGACGTTTCAGTCGAAATTGGCCAAATTTCAGTGGAGAAACGTCGAGGTAAAACGGAGACCACTGGATGGAGATGGCTTAACTCTATCTCCAGCTTTTCTATATACCCGCCGACTTTACCCGCTATATCTGCAGTTGGGGTGCTTTTGTAGCGATTTATAACCCGTGGAAACTACGGATTTTTAGTTTTCCCTTGATTTCGGACAGGGTGAGTTGGTACAATCAATGCCTTGGAAAGATAGGGGAGAAAACCCACCGACAATTACAAACCACTTTTTGGGAAAGGATGAAAAGATGAAAAAGACATTTCTATTATCAACCGTTGTATGTTTGTTCATTTCGGGTGTTTCATTTGCGGATACGTTTGCTGAGGGCACGGCCAACGAGTTCACGATTGAGTTTGTGACGATTTCGGGGGCGACCAATCCCACCGGAGGGTACGGTATCGTCAACAATGATTATCGGATGGGCAAGTTCGAAATCACCAATGCCCAGTTTGCCAAGTTTGCTGCCAATAACCCCTATTGGACAGGAGCTGACCACCCAAGCAATAATGTAAGCTGGTTCGAGGCGGCACAATTCGTTAACTGGCTCAACACCAACACTGAAAACACGGCGGCATACAAGTTTAACGGCACTACTTTTACTGTGTGGGATGTGACGGATGCCGGCTACGATGCAAGCAATCCCTTCCGCAACAGCAATGCAAAGTATTTCCTGCCAACGGAGAATGAATGGGTCAAGGCGGCCTACTGGAACGGGGAGAGTCTGCAAGCGTACGCAACAAAACCGGGCGAAACGCTGCATCAGGGCGACGGCATCAGCGGAACGGGATGGAATTATTGGGACGGTGGATACGCCACCAATCCTCCCGGCCCGTGGGCAGTCGGTAGCGGTTCGGAAGAACTCAATGGCACGTATGGAATGATGGGGAATGTCTGGGAGTGGATAGAAAGTCCGTTTTATACTGGAGCTTATTTATCCGGTTCCGAACGCGGCGTCCGCGGTGGCTCCTTCGGCGACACCGGCGTCGTCGACTTCCTCAGTTCTTTCTACCGGAACATCGCCACTCCGGACATCGAGGCCGGCAGCGTAGGGTTTCGTGTCGCCTCCGTCCCTGAACCTTGCAGTTTAGTGTTGTTGCTGGGTGGTAGTTTGATGCTGCGACGTAGAAAAAAGTAAGCGAGTTTCCCTTTTTTCCTTTACCCTTTAAATCATTTTCCGGGGTGCAGGCTCAAATTCGGGAAATCTGTTCGAGCGTATTTTGGACAGAGATATTGTACGTCCTCTGATGACAGCTCTTGAACGGCAACCATGGCGGGCGACCGAAATAGTCCTTACCTGTCCCCTTTCCCCAATAAAGCCAAGCAGCCGGCCACAGTATTGTTCCCCATCCTGTCGGATTTGGTTTTCTTTGCCGCGGCGGACGCAATCCCTCTCGTCGGCTGCCTGTCGCGAACTCCATTTCGCACCCGAACTTATGTTTTTTCGCCGGTCGGCCGCCGGCGGACTGTTATAGGGCCGAAGCTTCCAGTTGACAGCGGGCTTCCAGCATACTTTCCACGTCGCCCAACACAAGCTGGCGGAGCAGGGATTTTCGAAGCCGTGTCAGATTCATTCCGATCACTTTTTCCTCAACCGCGCCGGCAATTGCACGGGCGGTCAGGGCGTCAATCTGGTGATTTCGGACCAGTGAAGCCGCTAACCGCGACTTACTCCACTCGGACGCATAATCGCCTTTGTTGTGTGAGGCGTCCCCAACGACCTCGATCCGCCGCCGCTTGAGCTTGCGCATCAGGCGATAGCGATTCAGGGCCGCGGCCGCGTGCGAAAATCCCGTCGCCGTAAGCACCGATTCAACCATCAGATGAATTTCATCGGCGGAAATCTGGCCGGTCGGCCTGCGCTGATACAAATAATACGTCACCGCCTCGGACATCTGCTCAGCGGCAAACATCGGGGCATCGCCGGCTGTCGCCAGTGCGTAATGAAATGTGCCGAGTACCTTGGTGTGCAGGTACGGCTCAGTGCTGCCGTCGGATTTTAGAACCCGAATCTGCATTTCGCTAACCCTTTCAAACACTAAAAATGTCTGTTTTTGACCCGTCCGAGTTATAAAAACAGGCCGGGCTGTTCAGGGTTGTCTGATTCAGAGAAGGCCTGACTGACTTCATCCAACAAGGCGTCGGCGTCGGTAAACTCCCGATAGACGCTGGCAAAACGAATATAGGCCACTTTGTCGATGCGGCGAAGATGACGCATCGCCCGCTCGCCGATATAGCCGGAAGCAACTTCTTTGTCAAAACTGCGGAAAATATCCTCTTCGATCTTGTCGGCAATCTCTTGGATTCTTTCGGCCGAGATCGCCCGCTTGTAACAGGCTTTCTGGAGTCCGGAAATCACCTTGTACCGGTCATAGGGAACTCGGGTGCCGTCTTTTTTGATGACGTTGAGTTTGACATTCTCCCCGATGCGTTCATAGGTGGTAAATCGCCGCTGGCAGGCCAAGCACTCACGCCGCCGCCGAATCACCCGCCCGCCGTCGCTCGAACGGGAATCGATGACTTTGTCGCGGTCTTCTTTGCAATACGGACACCTCACGGTAGAATCCCCAGCTGGCAAGGAGTATTCCCAATACAATATCATAGACATTGACACTATCGTAACAACAATATGTAGTGTGTCAATTCTAAATTTAATAATTTTTGGGCAAAAAACCAAAATGATGACAGGGGCGGGATGTGTGCGGTGCTAAACGGGCAGCGGAGACTGGAAACGAGGGGCTTGGAAATGCACAATATGAGTCCACATTACAAGAGTGTCCATGAAGACGAAGCATTTCAGCAAAGAGTATCGGCTGCAGGCATCCCGGCTGGTTTATGTCCCTCAAGCTGATCCGGCCGGGCCGACTTTCTGAACTGCATCCCTTTACGATTTCTTCATCGCCTTTGGAACCCGACCGGGCGCAGACGACACCTCACGTGTATCTGTGCGGCCCGCCAGCGATGATGAACAAGGTCATCACGGCCCTGCACGAACTGAACATCGACGAGAGACGAATCCATCACGAACGCTTTTCGCTATAGCGAACGCAAGCATGGCCATCAAAACAACAGACCACAAAATCAGCGACATGCACTTCGCCTCTTGTGCCGCGACGATTGAAAAAGCACTCAAACAGCACACAGGCGTCCGTCATAATGCCTTTATCAAGGGCGAGTTGGACGGCGTCATCTCGGCGATCCATCTGACCAACCAGACCTATTGAAGAAGAGCCATTTTATAATTTATGCGTGTCGGCAGTTCAGGGGTTCCCTGTGCGTACAGAATACAGCGAAGTGCGTGCTCCGATGTACAACGTTTTATGATCGGGACCGCCAAAGGCGAGACTGCCCGGGCGTTCCGGTATTTCGAGTACGCCGATCTGCTCGCCTTTACTGTTGTAAATATAGACCTGATCACTGGCGATGTAAACATTTCCGGCCGCATCTTCGACAGCCGCAGTACCGCCGCGCTCGGCAAAAACGCAGTATGTAAGTGTCTCGTTTTTATTCAGTTTCGCCCGGTATGTTTTGCCGTCGTCTTCGCTGGCGACATAGAATGTATCTCCCGGTGCAAACGCGGCCATATTTGAACTCTGAGGAAGCGGACGCCAGGTGCCCCCCGCCTTGACGGCTGTTTGGGTATTAGGTGCATAGAAATACTCGCGGCGAGCATTTTCCTGAATACTGACGACTGCGGTATTGCTTCCCATGCGATACGTATAATCACGATGTTCCAGCAGATCATCCAACACCGACATCATGTTATGAATTCCCACAGGAATCAGGAGCTTCGTACCCGGTTCGGCTTCTGGTACACCGGTAATGACCTGCGGGCCTGCGTCTTCTTGTGATACATCCAACGCGAGTACTCTGTTTTCTCGTGCCACCATTAGCAGCGTCGAAGGTTCAACAAACGCCATCACCATTGGCTGGTTATTCGGAGTCTCTGTCAACAACTCCACTTTTTTATCCGCCGCATTCCACCTGTAAACTTTGCGGTTAGAGTCATCGGCATAATAGAGATTTCCTTTGGAGTCTGTCGTCAGACCTGCCGCATTTCTGTAGCCGGACGCCAGTTTTTCGAGAGCGGCATTTTTGGGGAACAGCTTTTCCGGCAACGGGAGCGGCTCAGGTGATTTAAGATCCTTGTTAATAACAAAGTTCGTAAAGAATTGCTGTCGGACTTCCACCCCGCTGTTTTCATGATAGACAGCACAATCAAATGCCAGCCTTGTCTGACTGAACACTTTCATGTTTTCAAAGACGATATTATCAGAGTCCTTTATGATCATACCGTACTTTGTCGGCCATGTTATACGGGAGACACGGTACATATAGGTATTGGCAAACAGGATATTTTTGCAATCCTCCATGTGCATGGCATTTGCAGTATGCCCGGCAGGATTTTCCTCTTCTGTCTGCAACGCATAGAATTCCCAGTTCTCGACATTCTTCATGACCAGTTCGACACGGTTGTGGTGTTCAACGGACATCTGGTAGATGATGCCTTTTGTTGTTGTGTTTTCAATCACGAATCCTTCGCTGGAACTTGTGCCGTGCGGCCAGACACCTCGAAAAATCCCGGCGCCTCCGTTGGTCACCCAAATATCGGGATTCCGTGCTGTTGTTCCTCCGCCGCCACGGCGGCCCATACCGCCGCCGCCGCCGAATGAAACATCATCCATCAGGGAATGCGGCCCCGCCATCCACAGTACCCCGGCATAGGGGCCGGGTGAAACGGAAATCGAACAGACAATGTTTTTTCCATCCCCGGGAGCAATGACAGCACCGACGGGTTCTTCACCGGTTCCTGCGTTACCCTGAACGGAAAGTGTCGTTCTGCTTGGATGCAGACCGATGATCACCGTATCCTTTTTAAGTCTTACCGGTCCAGAGACATTGTATCGTCCCATCGGGAAATACAGCACTTTATGTTTGTCTATTGCCTCTCTTAATGTTTCCGTAACGTCGGCATTGCCAGTGATGCCAAGTGTATGGACATTGACCCATTCACTCATTGGAGGCAGTGCTGGAATATCTGTTGGAACCGACGGCGGCGGTTCTGAGAGCGCACGCGATTTGTGATGCATGGCGACTCCCTTTTCTCTGCCGTCCGGCCCGATATCGAGGCCGACTGAGAAGTTGTCCACGACATAATGCTGTGAAGGACCCTTGAGCACCTCATCGCCGCGATAGAACGTTGGAACATCACTGCACGCGATATTCGTGAACGTTACGGCAGAATGAAGATTTTCAGCATTGCCGTGCTTAACCCCGGCCCAACTGATATTCTTCATTTGCAGGTCGCGCCCATAAAGCTGTTCCACTTCCCCCAAAGCAATTTGAACGGCTACCGGCATGTTTTCGAAGCTCACCCGAACCATGGTAAAACCGGCTTCCATTGTGTGAATACCGGCATCGCTCTGGCCTTCAAAGTGTGAATCCATCAGGAGAAATTGCCAGACAGGGGAGGTTCTTTTTGTAATGATACCGTACTTGCCGCCCTTAAAATTAACATCATTAATCTGGTTTCCGATATCCTCAACCGCGGCGCGGGCCGTGCCGATATTAAAATCCATGTGCCGTAAATAACTGTGCTGGGCGACGTGAAAACGCACTGCAATTGCGGCGAGATTGCCCTCTTCGATGACGATATCAATATTGTCCATGCCGCCATAAAAAGCCGTTTCTGAAGCATCGCTGAAAGCCATGCTTCGTCTTCCAAAACCGCCTCGGCCGCCTCCACCTGGAGCGGTTTGAGGTGTATTCGGATTCGAACGCGGGAGATTATATTGTGCGAAATGGAACATGTACTTACCGGTTCCCCACTGGAAACTGGGTGTATTTGCAGGCAATACAATGACAGGACGTTCCTTGCCATAGCCGATAAGACGGGTTCCGCCACCGACAATAATCGTCTTTGTGATACGATAACGACCCGCGGGAATAAAAAGAATTCCTCCGCCTGCACGCGTGACAGCGTCCTGCAGAGCATCGGAGTCATCGCCAATACCGTCTGCATGGATCGTAAAATTGTCCGGCGTAAAATAGACGGCTCCCGGATCTTCAGGCTTTTCAGGGTAGTATGATTGGCCATGCAGCAACGCTGCCGGGATGACAAATAAAAACAGCACGCACATTATCGCGAAAGGACTGTGTTTCATCATAACCTCCATTTGTAAGGTAAGCTGTTGTTTGCGATTCCCCGACTCTGTGAAAGGAAGAATTCAGTTGTTTCCTCAGTTCAGATGTATGGTAAAATTCTTGAGGGGTTTGCCCTCACGGTCAAGAATCCGGGCACAAAAATCGGCGGCTCCGCTGCCGTTGACGATGGCGCCGCGAATGACGTTTCGACCTTTTTTAAGCGTAAGTCGTTTTGAGATGCCGTCATCTACAACCGTTTGCCGGTTTCCGTAGATGCCGATGACTTCTTTGTCGTTAACCCACCAGACGGAGGCCGAGTTGGAACCGACCGCCAGACGTACACCCGCCATCTCTTCGGGGCAATTGATAACCGTCACCGCCCAGAACAAGGCGCCGGAAGGACTTTTTCTGTGTGCCTGAGCAAAATAATAAAGATTGATATTATATTTGTTTGTGTCAACGTCATGCCACGTCAGTTCTGTTCCGTTAACCGTAACCTTATCGCCGTCTTTTGGCACCACAGTGAATTGTCCGGGAAAATGTTCCGTTTTAACCGTTGCCTGAACGGCATTCTGGGTTTCTCCACTGGCTGAGATAGGTTCCAAGAGATGCCAAAGTTGAATAAAACCATCGGAGTTTGGCGCCTTTTGTGCTGATTGGGGAGTCAAAATAAAGGTTTCATGGTCGTTGGCAGAAGAACCGGATACGACCGTTATACCCAGACATAAAGATGCAGCCCATACAACACCTAACGATCTGTGGAAGTTCCATTGCGAAATCATCATTAATATCCTTATCTAAACATGTTGGTTTATGACTATTGCGATCCGTGATTAATTATCAAGGCAGATTGAAAATCCAGCGTTGTTTCTCACTGTCGGGATCATACTTCTCCAGAGTTGCAAAACTGTGACCGATCGCTGACAGAGCCATTTTTTCATCCGTATTCGGGATCGACTTGGGCATAATACGCCACGTTCCGTCGGTGAGCTGATCAATGCGCCAAAGTTGCTCAGGGGCACCTGTAAACTCAGGAACGGAGACCAGTTCACCGCCTTCGATGGCGGCCAGAGCTCGGTCTGTACCGGCGATTGTGATCTTGAAATAGGGTCCACCGAGATACCCTCCGGCGCCTTCTGCGGGGGTAACCGACCATTTCTGCTGAGCCTGACACATATAGATCGCCATACGAATGTCAATATCGCCTTTCGGCCAGTTGACTGAGACTTCTGCGACATCCTGGTCGGGAACCACAGTGGTTGCGCCGCCACCGCCACCGCGTCTGCCGCCGAGTCCTCTTGCGCCGCCACGCCCTCCGCCGACAGGTACGCCTTCTACGGCAATCTCGAGGGCGGATCCGGTGCGGACGGATTCGATTTCGTAAACACCTGCCTTGAAGTGTTGACCGGCTACGGGCCAGCCGTCTTTCCATAGCAATGGAAGAATATCTAAAATGCCAAAACTGCCGCTCCTGTCAAGATCGGCTTCCCAGTGCAGTGAGAATTTCTGGACGCCATCACCCTCATCGATCAGGCCGAAGTGGCCGGGGCCGATTAGTCGGGTTCTGGATCCACAGACAAGTTTTCCGCCGCCCAGCATCATATCAATGTCCATGTTGTCGATATAGGGGCCGGTCACATTTTTTGAGCGGCCGACTCGTATATTATAGCCGGAATTTGAACCCGCGCAGCAACTGCCGTGGGTCGCCAGCAAATAATAGTATCCTTCGTGATGAATGATCGTAGCCGCTTCGCAGTTCACTGCGACGTTGTAGGATTTATCATCGACGCGCTCGCCGGTGTCTGGATCGAGTTCGACTACCCGGAGGTAACCAAAATATGAACCATAGACCACCCACAACTTCCCGGTGGTCGGGTCAAGAAACAGCCCCGGGTCGATCGGATTCATGAAATCATTTTCCCCTTCCATTCCGAAGGCATTTTTACCATCATGCCATTGATAATCGGGGGATTCCGGATCCAGACTTTTGCTCCAAATGAAGGTACCGTGAGAAATATATTGTAAGTAGCGATCCCCAATCTGAATGACGTCAGGCGCTGCACCGGTGCGCGTCGCCCGGGTACCGGCACGCCATACCCATCCATCGTCAGAGACCAATGCTGTGCCGCCTGTACCATACGTGTAGTATTTGCCGTCGCACTTCATGATCGTGGATGGATCGTGGATACCGACCTGGCCTTCAAGCGCCAATGCCGGCGTCAATAGAGATAAAAATGTAATTGTAAAGAAACAGGATTGTGCAATCCCGGCAGGCGCATTCGTAAGTATTCGGATTACTTTCATAGTGTGATTCTCCTAAATATAGTTGTCATAGGACGGCACAATTGTCAACCATGCAATCAGTCAATATATTTTACGGTTCGCTATTACCCTGAAGCTGCCGCAGCAACCATGATGAAGCGGCGTCAACAATATCCTCCTCTCGCGGCGGGGTGTACTCTGACGGTACTGCCGGTGATGTGTCAGTCCCTGATGCGGTTATTGCCGCATCCCTGAACAGGAGAGGAGCGAATGTATAAAGACTTCTTCTCCATGTTTGCCATTCGTGGGAGGTTCCGGGAGAAATATACACATAGCTGTTCTTGATCCCGGCGGCAACGAGCTGTTCCTGATGCCGCTTCAGGCCCTCCGGATTCTCCAGCGGAGGTTCCGAGCCAAAACTCATGAAGAGGACCTTGACTTTCTTGTTGAATTCGTCCGGGTCAGTCATTGCACCATTATAGATCCTGCTCAGGTCGAGTCGTGCAGGAGCCGTATCGGAACCCGTTCCGAAACCACCGCCCATAAATCCAATCGCGGCGCCGCCGCTGAACAGTCCGATGTGCGAGAACGTATCAAGGTTGGCCATGGTAACCGATGCCGTCTGCATTCCGCCCATAGAAAGGCCCGCCATTGCCCGGTGTTCCCTGTCGGACAGCGTGCGGAAGTTGCTGTCCACCCAAGGGATCAGATCATTGATCATCAACTGGCCGTAAGATCCGCCGCCGGCACCTCCGAATCCGCCAAACCCGCCCCCACCCCCTCCGGCCGGCCTGGGCATATAACTTGTTTCCATGACAACAATCATCGGTTTGACCTTGCCCTCGGCGAGCAGGTTATCCAGAATCAGGTGGGTTCGCCCCATCTCGATCCATACGCGCTCATCCTCGCCGCCGCCGTGCTGAAGATAGAGCACCGGGTAGCGGGTTGTGGCGTCCTTGCTGTATTGCGGCGGTGTATAGACGAAGATACGACGCCAGGCATTAAGGGTCTTGGAATAGTAATTCTTAATCAGCACGTCACCGTGAGGAACATCCTTTAAATCATAATAATCCACCCCCGGTTCCGGGATTTCAAAGCCGTTGCACATGTGGCTGTACCCAATGAATGCATTCGTAGCAGGATCCAATACGGTTGCCCCATCGACAATCATCCAGTAATTGTGATACCCCGGACTTTGGGGTTCGCTGGTGTAAGTCCACACACCGTCCTGACCTTTCACCATATCGTAAGGAAGCGGATTCAATGAATTCTGTCCGGACGTGACAAGGGCAACCTGTACCTTCTCGGCATCGGGGGCAGTAAACCGGAAGGTGACGCGCGAGTTGGCCTCAATCCGGGGATACTGAGCATTCGAGACATTATACGGTGAAGGATGTGCCCTGAAGGCAGGAGCGTTTGAAGACGCCACGGGAGCGGGAACCATTGCCGGTCTTCCGTCGGCCGCCGATTGCGGAATGAGGGCAATCGCATTGCTCTGCACTCGTGTTGCGTCAGGGGCAATGGTCGCGGCGCTTGCCGCACTCCACAATACTGCTAAAGTCAAATACATTACACACCATGGTTTTGCGTTTTTCATGATTCTCTCCTATTCAATACAATGGTTGGTTTTTTTGACCTGTCAAGCGGTTCGTTTAGAGGTTCAGTCGTCTGTAGAGGTGAGGTTTGGCTTTGTCCTTTTAACTGCGGTAACAATTCTATTAATATCTGCATCAGAGTTTCCACCAAAACATGATCCACAATAGCATATTTGTCGTTCATGGCACTCTTAACCGTAACTATATTAATCTCTTAGCCATTTGTCTAATACATAATTATTTATTCTGCACACACTTGATACATTGGACATAAGTCCTTTTGTGAGAGATGTTTATATTGCTCAAAAAAGTGGCGTGTCATTAATATCGAAAGTGTTTTACGCCGCGGCTTTAAACCAGCACTCTCTCAACACTGACAAATGGAAACTCAAAGCTGTAAAATATTATTATGAACTTCCGAAAATATTGATATCTTTTGTGGTTTCGACGGTACAATATATGATGAAAATGTCCGTTAATGGGATTTTTTGGAACATCCAAACTTATCAAGATAAGAAAGGATGGCTTATGTGCAAATTACTGATTTGGGAAGTGGGGTTGATAACCTTCATGTCCTCGATAGTCGCGGTAAGTGAAGCGGAGATTACGGTTTACACCGACAAGACAGAATGGGAAAATGCACTGAGCGGGTCATTTGTAACAGAGGATTTTTCGGACAGCCAACTGAACTTCGGGGTAAGTTTTGTGTCAACCGAGTCAGGTCATATCAATCCTGCTCAAGAATTCTATCAGGATGTCTTGGCATCAACCAGTCAGAATGAGCCGACAACCCGATGGAGTTTTGCTTCTGCGATTATCGGATTTGGGGGAAATTGGACGTTAGGCGGTCCCGGCGGCTCTGGAAACTACCTGCTGATCTACATCGACGATTTGTTGCCTTACGTAGGATTCATTCCAAATAGTTACGGCGGCGAATTTTGGGGATTCATCTCGGATACACCTTTTACCTCAGTTCGGTTAGTAGGTGGAACGGGCAACCATCAGCAAAATTATTGCTTGGATGATATGGTGTACTCCCAATATGAACAATGTATCTGTGGGCTGGACCTTAACTCGGATGGAATTATAAACCTTGTAGAATTCGCCTATGTCGCGGCGGAATGGCAGACCGAGACGATACCCGTCATAGGAGACATAACCGGCGATGGACAGGTTAATATCGATGACCTTGCCAAGTTGGGGATGTTCTGGCTGGGATATTGCCTGCATTAGGGCTTGCTGAATAATCTGGAAGTCCTTGTTTTACAAAGCGATGGGTTTGGTTTATACGTTCTGAAGTGAACGGAATGCGAATCAAGACCTTCAAAACCCTTGCACATGGAGTCCCGAATGTATCGCAAAGACAACCCTGAACCGCCGACACACGGATTAATAGATGGTTCAGGGGGGGACATCCATAACTTTAGTAAAACCATTGCTTTATGCTTATTCTAAAAAGACTTATGTCGAATAAATAGCGTTTCCACTATCTGGACTGGGATCGATCCTTGCGCAGGCTTATCCGCACAAAGGGCAGCCATTAGGGAAATGAATTCAGGTCGAGGGATGAAAAAAGGGGCAAGCCCGCAGGCTCGCCCCGTCACATTACTGGATTTTATTGAGGATATCGTCGGGGATGTCGAAATTGGCGTAAACTTCCTGGACATCGTCGTGGTCTTCAAATTCTTCGATGAGCGACAGGATCCGCTGGGCGATTTCCGGGTCGGTCACGGTCACGGTGTTTTCGGGCAGCATCGACAGTTCCGCACTGTCCAGCGGGATGTTCTTTGCTTCGAGGGCGGCCTTGAGGCCGTCATAGGCGTCCGGGGCGCAGGTGATCTCGTAAAACTCGCCGATGTTTTCCATATCATCGGCGCCGTTGGACAGGGCGACTTCCATCAGGGACTCTTCGTCGATGGCGTCGGTCTTGACGGTGATGAGGCCGCGTTTTTTGAACATCCAGCTTACGCAGCCGACGGCGCCCAGCGAGCCGTTGCGGCGTTCGAAGATTTTTTTGATCTCCGGTGCGGTGCGGGTGCGGTTGTCGGTCAACCCCTCGACCATCACGGCCACGCCGCCGGGGGCGTAGCCTTCATAGAGGACTTCTTCATAGGTGATGTTGCCGAGTTCGCCGGTTCCCTTTTTGACGGCCTTTTCGATGGTGTCTTTGGGCATATTGGCGGCCTTGGCCTTGTCGATGGCATAGCGCAGCGTCAGGTTGGCCGCCGGGTCGCCGCCGCCGACCTTGGCGGCAACGATGATCATACGAGCAATTTTGCTCCACAGTTTTCCGCGTTTTGCGTCGTTGGCGGCTTTTTTGTGCTTAATCCCCGCCCAGTGCGAATGTCCAGCCATAATCGTATCCTAAGTGTGTTATTGCCGACGAGAGTACAGCGTTAAATTCGAAATGCGAATATCGAAATTCGAAACAAATTCGAATGGAGGAAATTCCAATGTCTCAAACGAGTTGTTTTGAATTTTTGTCATTGAGAAATTCTATAGTGTTTCGGGATTCGAATTTCGTGTTTCGAATTTTTCCTTTTATGTCGGCGGTTTCAATTAAAATTTTTTAATGGATCACCTTGTTTAACGGATAGGTAAAGATGCCGGAGGCGCCGGCGCGTTTGAGCTGAGGGATCAACTCGCGTTCGACGCTCTCTTCGACGAGAATTTCGACTGCGACAAACTCCGAATCGGCCAGCGACGACACCGTCGGGCTTTTTTCAGCCGGGAGCAGATCAAGGATCGCCTGAAGATTATGTTTGGGCACGTTGAGCTTGAGGCCGACCAGCGTCCGCGCGTCAATCGCGGCGTTAAGCAGAATCGCAATGTTTTCGATCTTGTGCCGCTTGAAGTCGTCCTTCCAGGCGCTGTGGTTGGCGATGAACCGCGTCGTGGAGACCAGAATCGTATCGATGATGCGCAGATTGTTGGCCTTCAGCGACGAGCCGGTCTCGGTCAGCTCGACGATGCCGTTGACCAGCCGCGCCTTGACCTCGGTGGCGCCCCAACTGAACTCGACCTTGACCTTGACGTTCTTTTGTTCAAAGTATCGGCGGGTGGCGTTGACCAACTCGGTGGCCACGATGCCGCCGGCCAGGTCTTCGGGCTTTTGTACATCCGATTCGTTGGGCACGGCCAGCACCCAGCGCGCCGGGTTGGCGGTCGCCTTGCTGTACTGAAGCGGGCAGACCTCGTGCACATCGGAGGCGTTTTCGATGATCCAGTCGTGCCCGGTAAAGCCGGCGTCCAGCACGCCTTCGGCGACGTAGCGGCTCATCTCCTGAGCGCGGAGCAGAATCAACTGAATCTGCGGGTCGTCGATGCGCGGGAAATAGCTGCGTTCGAAACCGCTGATATTGAAACCGGCCTTTTCAAACAAATCGAAGGTCGCATTCTGAAGGCTGCCTTTCGGGATGCCCAGTTTTAAAACGTGTTCTGACACTATTGGATCCTCTGCAAATTAATGGTTATTTTTTAGGAGTCTTCTTTTTGGCCGTCGCTTTTTTGCCGCCGGTTTTTTTGGCGGGAGCCTTTTTGGCTTTGGCGTTCGCGTTTGGCGCGGCGTGCACGCTGCCTTCACTCTCGGCACGGAACAGGGTATAAAATGTATAAGCGTCGGCTGCGGCGATCTGCCGCTCCAGAAAACTTTCGATCTCCTGCAGTGTAGAGTCCGGATGCACCAATTCTTGTTGGCGCAGGTAATCGGCCATGCCTTCGGTCAGGGGCACGGCGTGCCCGCCGATCGCTGTCAGGACGGTATAGGCGGCGGCAAACGATGTCATTCCGGGGATTTCTTCGAGATCTTTGCGGGCCTGACGCTTGCCTTCCTCGGTCAGCATATCGAGGCTGACTTTGTCGTATTTTTCAAAGATCGCATTCAGCACCGCCAACAGGGACTGTGCGGACGCTGCGGCCTTCGGCGAAGACGTCTCGCCGACGACATCCAGAATTTCCTCCGGCCGCGAGACGCGAAGGTCGTTGATATCGACAAAATGGCTGTTGATGCGATTAATGATTTTGGACGCATTGGCCTCGGTCGCAAAGGCGCTGATAAAGGCATAGACAATCGCCTCCACCGGATCCGCATAGACGGGCGGCGCGATCGGTGCGGCGTCTTTTTTGAGCGTCTTCAAGAGTTTCGCAAGTTTAGGACTGTAGTCTTTGCTGTTCTTCATACCCGTATCGCCTTTTCAGAGAGATTTACGCCTCCGTATCGTCCTCATCCGATTCGGTTTCCTCTTCGTCGGATGCCTGGTATTCCTGCTCGGCCTCGTCGATCAGCCGGAGCGTTTCAAGAGTCTTTTTCATTGTGGTGTCCAGCTCAAAGCTCAGATGGGGACAGACCCGGCCGGGCAGGTCTTTGCCCAGGATGGCCTGGATGTGTCCGGCAGCGTGGCGAATCGCCGTAAAGGTCAGCTTGGAGGCGGTCTCATCGGCCCCAAACACGCTGAGAGAAACCGTAGCGTTTTTGGCGTCCGGCGAGATCGTCACGCCGGTCACACTGACCAGACCGGTGATGCGCGGGTCGCTGAGCTTGGTGCTGATCGCACGGCTGACCGAGTCGCGAATTGCCCGTGCCATTTTGAGTTGTCGTCGTGTTTCCATAATTTATCAGAAGTCAGGAGTCAGAAGCCAGGAGTCAGGAGTTTTCAAATTTATTTCTATTCTTTTTCCGTGCCGTTATCTAACTTCTATCATCTATCATCTATTCTCTTCGCTTAAAGCGATGTCCGTTTAATCTGTACGATCTCGAAGGCCTCCAGGATGTCTTCCAGCTTGATGTCGTCAAATCCGGCGATTTTGATGCCGCATTCCAGTCCGGCGCGAACTTCTCGGGCGTCGTCCTTGAAGTGCTTGAGCGACTCGATGGTGCACTTGTCCTTGATCACGATATTGTCGCGAATGAGGCGGAGCTTGGCGTTTTTGGGAATAACGCCGTTGGTCACATAGCAGCCGGCAATCGTGCCCAGACCGGAGACCTTGAACGTATCGCGTACCACGGTTCGACCGAGGATTTTTTCTTCGGACTCCGGTTCGAGCATCCCGATCATCGCGGCTTTGAGGTCTTCGGTGATGCGGTAAATAATGTTGTAGAGGCGAATATCGACGCCTTTGTTTTCGGCCAGCGGTCGGACGCGGTCTTCGGGCACGACGTTAAAGCCAATGATGATCGCGCCGGACGCTTCGGCCAGCAGCACGTCGCCCTCGTTGATGCCGCCAACGGCCGAGTGGATAATGCGGACGCGGACTTCGTCGGTATTCAGGTCGGTCAGATACTTGTTGAGCACATCGACCGACCCCTGCACGTCGGCCTTGACGATGAGGTTGAGTTCTTTGATCTTGCCTTCGGCGATGTGCTTGAAGAGATTGTCCAGCGTAATCTGCGAGCGCTTGGCCAGTGTCTGCTCACGGCTGAGCCGCTGCATTTCCTCGGCGGCCTGCTTGGCCTGATTGACATCGGCCAGGCAATAGAATTTATCCCCGGCTTGCGGCACGCCGTCCAGACCGGTCAAGACGACCGGCGTTGACGGCCCGGCGGTTTTGATGCTGCGTCCGCGGCTGTCGGTAATGGTGCGGATGCGGCCATACACACCGCCGGCCAAAACGATATCGCCTTTATCGATATGGCCTTCCTTGATCAGAACGGTGGCCACTGGACCTTTTGTGGGCGACATATTCGATTCGACAACCCAGCCGCAAGCGGGCAGCTTTGGATCGGCGCTGTAATTCTTATCCTCGGCCGTAAAGTCAATATGTTCCAGCAGTTCTTCGATCCCCAGTCCGGTGATCGCGCTGGTCTTGATCACTTCGGTGGAACCGCCCCACTCAGCGGGCGTTAATGCATGTTCGGCTAACTGGCCATAGATACGGTTGATATCAACGCCCGGCAGGTCGATCTTGTTGAGGGCAACCAGAATCGTCACATCGGCGGCCTTGGCGTGGTGAATCGCTTCGATGGTCTGAGGCATCAGCCCGTCGTCGGCAGCGACCACCAGCACAACGATATCGGTCATATTCGCGCCGCGGGCACGCATCGCGGTAAACGCCTCGTGGCCGGGCGTATCCAGAAAGGTGATCTTTTTGCCGTGGATTTCGATCTGGTAAGCGCCGATGTGCTGGGTAATGCCGCCGGCTTCGCCCGAGGCAACAGTGGTTTTGCGGATATAGTCCAACAGGCTCGTTTTGCCGTGATCGACGTGGCCGAGCATTGTCACGACCGGCGGACGTTTCTGGAGGTTCTCGCGGGACCGTTCCGTATAGGCTTTTTCGATTTGTTCCAGAATGGTATGCTTGCGTTCGATGACCAATTCCGTACCGAAATCAAAGGCCACCAGTTCGGCCGCATCGGTTGAGATGACTTGATTGGCGGTCGCCATCACGCCCTGCGCCATCAATTTGGTAATGATATCGCCGGCCTTGACCGCCATTGCCGCCGAGAGGTCTTTGACGGTGATCGGCTCGTGGACATACGCTTTTGCAGGGCGTTCAATCGGCAGGCCGATATCGTCGGCGGAACGCGCCTCAATGCGTCGTGACGGTTTGGCGCGGAGACTGCTCCCGCCGGCGGCAGCCAGACGGGCCTTGCGCTCTTCCATATCCCGAAGGCGAACTCGCTTGATGTCCGACCCGCCGCGGTCGCGCTGCGCATCACCGCTGCCTTCTTTGCGGCGGCCGTGTGTTTTGATTTTGCCAGATTTTTTCCCTTTTCCACCGGGTGCTGCGGTCGGGCCGGGCATCAACGGTTCAACCGCCGGGGCGATCGCTCTGGACCGCGCCGGACGCGGTGATTGTCCGGGGCGCTGAGAACGGCTTCTGCCCGGCGGACGACGGTAGGCGTCTTCATCGACGGCCTCAACCCGGATGACTTTCGGTCCGCTCAGTACGGCCGGTTTCGGTTTGTCAAGCATAGGGCCGGCAGGCAGAATGATTTTCGGTTCCGGCTCGGGCTGTGGCTCAGGCTCAGGTTCCGGCTGCGGCTCAGGTTCCGGCTCAGGTTCCGGCGGCGCTTCTTCTGCGGGCGTTTCAGCAGCAGGCTCGGCCCAGGTCGGCGGCGCTTCGGCGACCGGCTCTGCCAAAGACGGTTCCGTTTCGACGGGGGCTGCGATGTCCGGCGCAGCGGTCTGGGCCACTTCAGCCGGTGCAGTCTCCGTCGGTGTTTCCTGTTGAGGGGCGGCCGGCTCGGCTTCTTTTTTCTTGCGTTTGACGCGAACCTTCTTGAGGTCCACCGGCGCGGCTTTTTCCACCGCCGTGGCATGATCGCCCTCGCTGAACCACTCGCGAATGGTCGCAGCCAAACCGACAGAGATCACCGCCATGTGGTTCTTGATGTCGCCCAGCCCTTCGGCCTGACACTTTTCCACAATGGCTGTGCTTTGGACGCCAAGCTCTTTGGCCAATAAATAAACACGTGTCGATTTTGCCAAAACCGTTCTCCGTAATGTACCGAATCAAGTCGTTTCGACGACTTTTACTTTCGTTTTTTCTTACTTTTTTCCTGTCGCAGCAGGGCCTGAGCCTGCGTCTGGGCGTTCTCGGCGGCGGCTTTTTTGGCCGCGTCGCCCGCCGCCCGAATCACCTGTTCGGCCAGTTGCAGCTCGATGCCCAACTCTTCAACGAGGGGGCCGGTGCCCACTTCTTCAAGGTCAAGCACTGAGATAATTCCAAGGGCCAAAAGCTTATCGACAAAACTGTCATCCACGCCTTCGATGCTCTTGAGCGATTCGCTCATCCGCTCGACTTCCTTGTTGTACTCGTCGGGCGTGAGAATATCGATGTCCCAACCGGTCAGCCGGGCCGCCAGACGCACGTTCTGGCCGTGCTTGCCGATGGCCAGGCTCAGTTGGTCTTCGGTTACGACGACGGTTGCCCGCCCCAACTCGAAGCAGATCGCAATTTCGCTGACCTTTGCGGGCGCCAGCGCGTTGGGAATCAGGTTTTGCGATGAATCGCTCCACTTGACGATATCAATCTTTTCGCCGCCGAGTTCATCGACGATATTGCGGATGCGGCTGCCTCGTACGCCCACGCACGCCCCGACCGGATCGACCTTGTCATCGGTGCTGTCCACGGCGATCTTGGTGCGGTACCCCGCCTCGCGCGCCAGGGACTTGATTTCGATAATCCCCTCGGCCACTTCCGGGACTTCCAACTCAAAAAGACGACGAATAAAGTCTGGATGTGTCCGCGACAGAATAATCTTGATTTGATTGGACTGCTCACGGACTTCAAGGATCATACAGCGAATACGCTCGCTGGGATGGTGAGTTTCACCGGAAATCTGCTCGGATTTAGGCATAATCGCCTCGACCCGATTGCTTAAGTTGATCACCAATACACCGCCGTCGTATCGGCCGGCGATGCCGTTGACGATCTCGCCGCGTCGCTGGGCATATTCGGCATAAATACTGTCCCGTTCATCGGCTTTGATCTTCTGGATCATCACCTGCTTGGCGGTTTGTGCCGGAATCCGACCCAGTTGACGAACATCAATCTGCACATCATCTTTATAGGCGGTGATATCGCCGGTGGCACGGTCAATGTGCACAAGGACATCCCCTTCAGTACCCTGCTGAAGGCCGAAATGCTTTCGCGCCGCCGAGATCATCGCCGCCTCAAGGTCCTGAAAAATGGACTCTTTGTCGATGTTCTTGTCGCGGGCGATGTTGTCAACGATCCGGATCAATTCTTGATTCATTTTATCTTTTTTCCTCTTGCAAAAATAAAAAGTGGAAACCTTCAGGTCGCCACTTTACGTCGATGCAGCACACAATCAAGCCTCGGATCACCAATAGACCCGACGGCCGAGTCAGGTTTTCCCATCAATCGGCCATGCTGCCCTCCGTGAAAAACCTCGCGGTCCGCACGTTTCCTGAAGAGCTTCGCTTATCATCACACAGTCGGCGGCGCACACGCTGCGCCCGTAGCCAGCATACTGTAACGCTATGCTTTTGCACGACTTACTGTTCCTGTTGCAAACATACAAATGCCTTTCGGACACGTTCTTAACGTAAAACAAACAGGTATTATAGTGTAACCTTTCGCCTTGTCAAGAGTTATAAAGACGATGAACAGAAAAAAATCCGTCAATCGCGGCGATTTCCTGATTGACAAGCCGCCGCCGTTCTTCTATAGTCAACGTCCTTTAATCATTGTGAGAACACCAAGACGCATATCCGGCCTGTGTCGGGCCGAAGTGATAATGTTCGCATAAACGAATGGAAATGGCAGTCTAAACGCAGGAGATGTAGAATTATGGCTAAAGCGAAGGCTAAGGCGCAAACAACCAAAAAAGCGACGGCAAAAACCAAAACCGCCGCCGTGAAAAAACCGAAAAAGATGGTCTATTTCTTTGGCGGCAACAAGGCCGACGGCAACGCCAAAATGAAAGAGCTGCTCGGCGGCAAGGGCGCCAACCTGGCCGAGATGGCCTCGCTGGGCGTACCGGTACCTCCGGGCTTTACGATCACCACCGAGGTGTGCACCTATTACTACGCCAACAAGAAGACCTATCCGACCGGTCTGAAAGAAGAAGTGGCCAAGTCGCTGGCCAAGACCGAGAAGATCATGGGCAAGAAGTTCGGGGATGCCAAGAATCCGCTGCTGGTTTCGGTGCGTTCGGGCGCCCGCTCGTCGATGCCGGGTATGATGGAAACGGTTCTGAACGTCGGTCTGACCAGTCAGACGATTCCGGGCATGATCGCCCAGTCGGGCAGCGAGCGGTTCGTGTATGACGCGTATCGCCGTTTGATTATGATGTACTCGGACGTGGTGATGGAAAAGGCCGCGGGGATCGAGCCGAAGGACGACATGGGTATTCGCCGTCAGCTTGAGAAAATCATGGACGATCTGAAGAAGTCTAAAGGGTACAAGAGCGACACCGACATGACCGCCGACGATCTGAAAGAACTGTGTGAGGCGTTCAAGAAGAAGGTCAAGGATGTCATCGGCAAGCCCTTCCCGGACAACGCGATGGATCAGCTTTGGGGCGGGATTCACGCGGTGTTTTCATCGTGGAACGGCAAGCGTGCCGTCAGCTACCGGCGAATTGAGAATATCCCGGACGAATGGGGCACGGCGGTCAACGTTTAGACGATGGTCTTCGGCAACATGGGCGACGACTGCGCCACGGGTGTGGCGTTCTCGCGCAACCCGGGCAACGGCGATAACAAGTTTTACGGCGAGTACCTGGTGAATGCCCAGGGCGAAGACGTTGTGGCCGGGACGCGCACTCCCGCACCGATCAACGCCGCTTCCCAGTCCGAACACAACAAGGACCTGGTCACGCTCGAAAACGGCATGCCTAAACTGTACAAGCAGTTGGTAGCCATCAAGAACCGGCTCGAAAAGCACTACCGCGATATGCAGGACATCGAGTTTACGATTGAAAACAACCGTCTGTTTATGCTGCAGTGCCGCGTCGGCAAACGTAACGGTCCGGCTGCCATCCAGATGGCCGTCGATATGGTCAAAGAGAAACTGATTACTCCGGAGATCGCGGTGACGCGTGTAACGCCTGCGCAGTTGGATGAGCTGCTGCACCCGATCATCGACCCGAAAACCGAAAAGGACCATGCCGTGCTGTGCAAAGGCCTGCCGGCCGGCCCGGGCGGGGCGTGCGGCCAGATCGTCTTTACGGCGGCGGACGCAGTCAACTGGGTCAAGAACGGCAAGAAGGTTATCCTTGTCCGTGAAGAAACGAACCCCGAAGACGTGGAAGGCATGCGTGCGGCCGAAGCCATCCTCACGGCACGCGGCGGCATGACCAGCCACGCGGCGCTGGTTGCCCGCGGCTGGGGCAAGTGCTGCATCGTCGGCTGCAGTGCAATTCACGTCGCACTGACGAGCAAAGAAATCCGCATAGGCGACACCGTCCTTAAGGAAGGCGACTGGCTTACGCTGAACGGGACAAAGGGCAACGTTTATGTCGGTCAGCTCCCGATGATGGATGCGGGCGAAGAGAACAGGGTTCTGATGGACTTTTTGGCCATCTGCGACAAGTGCCGCACGATGGGCATCCGCACCAACGCCGACACGCCCGAAGACGCCGCCAAGGCCAAATCCTTCGGCGCCGAAGGCATCGGCCTGTTCCGCACCGAGCATATGTTCTACGGCAAGGGCAGCGACGAGCCGCTGTTCTACCTGCGCAAGATGATTATGTCCAAGACGACCGACGAACGCAAAAAAGCCCTGGCCGAATTGGCGCCTTACGTCAAGAAGGCCATCAAGGGTACGCTGGAGGCCATGGACGGAATGCCGGTGGTGATTCGTCTGCTCGATCCGCCGCTGCACGAGTTCGTCCCGCAGGACGAAGGCAAACGCAAAGAGCTGGCCAAGGCGCTGGATCTCAATATGAACGACCTGGTCAAGCGCTTTGAGAGCCTCCACGAAGTCAACCCGATGATGGGCCATCGCGGCGTGCGTCTGGGCGTCACCTTCCCGGAAATCACCGAGATGCAGGTGCGTGCCATCTACGAGTCCGCCGCCGAGCTGACCAAGAATGGTAAAAAGCCCTATCCGGAAATCATGATCCCGGTCACCTGCGACGTCAACGAGCTGAAAGACCAGTACGCCATCGTCAAGCGCGTCTACAAGGAAGTGCTGGCCAAGTACAACCTCAAGAAGCTCAAGACCCTCACCGGCACGATGATCGAGATTCCGCGGGCCACCCTGCTGGCCGATCAGTTTGCCGAGGTCGCCGAGTTCTTCAGCTTCGGCACCAACGACCTGACGCAGATGACGTTTGGCTTCAGCCGTGACGACACTGGCGGATTTTTGGGCAAGTACGTCGAAAAGGGCGTCCTCGAAGGCGATCCGTTCCAGAGCATCGACGTCAACGGCGTCGGCGAGCTGATTCACGTCGGCATCGAACGCGGCCGTCACATCAACCCGGACCTGGAAATCGGCATCTGCGGCGAACATGGCGGCGACCCCGCCAGCGTCGAGTTCTGCTTCAAGGTCGGCATGGACTACGTCAGTTGCTCGCCGTTCCGCGTGCCCATCGCACGTCTGGCCGCCGCGCAGGCCGCTGTCCAGTACGGCTGCACCTGCAAAGGCAAGTGCAACACAAAAGCCAAGGGCAAAAAGAAATAAGGTTTGCTCTTTGATGTAACCCCCTAAAGGGCGTGCCGATTGTCGGCATGCCCTTTTTTATTGGATAGCGACATAGGCAGGAATTGCCGGGTAAAAAAAGGCGTTTTGGAGAAGAAAAATCGGAGAGGCCGGGATTCGAACCCGGGGAACGGATTGTTATCCGCTCGACGGTTTAGCAAACCGTCTGACGAAAACGCTAACACACAGAAAACAAAAGAACTTACAGACATCGAAAAAAGCGGCATATCCTCCAGCATAACCTTTTGCCTGCAAAAATACCCCGAATTGACCGCCCTGATTGAGCGGTGGGATACCCTGCCGGAGAGCGTCCGCAGACAGATCATCGAACTGGCCGGAGCGTCCGGCCAATAACCCCCATATTTTTTTACAGGAGTATGAAGCAATGAAGCAGACAGCAACACAAACCACAGCGTCAGCACTGGCCGCAATCAACAACCTGGTATCCGATGCAGCCGCCCTGCTCGATCAACTCACGCATGTCAGCGAAGCCTACGCCGGAGCGCTGGTCGATCTCTACGCCGGTGTCAACAGGCTTGAGGCCGATCTGCACAAGGCACTCATCAGGCTGGCCGATGGCCGGGACATTGACGGAGAGAACACCCGCATACGCTTTCACGATGGCCGCCTGTACTACTGGCCGGAGCCGAAAGCAATCTTGAGCCGATAGCCGCACCCAGACCGCAACACCAGAAGCCGCACCCAACAACACGGGCGCGGCTTTTTTCTTTTACCCCGCCCCGAAAACCTGTCATATTGTTCGATGATGATCGCACTGAATAAACCCTGCATCGTCTGCAATGAGCGACAGAGGCAGACAGGCAGCCATTGCAACCCCTGCCGCGCCGACTACCAACGGCAGTACATGCGCCGCCGCTGGAAACGACAGCAGGCCGCACAGCACGCGCCGCCGGATACAGCCCCGGCACGATCAGCGCCGCGCAGGCCAAGCGGGTACTGAGCCAGGCGGTGGGACTTGTCTGACCGGACAGGAAGAAGCACCATTTAAAAAAAGATTCAGAAATACCAGAATCCAGAAGCCGAACCACGCCCCCCCCGGTCGCGCGTTGGGACTCCAAAGTACCCCGAACCGAGGCTATCAATTTTTGGACAGAGGCGACAATAAAGCTCTTTAATGTAAAGACACCCGCCAAATGGCGGTGTTTCGGAAACTTTT
>JAAYCR010000071.1 GCA_012729675.1 Phycisphaerae bacterium | reverse complement strand
GCCGTTGGCCCCGCCGGACGGCCCGGTGTTGGGGGTCGTCGTGCCCCCGGAGTAGCGTGTCCAGTCATGGGAATCGCCGCCGGTGATGTTCACCCACTCGCCGAAACCACTTTCAAAATCGGCTCCGTTGAGCGGTATCAGGTCGCCGTCAATCGGCGCCGCCTCGACCGAACCAGAGCCGTCGCTTTCACGGTCGGCAATGTCCACGGCGGTCACGATATAGGAGTACGTCGTAAAAGTGAGTACCTCGTCATCGGTGAATTCCGGACTGCTTAACAACGAATCGTTCAGGAGGACATAACCGCCTCCCGGCGTTGTCGAGCGATAGACATTGTAGCCTGCCAAACCGCTTTCCGTGGTGGTATCCCAGGTCAGAACGACCCACCCGTCACCGGCCTCGGCCGTCAGGCCGGAGGGAGCGGCCGGGGGAAGCCCCAGTACCAAAACGTCAGCCTGCATCGAATCGATACTTTCACCGGCGCTGTTGACCGCGCTGACGACATAATAATACATCGTCCATTGGGATATATCTGTGTCAGCATAGCTTGTCCCGGACAGAGCGGCAATGTGCGTATAGGGGCCGCCGTCGAGAGTGGAGCGTTTGACGTTGTAGTTGGTCGCGTCGGGAACAGCGTCCCAAGTCAGTTCGATCCGCCCGCCTGTGGTTTCCTCGGCATTCAGAGTTGTCGGCGCCAGCGGCGCATCAGCGGGTATCTCTTCCGCAGCCAGCGATGCGACCGCGGCGGCGCTTAAGGCATTGGCATAGATGCGGAATTCATCCACACGCCCGTTCAGATAGGGATCATCCCATTGAGAGTAACCGATTAAATTATTTGTGGTGGCCCCCAGCGAGGTCGGGGTGAGCGTCATCTCGCTGTTGCGTCCGACTTCCGAACCATTGACGTATAAAACACCCGTCCCGCCGCCCAGTGTAACGGCCACATGTGTCCACTGCTCCGTCGGCAGCGCAGCAGTGCCGTTAATAACCTGTTCACTCACCGATGGGGTGCGGATGGCAAAACGCACAAACCCCGAATTGGCTTGGGGCGTCAAGAACATATAGTTTGTCGTATCGGTTCCGAAGTCAAACACGCGCGACCACTGGCTGGCCGCATTCAAATACACCCACGTGGAAATCGTAAAGTCCGTCAGGCCGTTGACCACACCGGTCGGAAGAGTGACACGATCGTTCGACCCGTCCAAATATACGGCATTGGAAAACCTTCCGTTGCCCCACGTCGGCCCGTTGACCAGTGTGCCGTGCCGGCCGTTGCCGGTGGCGTCATAAGCGATCGTTCCGCTGGTTTCATCAAATTTCAGATAGGTGGATACAATCGCGGGAACCGCTTCGTCGCTGTCGAGACTTTCACCCTCTTCGGTATTGGCACTGACGACATAATAGTAGGTCTGGCCGGGAATCACCGTGGAATCACTGAACCGGGGGGTCGTGATATTTTCAGCAATCGTAACGTAAGGTCCGCCGCTGACGGTCGAGCGTTTGACATTGTAACTGATCGCGTTGAGCGACGCGGTCCAGCTCAGGTTGATCTGACCGGCCGACAGCACCGTCGCGTGCACATCGGTCGGCTCCATCGGCGGCAACGGCGGCGGCCAGCCGGGAGCGGTTATATTGTCAAAGACCGCCTGGCAAAGTCTCGTATTGTTGTGACTGGTGACCGCCAGTCCCATATACACGGTGGTCGGCACGCTGATCGTCTGCGATGCTCCCTGCTGCGCCCAGTTCACACCGTCGGCGGAACGATATCCGGTAAAGGTGTTGCCATTTCGTACAAGTCTGATCCAGTAGGGCGCACCGAGACCGGTCGTATTGCTGTTGCTGGTGTTGCCGCCGGCACTGGAGCGCCATTGCCACGTCACGCCGTTGCCCGGCGTGACCGCGATAAAGGCGTTTCTCGAGTTGGCATTCAAACTCTCACGCATCATGATGCCGGCTTTGGCCCATCCATCGGTGTTTTGCACCGACACCACGCGCGCGGTAATCGTGCAGTTGCCGGTCATCGGCAAATATACAAAACGGAGCGCATCATTTGTACCCCATATATCAGCCCCCGACCCGCTGACCGTAAACACGTCATTCTTGTAACGGGTGCTGCCCGAAACGCCCACCGACCCGATGTCCAGCGACACCCAGGGCGTTACCGCCACTTCAGCGCTGTTGAGACTTTCACCGGAAGCCGCATTTGCGCTGACCACATAATAATAGACCTGCCCGTCAACAACGCCGAAATCACTGAAGCTCGTATCGATGACGTTTGCGGCAACGGTGGTGTATGGCCCGCCGCCGAAGGAGGACCGTTTGACGTTGTAGCTTATCGCACCGGCAGTGGGCATCCACACAAGGTCGATCCGTTCGGAGGAGCCCCAGTCAGCCTGCAAGCCAACGGGGAATTCCGGTGCAGTCGGAGCCAGAACCCCCCATTTCTGACTCGCCATTTCCGCAGAATCATTGGACGTAATCGCGGCCCCGATATCCATGGAGGCGTTCTGAACCTCATAATCCAGGCCGGAACTGACCCGTGTAAGGCGATAATAACCATCTCCCAACGGCCGAAGAATGCAGGTATCCCATTGCCAGTTGTCCACCGCGGAACGAACACGGTACTGACCGGCGCCTATATGCTGGAGATTCCACCGCTGAGTGTTCGCATTCGTAAAGACATTTTGCACAACCGAGCGGTTGTTGTTTTCCATCGCCAGACCGCTGTTTTGGTTAACCAGTTTGTAGGTACCGTCTGTAAACGGCCCGGCCGTAACAGCCGAAAGTTCGATCCAGTTCAGATCAAAACCGCCGCTCACAACCTCGAAGCGCAGTTTCTGCCTCCCGTATTCAAGATACACTTGCCGGGTAATCGTCGTCCAGGCTTGCGTGCCGCCGGTGTTCGGGATGTTCCATATTCCCGTCTTATCCTGGTGGTAACTAATCACTCGTGCCGCGCCGCCGGTAACCGGCGAGGCCACACGCAATCGGAGATTATACAAGCCGGGGTCTCTTACCATAATTGTATATTCGAACCATTCCCCCGCATCCGTCCAGCCGATATGATACCCTCCGCCCGTATCCGAGGTGACTGCAATGTCCACGTCCTCATTGGTGCGGTACTGCCCGCCCTGATTGAACGGCGTTGTATCGTTATAGGTAACCCCCTGACCGCCGGTATCGAAGTCCTCGGCCTGAATGCGGAGTGTGCCGCTTAATCCCGCTGTGTTCCGAGGCTGGCCGTTATTGCCGAAAACGCTGCGTACCTGAGGCCACGTCCCGAAATCCGGAGTCCAGGACATCCCGGATCGTTCCACACGATCCTTAAAGACTTTCGGCACGGTCACATCGTCAGCAACACCCGAGGGAGGAATGTACTGGAATGTCATCCAGGAGATATTTAGTCGTTCCATCTCCAGCGCGGTATAAAGCTCGAACCCATTGCCGGTTTCACCCCAAATACCGCCGGCCCACTCGGTTTGAACAAGCGGATAGCCATACTGGATCATGCGTTCGGCGAACTGCGCGGTCATATCCGTACCCGAATAGGCGTGGATCGCCACGGCCTCATTGGTCCACACGACATCCTCGACACCAAACACTGCCTTATTGAACATACGGATATCCCGCAAGGCATCGCTTGCTCCGCCTGAACCCCACGGCACCGCATAGCTGAACAGCAGTACCGGGGTATGCGGCGCATACGTACGGATGGTCTGATAGGCCGCAATTTCCATATCAACCGCTCCGGGCGGCGTGGCGGTCGAAGACGAATACGGCGGGCCCCATGCCACCGGCTCGTTTTGGATTTCATAGAGGACATGGGTCTCGTTGGCATAACGCGGCGCATAGAACTTCCAGAAATCCACGACATAGTTGATATTGTAATTTCCATTGTTGGCGCCATTGCCGATCGTGATGATCAGATACATGCCCAATTCCCGCGTGGCCGCCACGACACTGTCAATCCGTGAAGCAGCGTAGCCGGGCGCGGTACTCCCCGCGTTTGGATAATTGATATCATAACACTCCCCATATAAATGCACGGCATTGAAGCCGAGCTTTTTCATATTTTCAATCTGGGCGTAGGGCGCCGGATTGCCCCATTCCGAAGAGGTAAAGGGACCTCTCAGCAATTGGCCGTTATCCGCCACAAAAGTCGTCCTCGCCGCATTGAGGACCGGACGCCCGCGCGGGATAGTGATATTCTTTTGAGGATCGACCGGCCCTTTCTGATCCAGGCACAGGAAAGGAATAACAAAGTCGTCATCGAAGAGCGAGCCGATGTTGTGTGTACCGCCAATTTCCGACCACGCTTCAATAAGCGTATTACCTTTGACATCTTGCCAGGCCTGGCGCGTCCATTGGCTGCCGTTCATTGTCACGTTGTCTGTTGCGGTCGGCGTCGTGCTTAATCCCAGCACATTGGTCCACTGTAAAATGGATTCCTCCAGATTGGCGTAACTAACAAGTTCATCCGCCGTCCCGTGCCAAAGCTGGATACGCGGACGAGGCCCGGAATAGGTCGGATTTATAGTGCGAACGATGTTTCCCCATTCCTGTGCGGTACGCGTAATCGGCGTCCAGGCCCCCCCCACCGGCACACCGCAGTATTCGACCCCTCCTTTGAACAGGTCAGGGTAAACAGCCAGCATCGCCTGCGTCATCATGCCGCCGCACGAATCGCCCGTTACATAAACGCGATCCGCATTCGCCCCGTATGCATCGATTGCATACTGAACCATCCGGGCGATGCCATGTGTCTGTCCGCCTCCATCACGTGTGAGAGACTGGGTTGAACCGTAGTCCCAGCAGTCGTTGGTTTCAGGAACGACGATGATAAAGCCGTATTTATCCGCTGCCGCGACAATACCGCCGGCAGTCGCCTGAGCAAAAACACCGCCGGCGCCTCCTCCCCAATAGTGCAGAAGAACCAGAACAGGAGGATTCACTTCCACATTGTCCGGCACGTAAATATACATGTTGAGATTGTCCGGTACCCCGCTGGCGTCCCAGTCGGTCACCAATGTCAGCGATGCTGCCTTTACACACGCAGATATCGCCAAAACTCCCGCTATTAAAACAAATGCACGTTTCATATTACCTCCAAAGTATCAATCTATTTCCTGGTATTCACATATATTTACGATTACTGAAACGAACCATCCAGCCAATTTTCGGCAAATTCAGCGAATTCGTAGAGATTGATCAGACAGTTGCCGTTTAAGTCCAAGGCGCAGTCGTCCTCAAGCCAATAGCCGACAAATTCCCACAGATCGTCCTCATCGACACGATTATCGCCGTTCATATCTCCGTAAAGAAGTTCGCCAAAAACTGCAATCTCGTCAATCGCCATATCGCCGCGCGGATCGCCGGCGGCCACCGCACGAAAACGAACCCGAAGCGGACCGCTAAAGCCTGTCAGATCCACAAAGGCCTGCGTATAGGGCTGTCCGCTG
>JAAYCR010000070.1 GCA_012729675.1 Phycisphaerae bacterium | reverse complement strand
TGCCAGTGTGTCGATTTTCGAGAAAACACCCATTTCGGAAGCGTTTTCACAAGAGTTCGACAAAACACAAAAGAGCGATTATGATAACCAATTGTTATTATTCAACTTATAACCGGACAGTAGTGAGCAAATATTAAAGAAATACAGTGCCGTTTGGTTACAAATCTGCGTTTCGGTGTTGGTTACCCTTAAATGGGTGCGAATTCCGGCCTTTTGAGGGGGCGGCGAATGCCGAATGGAGGCTGGTAACCGGCGGCGTTTCGGTTTTTTTTGTGCTTGATAAGCTCGGAACTTGCGGGTATAGAAAGGGTATGACCTATTTGGCGGTTTCAATTTCGGGCGGCGACGCCGAGCAGATGAACGAGCGTTTTCACGCGGCCAAGGCGGCAGGGGCCGAAGCGCTGGAGGTGCGTCTGGATGGGCTGGCCGGGCTGACGGCGGAGATGGCCGCCGGGTTGGTGACGCAGGCCAAAAAGACCAAGTTGCCGGTGATCGCGACATGCCGGGAAAAGGATGAGGGCGGGGCGCGGGCGTTTACGGCGGCGGACAAGACGGCGATTCTGGCGACGTGTGTCAAGGCGGGAGCGGACTTTATTGATTGCGAACTGAAGGCCTTTGCTAAAAAAGAGGTGTACGAGCCGCTCAAACAGGTGTTGAAAGATACGCCCCAGTGCCGACTGATTTTGTCGGCGCATCAGATGAAGGGGCGGTTTGAGGATATCAATCTCAAGTATGAAACCATGCTGAGCCGGTGGCCGATGGCGATCTGCAAGCTGGTGTACCCGGTACGGCATATCAACGACTGCTTTGAGGCGCTGGATCTTTTGCAGCGGGCGGGTAAGGATATGATCGTGTTCTGTATGGGGCAGGCGGGGTTGATGACGCGGGTGCTGGCCAAAAAACTGGGCGCGTTTATGACGTTTGCGTCGCTGGATGCCGACAGCGCGACGGCGCCGGGACAGATACCTGTGGGGCAGATGAAACAGTTGTTTCGCTGGGACACGCTGAACAAAGAGACAGAGGTTTTCGGGCTGATCGGCAATCCGGTGGGGCATTCGCTTAGCCCGGTGCTGTTTAATGCGGCCTTTGAGAAGGACGATATCAATGCGGTGTATCTGCCGTTTTGGGTTGAGGGGGATCAGGAGCAGTTTTCGGCGTTTGTCGATGCGATGGCGGCGCGGCCGTGGCTGGGGACCGGCGGCTTTAGCGTGACCATTCCCCACAAGACACACGCGCTGGATTATGTCAACGGCAAGGGCGAGTTTGTCGATACGCTGGCCGAGTCCATTGGGGCGGCTAATACGCTCAAGGTCGGGTTTAACGGGATTGTGTGCGGGTATAATACGGATTATGCCGGGGCGCTGGATACGCTGACGACGGCGATGGGGGTGGACGCCCACGGTCTACATCAGATGGAAGTGGCGGTCATCGGGGCCGGCGGGGCGGCGCGGGCGGTGGTGGCCGGGTTGGTCGATGTCGGGGCGTATGTGACGGTCTATAACCGCACGAGCAACAAGGCGGCCTCGTTGGCCGAGGAGTTTCGCTGCAAGGCGGCACCGCTGGAGGCGCTGGCCGAGGCGGCTCCGGAGGTGGTCATTAACTGCACGAGCCTGGGGATGCATCCGGAGGTTGATGGCTGTGCGGTGACGGCCGAGGTGATGAGGCCGGAGATGACGGTGTTCGATACGGTGTATAATCCGATTCGCACGCGGCTTTTGCAGATGGCCGAGCAGGCGGGGGCCAGAACGGTGACGGGGGCAGAGATGTTTATCCGGCAGGCGATGGCGCAGTATCGGGTGTTTGTGGGGCAGGAACCGGATGAAAAGACGATCCGAAAAGTGGTGATGGACATTCTGGCCAGGGTTTAATCACAAAAAAGCGTCTTTCGGCCGAATGACCGAAAGACGCGATAAATGCACTACAAGTTTGCAACGGTTACGCTTCGATGCTGTCGATGATGACCTGCAAATATTTCTGGCGATGGCCGATGCGTTTGCTGCTGTTTTTGCGGCGGTGAAAGTGAGTCGGGAAGACCTTGGGGCCTTTGACGACGGCCTCTTCGGCGCTGACTTTGAAGCTGGCGATGACCTTGGCGCCGTCCAGATAGGGCGCACCGACCTTGACGGTCTGGCCGTCGCTGACAAACAGCACGTTGCTCAACTCAATGGTCTTGGCGTCCGGGGCTGCCTCGGCCAACTCGATATTGATGACATCACCTTGCGAAACCTTATATTGTTTGCCGCCTTGTTCAATCACTGCGTACATCTGTTACTCCTGTTAAAAATGCTTCTTGCACGATTAAATATAAAGAATGTGAGACTATACGCTTTTGGCGGGGCTTTGTAAAGCTTTTTTTTGAATTTTTGAGAAAACAGCAAAAAAAGCTGATCTCTCAAAAGAAACTAAAATTCATCTTTTACTGGAAGATATTCGGTCAGATGGAGTTTAACCAGCCAGCGGCCAAAATGGAAAAATCCGCCAAATCGACAACGCCGCTGCCGTCCAGATCGCTCCCGTCGCAATTGTCCGCAGAGCCGCAATGGATGATATTATTGTATGAATACCAAGCATAAATAATGTATAGTGAAAATGTGTGTGAGAACCCTTCCGGAACACAAAATAGAGCCTATCTGCGGCGATATCGGACAGCCTCCTTGTCCATTGCCGCCTATCCAATACTTGATTTGTGTCGGGAGAGTGAATTATTGTGAAAAATATATCAATAGCTGTTGACACTGAAAATTTTATCTATTATAATACATCTCATTAAGATCGTGTTGTGACATAAAAAGCGTTTACTCATTTAAATAAATAGCGTTAAAGAACAAAAAAGAACTGAGGAAGCATATTATGGTCATGAATCGAAAATGCATTTTACGCCTTTCTCGCTATAAGAACGCGCTGAAACGATTAAAAGCACTGGGGTTTGTTAAGGTGTTTTCGGGTAATTTGGCGGATGCGGCGGGAGTAACATCCTCACAAGTCCGTAAGGATTTTTCCTTATTCGGGATTACGGGTAATCGGCGTGGCGGCTATAAAGTGGATGAATTAGTACTAAGAATTAGAGAGATATTAGGAAAAAACGAGATACACAAGGTTGTAATTATTGGCATTGGGAATATTGGCAATGCCCTGTTGCGGTACAAAGGATTTGAGACGGGTGGCATCCGAATTGTTGCGGGATTTGACATTGATCCTTCGCGGTATCAGCCGGAGAGGCCGGTTCCAATCCTGCCGTTGGATGAGTTTCGCTCTTATGTCGAAAGCAATGAGATCAAAATCGGTATTCTGGCGGTTCCGGATGTGGCGGCTCATCATGTCTCGGAGATTATGATTGCCGCGGGTATCAAAGGGATTTTGAATTTTGCACCGATTCAGCTTCGTGGGGCCGATGATGTGGTGATCAGCAATATCAATCTTGAAGTGGAACTTGAAAATCTGATCTATTTTGTCAATGTCGCGGACAAATCTGTACCGGCGCTTGTGACTGAGGATGATTGAGATCATTGCACCGGTAACGACAGGTCATTTGTGCAAGCGGTTCAAACCAAACATGAAGAAAACCCGAACGCTTAAAAATCAGATTCTTATATCATTTGCGATAGTGATCGCGGTGCTGGGAGTCTGTACCTTTGCGTTGGGTTATTATGTGGTTAAAACAGATATTTTTGCGCGGATTCAAAGCGAGGCGGATCGTTCGCTGGACAGCGCTATGACGGTTTATGAGGAAGAAATTCGCCGTATCGGCATGAGCCTTGAGATTGCGGATTTGAATGGGAGTATTGCCGAACTTCGTGAGAAGATGCGTCTTCATTATTTTTATCGCTTTCCTGTCGAACAGGCTCTTGCCCATCCCAGCGAGCTTGTCCGTCGGGCGGCGCAACAGGGGGAACCGACGGGCGGCACGCGTCTGATCGACTCGGTCGAACTGGCACAGATGCGCGAGGACATCCGTCTGCAAGCGTATATCGCCATTAAGCCGACGGCGAAAGCCCGTTCCACGCAACAGTTGCTCTTGGATTCGGCCATGGCCAAGGAATATGCCCTGCCGCTGAAAGACGCCGCCGGTGCGGTCGTCGAGGTGGTCTTTGGTGGGCGCATTGTCAACCGGGACGATGAATTTGTGGACCGGATCCGTCATCTGGTCTTCGGCGATGCGACCTATCAGGGGCTGCCGGTCGGCACGGTAACGATTTTTCTGGACGATGTTCGCATTTCGACAAATGTCGTGGATGAATCCGGCCAGCGTGCCATCGGCACACGGGTTTCCGAAGCGGTCTATAATGAAGTGGTCGAACACGGCCGCCGTTGGCGGGATCGGGCGCTGGTCGTCGGGCACTGGTACAAGGCGGCGTATGAGCCGATTTATAGTTTTGACGACACGATCATCGGAATTCTGTATGTCGGGATCCTCGAAGAACCGTTTCAGGCTCGTGCCGCTCGTGTACTTCTGGCATTTTTGGCGGTGATTCTGCTGGCGTCGGTCATCGCATTTGTGCTGGCATTTATACTGGCCGGGTCGGTGTCGCGCCCGCTGACGCTGATGCTGGACGGCACCCAGAAGCTGTCGTATGGCGATCTGGGACATCTGATTATGCCGCCGCATTCAACCATCGAAGAAATGCACCGGTTGGCGCATGCGTTTAACGATATGTCCGTGCGGCTGGAAGAGCGTGAAGTCCGCCTGCAGGAAAATCATCAAAAGCTCGAAGAGTTGAACAAAAGTTATCTGGATCTGCTCGGCTTTGTGGCGCACGAACTGAAGGGGCTGCTGGCATCGGCGATTATGAACGCCTATTCGCTCCGCGACGGTTTTCTCGGGATGATCAATTTTAAACAGAAACGGGCGGTGGACTCGATCTGCCGCAATCTCGATTTTCTGTCGGCGACGGTCATTAAATTTTTGAACCTGAGTCGTATCGAACGCGACAACCTTGAGGTCAACAAGACCCATTTCAAGCTGTGGGGCGATGTGTTCGGCCATGCGGTGCAGACGTTCTCCAAGCAGATCAATGACCGGCAGATGAAAGTCGTCAATGAGATCGACCCGGAACTGACCGTCGCCGCCGATCAGGACCTGATGATGATTGTCGCCAACAATCTGGTCAGCAACGCGGCCAAGTACGGCGTTGACGGCGGGCGGATTGTCCTGCATGCCGCCGACGAGGGCGAAAGGGTGTCCGTTGAGGTGTATAATGACGGCAGGCCGATTTCGCCCGAAAATCAAGCGAGGCTCTTTAAAAAGTTTTCCCGGCTCAATGTGCCCGAGAAAAAGAAAGTCAAAGGCACCGGGTTGGGGCTGTATATTACCAGGCAGATCATCGAAGCGCACGGTGGTCGCATTGACGTGGAAACGAAAGACAACGGAAACTCATTTATATTTCAGATTCGTAAGGAGTAACAAACGTGTTAACACCGATTCAAACCATCAAAAAGAAACGTGCTGAAGCGGTCAACCGCATCATCAGCAAAGGCTACCTGTCCACCAAGCGCGTGTATGTGGGGATGGCGACCTGTGAAATTGCCGCCGGCTCCAAAGACGTAATGGACGTGTTTCGCCAGGCCATCGCCAATGGCCTGACGGATGTGTATCTAAGCCAGAAGGGTTGTGCGGGACGCTGCAACCTGGAGCCGACGGTCGAGGTGGTCGAAGAAGGCAAAATTCCCGTCAAGTACGGCCGCGTGACGCCGCAACGCGCACGGGACATTGTCGAGCGGCATTTGAAAAAGGGCGAAATCATCGCCGAGTGGACGATCTAACGAGAACCAGAAAGGGATACAAACGTGAAAGAAACGAAGTATAAGCTGACCCTGTGTGACGGCACGGCCTGCATTCAAAACCAGTCCAAAGTCCTGCATCAGGCGCTGGAAGCGGAACTGGACAAGCACGGCCTGCGGCAGTCCGTCAGCATTCATTTAAGCGGGTGTCTGGGCATCTGCCAAAAGGGGCCGGTTCTGATTGTCAACCCCGGCTATATTATGTACGGGCGGGTACAGGTGGAAGATATCCCCGAAATCGTCGAGTCGCACCTGGTCCGCAACAAAGCGGTCACGCGGCTGATCATCACCGAAGACCATCTGTACAACCGGTTTTTCCGTATCTTTGGCGACGTGGACTTTTTCGGCAAACAGATGCGCATTTGCCTGCGTAACTGCGGCGTGATTGACCCGGAAAATATCGACGACTACCTGTCGTTGCGCGGTTATGAGGCGCTGGCCAAGGCACTGGAATCGATGACGCCCGAAGAGGTGATCGCCGAGGTCAAAAAGAGCGGCCTTCGCGGACGCGGCGGGGCAGGGTTTCCGACGGGTCTCAAATGGGAGTTTACCGCCAAGCAGACCGCCGACGATAAGTACGTCATCTGCAACGCCGACGAAGGCGACCCTGGGGCGTTTATGGATCGCAGCGCGATCGAGGGCGACCCGCATACTGTGTTGGAAGGAATGATCATCGCCGGTTACGCCATTGGGGCCAAGAAAGGTATTATCTACATCCGCGCCGAATACCCGCTGGCGATCGAGCGGTTGGAAAAGGCGATTGCCGCCGCACGCGAGCACGGCATCTTGGGGGCGAATGTGCTCGGTTCGGACTTTTCATTCGATATCGAAATTCGGCTCGGCGCCGGTGCGTTCGTCTGCGGCGAGGAAACGGCTTTGATTCATTCGATCGAAGGCCATCGCGGTATGCCGCGGCCGCGGCCGCCATATCCGTCGGTCAAGGGGCTGTTCGGCAAGCCCACGTTGATCAACAACGTGGAAACCTGGGCGAGTATTCCGGTTATCCTGCTGGACGGCGGCAAGTGGTTCAGTACCGTCGGGACCGAGACGAGCAAAGGCACGAAGGTCTTCGCACTGGCGGGCAAGGTGCACAATACCGGATTGGTCGAAGTGCCGATGGGCACGACGCTCCGCGAGATCATTTACGATATCGGCGGCGGTATTCCCAATGGCAAAACGTTCAAGGCCGTCCAGACCGGCGGCCCCAGCGGCGGCTGTCTGCCGGCCAAATACCTCGACACCCAGATCGATTACGAATCGCTGGCCAAGGCCGGCTCGATTATGGGATCGGGCGGGATGATCGTCATTGACGAGGATTCCTGCATGGTCGGTCTGGCCAAGTTCTTCATTGAGTTTACGCAGGATGAATCCTGCGGCAAATGTACGCCGTGCCGCGAAGGCACCAAGCGAATGTATGAGATTCTGACGCGGATTACCGAAGGGAAGGGTCAGCCGGGCGATATTGAAAAACTTGAGCGACTCGGCGAGATGATCAAGCGCTCCTCCCTGTGCGGGCTGGGGCAGTCGGCGCCGAATCCGGTGCTCAGCACAATCAAGAACTTCCGCGAAGAGTATGAAGAGCATATTCATTCCAAAAAATGCCGCGCCGGTCAGTGTGCCGCGATGCTCAGCTACACGGTCAACGTCAAGTGCGTCGGCTGCGGTGCCTGCAAGCGGATTTGTCCGGTCGGGGCCGTGGAAGGAACCCGCAAGGAAAAGCACCTGATCCTTCAGGACAAGTGCATCCGCTGCGGGCAGTGTTACGAAGTCTGTAAATTTGATGCGATAACAAAGGCATGAGGAATCTATGAGCAAAATGATAACGATCTATATTAACGGTAAAGAATACAAGGTCGAGCCGGGCCAGACGATTATGCAGGCCGCCGACACGCTGGGGTACAAAATCCCCCGGCTGTGCTATCACCCTAAGCTGTCGATTGAGGGCGCCTGCCGCGTGTGCATCGTCGAAGTCGAAGGGCAGCGCAATTTTGTCGCGTCCTGTGCCTTTCCCGTCAGCGACGGCATGAAAATCAAAACCAACACCGCCGAACTGCGCCGCGCCCGTCGCGATATCGTCGAGTTGATCGTCGATAATCACCCGATGGATTGTCACGTTTGCGAACGCGACGGCAACTGCGAACTGCAGCGGCTGGCCTCGTCGATGGGTATTCGTGCCCGTCATTTCGCCGGAGAACGAAAACGCTACGATAAAGACCTGTCCGGCGATGCCGTCATTCGGGACCCTGAAAAATGCATTCTCTGCGGCCGATGCGTACGCATGTGTTCCGAAATCCAGCAGGTGCATAATCTGACCCAGTCCCATCGGGGCTTCAACACGGTCGTCACCCCGGCCTACGATCTGCCGATGGCCGAGAGCGTCTGCACCGCCTGCGGCCAGTGCATCAACGTCTGCCCGACCGCGGCGTTTCTGGAGAAAAACTACACACAGGAATTGTTCGAACAGCTCAACGATCCCGATACAATCAAGGTGGCGCAGTTCGCTCCTTCCGTCCGGGCGGCCATCGGCGAGGCGTTCGGCATTCCCGCCGGGGCGAATATGGAAGGCCAACTGATCGCGGCGCTGCGAAAACTGGGCTTTGATTATGTCTTCGACACCCAGTTTGCGGCGGACTTGACGATTATGGAAGAGGCCAGCGAGTTTCTCGAGCGCGTCCAGAGCAAGGGCAAGCTGCCGATGATCACGTCCTGTTCCAGCGCGTGGATGAAGTGTCTGGAGCAGTTTTATCCCGACCTGATCGACAACGTCTCGACGTGCAAGTCGCCGATGTCGATGCAGGGCGCGATGACCAAGACGTACTTCGCTCAGAAGATGGGCATCGACCCGAAGAAGATTTGCAGCGTCGCGGCGATGTGCTGCACGGCCAAGAAGTATGAAGCCGCCCGCCCCGAGCTGATGTTTGACGGGATGCGGGGCGTGGATATCGTCGTGACGACCCGCGAGATCGCCTGGATGATCAAGTCGGCGGGTATCGACTTTGTGAACATCAAGCCCGAACAGCCCGACCATCCGCTGGGCTTGTCCAGCGGGGCCGGCGCGATCTTCGGCACCACCGGCGGCGTGATGGAAGCGGCCATCCGCACGGCCTACGAACTCTACACCGGCCAGACGCTGGTCGATATCGAGGTCGAGAGCGTTCGCGGCCTCAAAGGCATCAAGGAAGGCAGCCTGACGATGGACGGCCAGGAAATCCGCGTGGCCGTCGCACACGGCCTGGGCAATGCCTGCAAACTTCTCGAAACCGTTAGACAGGACCCCGGCCGCTATCATTTCATCGAGATTATGGGATGCCCCGGCGGCTGCGTCGGCGGCGGTGGACAGCCCTATGCAGCCATCAACACCATTCCCCTCGATGACGAAGCTCTCAAGAAACGGGCACAGGCGCTCTACGACCTCGATCGAGGAAAGACCATTCGCCGAAGCCATGACAATCCCGACATTCAGAAGCTGTACAAGGAATTCCTGCAGCATCCGCTCAGTTCCGTGTCCCATAAATATCTCCACACCCACTACAAGGCCAAACTGCCCGTGGGCATCGTTCCCAAAGAAGCAAAACAGATTGAGGTGAAACCATGACAGAATTAGCACAGGATAAAATGGCAGTGCTTCACGAATTTATTGCTGAAGCCGCTGCGAAAGAGTATGCCGAATCGTATTTGATTGCGGTACTGCATAAGGCTCAGGAATTGTTTGGCTATTTGCCCCGTCAGGTAATGGACGAAGTGGCCGAAGCACTACAGATTCCCACCGCCCACATTTGGGGTGTTGCCACGTTCTATCATTATTTTAATCTGGAACCGATCGGCAAGCACGTCATCAGCGTCTGTATGGGAACCGCCTGCTATGTCAAAGGGGCCACCAAGATATTGGATGTCCTCAAAAAAGAGTTGGGCGTCCAGATCGGCCAGACGACCGAGGACAGGCTCTTTACACTTCAGGAAGCCCGGTGTCTGGGGGCCTGCGGCATTGCTCCGGTCATTATGATTGATGACAAAATATACGGCGAACTGGATGCAAAAAAGACCGTTGAGGTCATCAACCAGATCAGAAAGGCCGAGGGCGACGGGCAAAAATGAGGTTTATTGTGAATTTTATGCAAAAATAACGAGACAAAAGTGCGTAAATCGTGTATAACAACAGGGGTTTTCTCAGACCTGTTTGATAAATGAACCTAATGTTTGCAGGAGAATTAAGATGGCCAAGAAAGTACTTGTCATTGACGACGACAGTGATTTTGTAGAATCGATTCTGAACCTGCTGGAGGCGCGGGGGTACGCAGTGGCGTCCGCTTCAAACGGCAAGGACGGCGTCCAGAAGGCCGCCAGCGAAAAGCCCGATCTGGTGCTGCTGGATGTGATGATGACGACCAAAGACGAAGGGTTTAATGTGGCGCGGGAACTGCACGGTATTAAAGAGCTTGCCAATACGCCGGTAATTATGGTCACGGGCGTTCGCAAAGAAATGAACCTGCCGTTCGGGTTTGAGCCGGATGAAACGTGGCTGCCCGTCCGCCAGATTCTCGAAAAGCCGGTCAAGCCGGAAGTGCTGCTCAACGCCGTCGCTGACGCGCTGAAGTAGGGATGCGATAAGACGGCGTTTGCGGCAGGGTCGCACGCGCTGTTGGTCTGTTTATTTAGAGATGGGACATGTTGTCCCATCTTTTTTTGCGCCTTGTCCCCAAACAAAAAGCCATCCCATAAGTAATGGGATGGCTTTTTATGTTGCCGTCGGCGAAAGGCCGACCCGTCCGGGATCGGTTACAGATCCTGGGGCTTGACGGTGCTGCGGCGGTTCGCTTCGGTGCGAGCGCAAGCTGCGTCCAGAATGGCGTAGAGGCAGTCATTCAGCGCCCCTGCGGTTTCGGACGAGCTCATCATGCCCTTGCCCTTGATGTAGGCCTTGACCTTGCTGGTGACGACCAGCATTTCCTTTGCGGCGGCCTTCTTGGGGGCCTTTGCTTTCTTTGCAGCTTTTTTCTTTGCCATAGCGGCACCTCCATGTAATAAAACATGTTCCAATAAAATCGGCACAAACAGGCCGAAAACGACGTTTAGGGGTATTTTGAGAATGTTTGGATATAATTTCAACAAAAAAATTCAAAAAAAACACATATTTGCACTTATAGAGCCTATAAACGTTAAATTTTGCACTTTTCGGGCCGTGCCGACGGCTCAGCGATGCGGAATTTTCATGTTTTCGGGGGTTTTGGGTTAATCGGTTCAGGGCAATGACCGATTTGAGCCGTGTCAGCGCACAGCCCGTCGAGGGGTTGTCGCAGCGAGCGTTGTCTTTTCGCGGAGACTTAAACGATGAATCGGAAAAGCAAAAATCAGTCGGGCATGGTCAAAGAATACGTTACCGTGGCATTTGCCGAAGACCTTGAATTGGCCCGGGAATACGAACGGCTGCTGGCCGAACATGAGATTCCAGCGGTGGTCAAACACCAGAAAAACCAGGCCGAAGGGGGGTTCTCAGGGGTCGCAGTGATGGTGCCGGAAGAGTTTCTGGACGAGGCGTATGAACTGATCAGTGAGGAGGCATCGTATGACGATTTCTTTGATGCGGCGTTCAGCGAACACGGTCATCACGGTCTCGATGAACAGGATGCGTTGTTTGATGACGACGATGACGATGATCTGTATTAAAAAACAGGCCATATATAGAACCCAATAACAAACTTAATGACAGGTTTATGATATGACAGTCAAACTCAAAGAGCAGGAATCGCAGGAGATTGAGGAGACAAAGACAGAACGACGCATCCAATCCGACGGGGCGTTCGAAGAACGGCGTAAGCCCGCCGAACGACGTCGTTCGATGGTGGATCGCCGCAGCGGGTTCGACCGCCGTCGCGGCCCCGGCCATCGCCGCACGGAAGAACGCCGTGCCGCCGAAGAAGGCGAGATGACCGACGAGCAGTTCGAGTTTCTGATGGCGATTGACCAATACAAACGCGCCAATCAGCGACCTTTCCCGACATGGACAGAGGTTTTGGAAATCATCAAAGCGCTGGGCTATCGCAAAGTGGCCGAGCAGCAGCCGCTGGAGTCGTTCCGCAAGGCAGACAGACTTCAGCCGGTTGAGGTTGGCTGAGATCAGAGGTCAGAGGCCAGGATGTGGTTAGACAGTTTGTAGTCCTCACTTTAGTGTGTAACGCCTCAAAAAAACAAGCTGAAGCTTGAACTACGAACGCCGTTTTCAGTTGGCTGAAGTGTCATCCTGAACGGTTTTGAGGGCGTTGAGGGTTTCGGCCAGAAACGCTTGAAGCTGACAATAGAGTTGGTCTTTGTCGTTTAGATTGTCTTCGATGATTTTGACAAGTCGGCTGCCGATGATGACGCCGTTGGCGCCGTCAGCGGCGACCTGACGGGCGTGCTCGGGGCTGCTGATGCCGAAGCCCACGCACACGGGGGTTTGGGTCAGGCGTTTGAGTCGTTGAATGAGTGGTTTGGCCAACGTGGAGAATCTTTGCCTTTCCCCCGTCGTTCCCAGCAGGGACACCGTATAGATAAAGCCTGTGGTGTATTTGACAACCTGTTGGAGGCGTTCGTCAGGGCAGTTGGGGGTGGCCATAAAGACGGTTTCCAGCCCGGCCCGCAGCGCCGCCGGGGCGATCTCTTCGGCGTCGTCAATGCTCACATCCGCCACCAGCACGCTGGTTCCGCCAGCCTGTTTGAAATCACGGTAAAAGGCGTCCACCCCGTACTGATAAATCAGATTGTAATAGACCAACAGGCCGATGGGGATAGGCTTGTAGGCCGAGACCTGAGCGATGAACGCCAAGGCTTTTTGTGGCGTCATTCCCGCCTTTAGGGCGCGGATGTCGGCCTTCTGAATCGTCGGTCCGTCGGCAACGGGGTCGGAAAACGGGATGCCCAGTTCCAGAATGTCCGCCCCGGCGTCAATGGCCGTCTTGACGATCCGCAGACTGGTTTCGGTATCCGGGTCGCCGATGACAAAAAACGGGATCATCGCCGCCCGATTCAAGCTGTCAAACACGTCCTGATAACGTCCCATACAATCCTCAATAAAAAGTGAAAAGGTAAAGGGCAAAAGTGAAAATGAAGGAAGTTCCTTAATTTTACCTTTTGCCTTTTTACTTTTTAATTAATTGGTCGGTGTTCTTCCACAATTCCGATATCCTTGTCTCCGCGGCCGGACAGGTTGACGACGGCGACGATGTCCGGCGGCAGCGTGCCTTTTTGCGCCAGCAGCCAAGCCAGTGCGTGTGAGCTTTCCAGTGCGGGCATAATCCCTTCCAGCCGCGTCAGCAGGGCGAAGGCGTTCAGCACCTGCTCATCGGAAACGGCGACATAGCTTGCCCGTCCGGTGTCCTTCAAATACGCATGTTCCGGGCCGACGCCCGGATAATCCAGCCCGGCAGAGATGCACTCGGTGTCGTGAATCTGGCCGTGTTCGTCCTGCAGGACATACGTCTGCGACCCGTGCAAAATTCCCGGTCTGCCCTTGTTCAGCGTCGCGCAGTGATGGTCGCTGTCCAGTCCCTTGCCGCCGCCTTCGACGCCGACGAGTTTGACGGCCGCATCGTCCAGAAACGCGGAAAAGATGCCGATGGCGTTCGAGCCGCCGCCGACGCACGCGGCCACGAAGTCCGGCAGCCGTCCCATCTGGTCGAGACACTGCCGCCGGGCTTCGGTGCCGATGACCGTCTGGAAGTGCCGTACGATCATCGGGAACGGATGCGGTCCGCCGGCGGTGCCGAACAGGTAGAACGCATCCACGTTGGCCGTCCAGTACCGCATCGCCTCGTTGATCGCGTCTTTGAGCGTACACGTCCCGCCGCTGACGGGGATGACCTCGGCCCCCAGCAGCTTCATCTTGTGGACGTTGACGTTTTGCCGGGCGACATCGACGCTGCCCATAAAAATCTTGGTCTCCATCCCGAACAGCGCCCCGACCATTGCTGTCGCCAGCCCGTGCTGGCCGGCGCCGGTCTCGGCGATGAGCTTCTTTTTGCCCATAACCTTGGCCAGCAGCCCTTGTCCGAGGGCGTTGTTGGTCTTGTGCGCCCCGCCGTGGAGCAGGTCTTCACGCTTGAGCCAGACCGAACAGCCCGCCGCTTCGCTGAATCGCTGGGCATGATACAACGGCGTCGGCCGACCGGCGTAATGGGTCAGCAGGGCGTTTAGCTCGGCGACAAACGACGCGTCGTTTTGAAATTGCAGAAACGCCGCCTCGATTTCCTCAATGGCCGGGATCAGCACTTCGGGGACATAAAACCCGCCATACGTTCCATAACGTCCTTTTTGTTTCATCGTGCAGCCTTTAATCCTGTGGTGCGGCGTATCATCTCGAACAGCCGCTTCATTTTTTCGTGGTCTTTGACGCCCGGCGCCGACTCAATGCCGCTGCAAATATCGATCCCATAGACGCCGGTGCGGATCGCTTGTTCGACATTTTCCGGCGTAATGCCACCGGCCAGAAAGATTCGCTTGGGCAGATTTTTCGCCCATTCCCAGTTGAATTGTATTCCCGTGCCGCCGTACCGTTTGGACGAAAAAGCGTCCAGCAGCACGGCATAGGTATAATATTCCTGGGTTGCGTGTACATCCTCTTCGGTTTTGACGCGGATGGCCTTGATGGTGCGAATATTTGAAAATCGCACGTTGTCGCAAAACTCCGGCGTCTCATCGCCATGCAGTTGAACCCAGCTCAGATAGCCCGTCTCGGCAACGTCCCTGATCTCCTCAATCGGAGCGTTCACGAACAGGCCGACGCTATCGACAAAGGTCGGCAGCTTGCGGATGATTTTGATCGCCTCTTCGGGCTTGATATAACGCGGGCTTTGGGGATAAAAGTTAAAGCCGAGCATATCGGCGCCCAACTCAAAGGCGGCCTGTGCATCATCCAGATTCGTGATACCGCAAATTTTGACTTTAATGTTGATAATCATTTCAATTAGTTCGTAGTTCGTAGGATGGGCTTTAGCCCATCAAAAAGGTTGAAAGTTAAAGTCCAAAATGCAAAACCAAAGTTTAAAGTTCAAAATGACTGTCCGCCGAAACAGATTTCAATTTTGAGTTCTGGTTTTAAATTATTGACTTTTCATTTTGAATTTTTTTATCCATTGCTCATCTCTACTATTTTTTCCAAACACTCCAGCGCGCTGCCGGAGGCGATGGATTGGTCGGCTTTTTTGACGCCTTCGACAAAATCCTCGGCCAACCCGGCGACCATTATAGCCGCCGCGGCGTTCAAAAGCACGATATCTTTTTTGGCTCCGCCTTCCTGACCGGCCAGAATCGCCCGGATAATCTGCGCATTGGCCACCGCATCGCCCCCGGATAGCTCGTTAAAATCGGCCAGCCGGAAGCCGTACTGGGTCGGGTCCAGCGTTTCTTGGCTGATCTGCCCGTCTTTGAGGTGCAGGATGTGCGTCGGCCCCATCGTGCTGATCTCATCCAGCCCGTTGCTGTGGACGACCATTGCCCGTTTGTGTCCCAATTGGCCGAGGGTCACGATGATACGCTCCATCAGCGATGCATCCGAGACGCCCATCACCTGTGCGGGTACATTGGCCGGGTTGGCCAGCGGGCCGAGGATGTTGAACGCCGTGTGAAAGTCCAGGCTCTGTCGTACCGGCTGGACATGCTTCATCGCCGGGTGATACTTTGGGGCGAACATAAACCCGATATGCGCCTTTTCGATGCACTCGGCCACACGCTCCGGCCCCGGCGCGACATTGACCCCCAGCGCCGTCAGCACATCCGCCGAGCCGCAGACGCTGGTGATGCCCTTGTTGCCGTGCTTGGCGACATACGCCCCCGCCCCCGCGGCCACAAAGGCCGTCGCGGTCGAGATGTTGAACGTCTTCATTACCGCGCCGCCCGTACCGCAGGTGTCGATCAGATGTGGCACATCGACCTTCACCGGCACGGCGTGCTTGCGCAGCGAGGTCGCCAGCCCTGCGATCTCCGAAACCGCTGCCTTCTTGACGCGCATCGCCGCCAGAAACGCCGCGATCTGCACCTCCGAGACGCCTCCCTCGAAAATCACATCCAGCAGCGCCTCAGCCTGCTCAAACGACAGGTCGTGTCCTTCCAGAATCAGTTCCAGATACTCCGTAATCTTGGCCATAACAGTCTCCTATCCGGCTCATTGTTTAGCAATTTTTAGAACATTCTCTATGATTCGTCCGCCGGCGGGCGTCAGGATGCTTTCCGGATGAAACTGCACGCCGTGGATTGGCAGGGCGGTGTGCTCAACGCCCATCACAATCGACTCAAACGCCGCCGTCTGCCGAAGGCACACGGGTAATCGCGTCGCGCACAGGCTGTGATACCGTCCGATCTGCAAGGGGTTGTCCAGCCCGTCAAAGACGCCGCTGCGGTCGTGCGTGATCCGCGACGGTTTGCCGTGCATCACCTCAGGCGCATGCCCGATGGTTCCGCCGAAATACTGCACAATCGCCTGATGCCCCAGGCATACGCCGAACATGCACAGCTTATCGTGAAAATACTCAATCGCCTCCAGCGTAACGCCGGCCGTCGAGGGATTCCCCGGCCCCGGCGAGAGCACCAGTAAGTTCGGCTCAAACGCTTCAGCCGCCCGCACCAGTTCGGTCAGCGGCGTGTCGGCGCGATAGACCTTCGTTGGGCAGTTGCGCTTGGCAAACTCATCCACCAGGTTGTAGGTAAACGAGTCGAAGTTGTCGATAAACAGCACCTTGGTCGCATGTTCAGTCATAGTCCATTCTCCAAAGTCCCGAAGAGACGAGAGTGAGTAAGCCGGAGGCGTAAGCCTCCGGAAATCGAGGCACAAAACCCAAAAGCCCCGAAGGGGCGAAAGAAGTCGAATATTTTGTTCATTTTATGATCTCATACAATTCAGGTCGATAGTTGATATTTTCATTCCCGCCGCGTTACTGCCGCCGCGGCCGCACGAATGGCCTTGAGGCACGAGTTGGCCTTGTGTTCGGTTTCGTCAAATTCCGTCGTCGGGACGCTGTCATGCACGATGCCCGCCCCCGCCCGGATATACGCGGTATGATCCCGCACTTGCAGGCTGCGAATCGTGATGCAACTGTCAAACTGTCCGTCCACGGTCAGATACATCACTGCGCCGCCGTAGTAGCCGCGTTTATTCTTCTCCAGCCTGCGGATAATCTTCATCGCCTCAATCTTCGGCGCGCCCGTCAGCGTGCCCATATTCATCGTCGCCAGATACGCGCTGAGCGCATCGAGGTCCTCCCGCAGCTTGCCTCTGACGTTGCTGACCAAGTGCATCACCGATTCATATCGCTCGGTGATGAGCATTTCGTTGACAATCCGGCTGCCGGGCTTGGCCACGCGGGCGATGTCGTTCCGCGCCAAATCCACCAGCATCATGTGTTCGGCCAGTTCCTTGCGGTCGAGTTTCAGCTCGGCCTCGTAGCGCATATCGGTGTCGGGGTCGATCTTGCCGCCGATGCGTCCGCGCGGCTTGGTGCCGGCGATGGGGCGAATCTCCACTGTCCGCTCGTTGGTTCCGCTGACGCGAAGATTCAGTTCCGGGCTTGCCCCCATCAGCACGGTCGAGGGGGTGTTGATGTAAAACATATAGGGCGACGGGTTGAGCTTGCGAAGCTGCCGATAGACATCCAGCGGCTCGGCCGGGCACGGCTCGGAAAGCGTCCGGCTCAGCACCACCTGAAAAATATCGCCGTCCAGAATGTGCTGCTTGGCCGTTTTGACCATCGCCTCATACGCGGCCTGCGGCGTGTCGGTGCCGGGGCCGGTCGAAAGCGAAGGCGGGGGGGTCGGCACAGGCCGCTGGGACGCGGCGCGTTCGAAATAGCTGTCAAAGCAGTCCTCCGCTTGTCGGCAAATCTCATCCCGGTTGCCGTTGGTGATGATGGCGTTGACGATGATGTGGCCTTTGCCCTTGCGGTGATCCATCAAAAAGATGTTGTCGGCAAAATACAGCTCATAATCCGGATTGCCCAGCACGTCGTGGGCGTTGTCCGGCAGTTTTTCAAACTGGTCGATGAAGTCATAGCTCAGCGCCCCCACCAGCCCGCACGTGACGCGAAAGGGCTTGCTGGCCAGTTCAAACGCAAACCCCACCGCCCGCAGCACGTCCATCTGGTTGACACGTTTGAGCCGCGATTCCTCGTCCATCACGTCTTCATTTGGCTCAAGCTCTCCTGTGATGCACTCCGGGGCGAACGCAATCGACTTGCAGAATGCGAACCGCTCGCGATGCTCGGCAAAATACGCCAGCATCCGCCGTCCCGTCGGCGTCAGGGCCTCAATGCTGAACCGATTACCCCGGCCGGTCAAGTGCAGCGCCGGGTCGGTCGTGCCGAACGTCAACTCGCCCGCGTCGCCCTCGGTCAGGTAGTCCCGCGATTCGAGCAGGCAGCAGTGCTTCTTACGGCCATAGTCGCTGAGCCTGGCAAAAAACTCTACCGGACAAGTAATGTCGATTTCCCGCACCATCGGGATGATTTGCCCCGGCCGGGCCTGATGGATTCTTTTTTCATAATCTGACATTCGAATATCCTATTTATATGCATTCCGGGTACAAAAAAAGCAACCTGAGAATCGAGCCGCAGGTTGCATTCAAAACGATAAGAATAAAGACAAATCGGGTCTGCTGCCTGGGCTTATCCTTCAGGCCGCCACCACCAACCCAGATTGACTCTTTTGTTTCTATCCATAGAAACAATTATACTGATTTTACACCCCGGTGTCAACCCGCAAAATAATATTTTTTTGAATTTTTATCCAAAGCCGACAAAACGTCACCGGCACGAGCTGAAAACCGGCAGATTATCGGCATATTCATCATAAAGCTGCCAAAGACAATCGCGAACATTTCCCTTGTGCGTCTCAAAAAGTGTGGCCAGATGCGACGGTGCAATGGCGTCCTTTTCTTTCAGCAGGCGGCAGGTCAGTTCTGTCAGCAGTTCAAGCCGGGGCTGGCACTGGATCAGCGTCGGCAGAAGGCCTTCGTCGTGGCTGGTGATGATCAACCCGGCATGTTGTTTGCGTATCAGATAGCGAAGTTGTCTGAATCTGATAAACGGCAAATGGCAGGCGCCGTCAAAGCACAGGACGCCATAGGGCGGCAGCGATTGGACCGTCTCGCGGATGACCGGCCACGGCAGGGCGACATCCAGACTGACAAACAGCATCGCCGTTGGTATTCCCGCCTCACGCAGCCGTTTTTCAAGACTCTTCAAGAGCGTCGTCTTTCCGCTGCCGTGCGGCCCGACGAGCGCGGCGGTGGAGTCAAGCTCCTTAAGCCGAATCAGAAGCTGCTCCCATGACAGTTTCTGCGGGATATAGTCGATGGTGCCAAGATGGCCGGCTCCGAACGGATTGTGCCGAGCCGCAAGCATCTACCGAACCTCGCCCAGCAGGATTTCGTGTCCGCTTGGTGAGACGGTTATCTCATTGCGGATGAATTCCTTATCGAGATGTACTTCCAGCGCCCACGTCAGCGAGATCAAGCGACCCGAAAAGCTGTACGGCCCGACGGGAAGTCGAAACTCAAACGTCCGTTTGTCAATCGCCTGCGGGGTTTCGAATTGGATTCGTTCGACCAGCCCCTTATCCTCGTCGCCTTTTCCCTGAGTGTACCAGAACAGCGACAGACGCGCTTTCTTGGGCGGTGCTAAACGAGACCATCGCACCTGCCCGCGTATCGTTTGTCCGGGAATAAATGCAGTCTGCCCGTCGTCGAGTTGAATGGTCAGTTCTTCCATATCTATCCTATGGGGGTTGGGTGAATGACAAGGGTATAATCCTTCTTGACATCCGGCCAGCGGGCGATATCGCCGTGTATATTGATCGACCAGATGATTTTGTTGTTGTCGGCCGTGAAGGAATGCATCGTCGGCTCCGGGATCGCAAAGCCGATTTGTCCGGCGGCAATCTCATAAGGGTCGTCAGTATGCACCAACTCCATCTCAAAAAAAGTATGGCTGTCGGTTTTTGTATTGGTGCCGACCCGGTAGCGGGCCTCTTCTTTGCCGAGCAGTTTGATCGTCAGCATCCGAATGCGGTGGGCGCTGCCGTTGGCGTTCCAGTCGATGACCCCGGCGGTGCCCGGATAGATCGCCCCCGGCTGAAGCGTCAGGGTATATCGCGGATTAAACAACGCCAAAATCTGGTTAAAGACGGCGAAAATAGCTCCCAGTCCGACCAGCACAAAGGGGATCATAAAAAATGTTAAAAACCATTCAGGACGTCCGGATCGAAACCCCTCAACGACCTGATAGACAAAGGCGGGCACTACCCCATTCCAAATCAGGCAGAAAATCAGAACGCCGAACAGCTTGCCCAACGACGACGCATCCGGCCTCAGCGTAATCCGATCTGCGGCCGGCTCGAAGGTTTGCCCGGCGAACGCAAAGTCGCTTGTCGGCATTCGGCGTTCATCAACTTTCGTCTGCGGCAGCCACGACGTACCGGTGCGTTCCTTCTTCCGGATGCCCGCAATCATGATAAACAGTCCGGCGCCCACAAATATCAGCGGAAACAGTCCAATGGCATTATGGGCCGTCAAGTGTCGGATGAGCACTGCTTCGGACGGATTGTTCGGATTGACGTAACAGACCGGCTCGCTCATTGCCTTATACCGTTCCACGACGTCTTTCTTGCCCTTGTAGCCGCTGCTGGAACCGCCGACAAAATTGTATTTGTCGTTGCGATAGACTGAGCCGCCAAACTCATATTCATACGTGATGTGGATCGAGTACGTCGTTCCGTCGTCAGAAGAATGATGTTTGACCTCAGCCGAGATGATCGAGCAGGGCGTTTCTGTCCATTTTTTGGCCTGATGCCATTTAATCAGCGGGCGGAACAGCAGCATATAGCTAAAGCCCAGCCCCGCCGCCATAAAGACCAGTCCGAACAGAATAATCCCGGTTTTGCCCATCGTGTTGCTGCCGCGAGCGGATGCGGGGGATTTCGAGGCGTCTTTTTCCTTGCCGAACCACACGCCGTACAGGCCGCCGAAGCCGATCAGCATAAAAATCAGCGGAATGATCAGAAATAGATGTGCCGGCCACGCGGCCTTTCCGTTGAGGATATCCCGAAGAAAAAACACAAAGAAAAAAAGCCCCGCACTGCCGAAAAGCAGCAGGAATATCGAGGTGAACAGTTTGGAAAAGATCGACGTTGCCTGGCCGATCCGGCCGCGATCAACTGTGTTGTCGTTAAACCTGATTTTCATTTGGACGACTCCTGAATAGTCCCGGCTTGGAACCCGGTATTATCCGATCATCCGGCGAAGGCGGGTTCGGATGCCGGCGGGTTTGGCTCCGGGGGGAACAAGCACACGGATGGCTTCGGGGATGATCTTGATATCGGCGGGCATGCCGGGGCCGGGGTCGCCGTCGATCTGGGCGTAGATCGGCTCATCGCCGAGCGGTTCGACCCGGATGGTTTTGGCTTGGGCATAGACGACCTGTTTTCCGCGGGTGTGGCGTTTGAAGACGGTCTTGGCCGAGTGCCACAGCAATCGGCCCTGATTGTCGCATTTGAAGATACAGATATCGAGCAACCCGTCGCCGAAATCGGCGTTTTTGAGAATGCTCAGGCCGATGGCGTAGCGGCTGATGTTACCGACAAAGACCAGCCCCCGGCCGCAGAAGATTTCTTTGCCGTCGGCCTCGACGCGCATCGGCGGAAACGTGTACTCCCAAAATGTCCGCCAGATCGGCCAGAAATAGTCCAAATGGTTGATGTGTCCTTTACGGAGGGCGTGCATCCGATGAATAATATCGCCGTCAAAGCCAAAGCCCGCGATGGAGGTAAAACACTTGCAGTTGATCAGGCCCAAATCGAGCGGCCGCGTGCAATTGCCTTCAAATGTCCGGATCAGCGTGTCAATGCTGAAATCAAACCCCAACTCGTTGGCCAGCAGGTTTTCCGTGCCGCAGGGAAGCGGCAGCAGCGTTTTGTCTGAGCCTTCGAGGCCGTGGATGACCTCGCGGAGCGTGCCGTCACCGCCAGCGGCACACACCAGGGCGCACTGATAATCCACCGCGGCTTGTGTGGCCAGCTCGCAGGCGTGGGTCAGCGATTCGGTGAACGCCATCCGCACTTCAAAGCCGTGATCCGACAGGTAGTCTTTAAACCCGCACACGAGCCGCTTGTCGCTGCTGGCGCCCGACTTCGGGTTGACGATATATTGAATGTAGCCGTCCTGAGGATTCATAAGCAGTATTCCATCATATCTGTTGACGACGGGACAACATCGTCGCATAGCCTTCGGTGATTAGCGGCCTCTCGGCCAGACCTATCCGGGTCAGTACGGTTCTGATGGCGGCTTCATCCGGGCCTTCGACCTCGACAAAAAAACCCAGCGGCGGCACGTCGTCCAGACACACCTGGCAGCCGCCCAATTCCCACATCCGGCGGGTCTTGACGACGGTCAGGGTGGCCCGAAAGCCCAGACCCTCCAGAATCTTGACCATCGCCTCGGCGTCGGCAACCGCCGTTTCGTATTCGAGGCGAATCTTGTACGGCCCGCTCTGGCGGGGACCCTTGAACGTCAGGATCGACGCCGATTTGCCGGCGACGGTTTCGCTACGCAGCCGCAGCCCGCAGCCGCGTTGTGCCAGATGTCCCGCGGCGTCAAGAAAATAGGCGTCGCGCTGCGCCTGTTCGGCGACAAAACTCGCCTTCATTTCTCCCAGCCGCTCGGCCACCGGCTCAAGACTGTCAACCTGTATTTTGGCTTCGATTTCGAGCGTCATTCAGGATATCTGGGCAAAATAGACGACATAATTTTTCCCGTAGTGCTTGGCGCACTTCGGACAGGTCGTGTAGTACATCAGGTGCCGTTTGATCGCCTTGCCCTTGCCGACAACCCACTCCTGCATTTCTTTGCACCAGCGGGGCGTATCTTTGTAGGGCCCCTCGAAAACCTTTGACAGATATGTCCCGCTCAGCGCAACATTGTCCGCCTCCGGAACCTGCTTGCTCACCTCGATGTACAGATCCATATTCCACTTGGAGGTATGATCCGACAAGCACACCGGCGGCTGCGGGGTATGGGCGCCCGCCTTTTCGATCTTCTCCAGACACCGCACTATCACCTTGCCGAAGTTCAGCGGCATATACATAAAACAGAACACCTTATCTTTGATGAACAGCTTGTTGTCCCACTGAAACTCTTTTTCGTCCCACGGTGCGGGGTCGAATTTCGGGCAGCAGCCCGTCTCTGAAGGATACGGATTGTTCATTTCTGTTTCTCCTTTGTTAAACGACAATATTGACCAGTCGCGATTTGATGACGATGATCTTTTTGGGCGTCTTGCCGTCCAGCGCCGCCTGGACTTTCTCCGAGGCCATCGCTGTTTGCCGGATCGCCGCCTCGTCGGCGTCGGCGGGCACGACGATCTTGTCTTTGATCTTTCCCAAAACCTGTACGGCCAGCTCGATTTCATTTTCTTTACAAAGCGCCTCATCAAATGTCGGCCACGGCGCATAGGCCAGCGACTCGGAATGCCCCAGCCGCTGCCAGAGTTCTTCGGCGATGTGCGGGGCGAACGGCGATAACAGCAGCACAAAGGTCTCAATGACGCTTTTGGGGCGGACCGACTGCCGGGTCAAATGGTTGACAAAGATCATCATCTGACTGATGGCGGTATTGAAACCAAAGCCCTCAATGTCGCCGGCGACTTTCTTGATCGTCTGATGCAGCAGCCGCGTCGTTTCCTCATCGGCGACAGCCTCCTGCACGGCGGCGTTCAATTCGCCGGTTTCGGTATCGACGACCATCCGCCACGCCTTGCCCAAAAAGCGATGTACGCCCTCGACGCCCTGCATGCTCCAGGGTTTTGTTGCTTCCAGCGGTCCCATAAACATTTCGTACAGCCGCATCGAGTCGGCCCCGTATTCTTCAATGACAGCATCCGGATTAATTACGTTGCCGCGGGACTTGCTCATCTTCTGGTTGTCCTCGCCGAGGATCATCCCCTGATTGACCAGCTTCTTGAACGGCTCCGGCGAGGCGACATAGCCCAAGTCATACAGCAGCTTGTGCCAGAACCGCGAATAGAGCAGGTGCAAGACCGCGTGTTCGGCCCCGCCGATGTACAGATCGACAGGCAGCCAGTATTTTTCTTTTTCCGGGTCAAAGGCAACGTTGTCGTTCTTCGGGTCGGTGTAGCGCAGATAGTACCAGCAGCTTCCCGCCCACTGGGGCATTGTGTTGGTTTCGCGCCGCGCCTTTGAGCCGTCGGGCAGTGTGACGTTGACCCAATCGGTCGCCTTGGCCAGCGGCGGGGCGCCCGTGTCGGTGGGTTTATAGTCGGCCATTTCCGGCAGCCCCAACGGCAGTTCGCTTTCGTCCATCGCAAACACACGACCGCCTTCGGCGTGCAGAATCGGGAACGGCTCGCCCCAGTACCGCTGCCGGCTGAACAGCCAATCCCGCAGCTTATAATTGACCGCCTTCTGGCCCAACCCCTGCTCCTGGAGCCACATCGTGATTTTTTTCTTGAATTCCGGAGTGCTTAGACCGTCAAATTGCCCGGAGTTGATGGCTGTACCGTCGCCGGAAAAGCATAACCGTTCGGCAGCTGCTTCTTTGGCCAATTCAGGATCGTCAGGCCGCACCACCTGGATTATCGGCAGATCAAATTTTTTGGCAAATTCAAAATCCCGCTCGTCGTGCGCCGGGACGGACATAATCGCGCCGGTGCCGTAGCTGATGAGGACGTAGTCACTGATCCAAATGGGGATTTTTTCGCCGTTGACCGGATTGATCGCGTAAGCGCCGGTGAACTGGCCGGTCTTGTCTTTAGACATATCCGTGCGGTCCAGGTCGCTCTTGCGGGCGGCCTCATCGCGATAACGCTTGACAGCGTCTTTGTATTCCGGCGTGGTGATTTCATCCACCAGTTTGTGTTCGGGCGCCATCACCATATACGTCGCCCCAAACAGCGTATCCGGCCGTGTCGTAAACACTCTTATTTTATTTCTCTCTGTGTTCTCTGTGCCCTCTGTGGCAATCACAAAATCCACTTCGGCGCCGACGCTCTTGCCAATCCAGTCCTGCTGGAGCTTTTTGATCGATTCGGTCCAGTCCAGTTCGTCGAGTCCATCCAGCAGCCGCTCGGCGAATTTGGTGATGCGCAGCATCCACTGCCGCATGGGCTTTCGGATGACTGGGTGGCCGCCGCGTTCGCTGACACCGCCGACGACTTCTTCGTTGGCCAGTACCGTCCCCAACGCCGGACACCAGTTGACCGGCGCGTGGGACTCATAGGCCAGCCGCTGGCTGTCGATATAATTGCGCACGGCCTCATCGCCCTGCGCCTTGATCTCATCCGGTATGGGCAACTCTTCGATCGGCCGCGCCTTTTGCTGCGCGTCGTCGAACCAGCTATTGAAGAACTTCAGAAATATCCACTGCGTCCATTTGTAGTAGCCGATATCGGTGGTATCGACCTGCCGGTCCCAGTCGTAGGAAAAGCCGAGGGCCTGAATCTGCCGCCGCATGTTGGCGATGTTCTTCTGGGTGGTTGCGGCCGGGTGCGTGCCGGTCTGGACGGCGTACTGCTCGGCGGGCAGTCCGAAGGCGTCCCAGCCGATGGGGTGCAGGACGTTGAAGCCTTTCATTCGTTTGAAGCGGGCGACGATATCGCTGGCGGTGTAGCCTTCCGGGTGGCCGACGTGCAGCCCCGCCCCCGAAGGATAGGGGAACATATCCAGCACGTAATATTTAGGTTTGCCCGCCGCGTCCGCGTCCGATCCGTCCGGCGTGCGAAATGTCTTGTTGGCAAGCCAATAATCCTGCCATTTTTTCTCGATTTGTCCAAAATCGTATGACCCGTACAGCATCCACGCCATCCTGTCTTGCCTAAGTAGATAAAATCCTTATTGTTATGAGTTCAAATACACCATTATATCCCATCGGCCCAAAAGGGCAAGAGGGCAAGATAAAATCAAAACCCGACACGGTATGGCGTGAAAGAGAGATTTCAAAAACGTCAATTCTCTTGAAATCTCAAACTCAATGCATTTTATCATTGCATTACAGTCCAGCACGTGCTATTATAGGACTTTCGCATGAGAGAGGATTTTGCTTATTCGATCCACAGACGATGCTTTCAATCTCACTCTATAAATCACAAGTTACATTGTAATGATGTGACAAGCAATAGTACAGTTTGTTCGGAGGGGAATATTAATCGCAGATTAAACGAAGAGATAAGATGAAAAAATTAGGACTGGCGGTTGGGTTGATCGCTATCGTATTGGCGGCAGAGGCAATGGGTTCGGACACGATGTCGATTCGGACGCTTGAGCCGGGACAGTGCTATACGTGGGGCATCAACCCGCAAAAAACACTTGCCCTTGAGCCGAATCAGATTGTGACCGAGGCGGTCTTGACCCTGCACAATTTTCGTTCGGGAGTCGGGGATACGGGCAGTTATCCCCGCAGCTCGTCTCGCACGGGATCATCTTCAGAAACGCCCAATTATGACAGCCTGCGGCTCTATGTCCTGAATAATCCGCGATACGGGTTCCTCCCGCTGAACACAGGGACGCAGAATGGCGACCCATTTGCAGGGGTGTGCGGTGCTCTCAACGCAGAGTACGTGCAGGGCGATCTGGTCTATCGATTGAGCGGTACCCACGACGCAGATGCATGGACGACAGAGATTTTCGGCGAGATTGTGTCGCTGGAATTGACCGACGGGACACGCGTTTCGCTGTCTTCATCGCTGGTTGAATTCATCGATTATGCGGGAACAGGCGTCAGTGTAGGGTTCGGGATATGGCCCGGCGAGGCACGTTTTTATTATGATGATATTACCCTGACCCTGACGGTTCAATCGTATGCGGGTGATCATTTGCTCAAAACAATCGTATGCCGTATCGGCGATCAAGTCTTGTCTGAGAAAGCCTTTACACTGACCGTATCCGCCGTCAACGGCAGCGTCGATGTTTCGCCAAACAAGCCAACCTATCAAAACGGCGACATCGTTACATTGACGGCAGTGCCGCGCAACGGATATCTTTTTGACCGGTGGTCGGGCAGTGCAGCCGGAACGGCCAATCCCCTGACGCTTACCATCGACGGCCACAAAACGGTTGCCGCCAATTTTGCAGAAAACAGTCGAAGCTCACAAAGAGGGACATAAATAATATGCAGATCAGAGTGATGATGGCGCAAATCGCGGCGCTGTCGCTGGCGGCGTTTGCAGGTACCTACAGCGGCGGATTGGGGACGCAAGCCAATCCTTACCGTATAAGCACCGCCGCCGACTGGCAGGAACTGACAAGCACGCCCGATGACTGGCGCGCCGAATTTATCCTGACAAACGATATCAATTTGACCGGGGTGAATGTGGCGCCGGTGGGCAATAGCACCACACGATTTACCGGCGTTTTTGACGGCCGTCGGTATGCCGTGCGGAATGCGACGATTAGTGTCCCCGATCAGAATTACATCGGTCTGTTCGGATATATCGGGGCGGTCGGCCATGTCAGGAATCTGGGCGTTGCAGAGGTTGACATTCACGGGGGCGAAGCCGTCGGCGGATTGGTCGGACGCAATCACGGCCGCGTCGATTTTTGTTATGTTACCGGCGTCGTTCGGGGCGACGATTGGGATACCGGCGGCCTGGCGGGCAGCAATATGGGCGGGGCGATTCATGCGTGCTATGCGGATGTTGCCGTCACCAGCAACAGTGAGTATGTCGGCGGGCTGGTCGGCTACAATCTCGGCGACGCCATCTCGTTCAGTTATGCCGTCGGAGCGGTCAGCGGCTACGCGTATGTCGGCGGGTTGGTCGGCGCCAATGATCAGGGGCACATCATCGACTGCTATTCCACCGGTGCGGCTTCGGGAACATTAAACAATGTCGGCGGGTTTGCCGGGGTCAATTGGTCAGGCAGTATCGAGGGGTGCTTTTGGGATATTCATACATCCGGCACAAGCGCCGGCAACGGCGGCCAGGGCAAGACGACCGCCGAAATGCAATCGAAAGCCCTATATATTGATGCGGGCTGGGACTTTGAAGATGTCTGGACAATCTGCGACGGACTCCAGTACCCCAAGCTGCAATGGCAGATTTCGGCGGCGGATTTTGTCTGCCCGTATGGCGTCGGGAACGAAGATTTTGCCGTCCTGAGCAGGTGCTGGCTTGTCAACGTCTCGCTGCTGCCTCCTGATTCGCTATGTTATGCAGCGGATTTGGACGGCGACGGCGTTGTGGAGCTTTCGGACCTGCTTCTGTTTGCCGATCAGTGGCTTCGGTAAGGCGTCGATCTAATGGTTGGCAACTATTCAATGGACTTAAGATGCACTGTCCCATCAAAGAAAGGTACAAAAACGGGAATAAAACCGTCTATTCGCAGGCGCGGATGTAACGGCTGTACCATCGCCCGGTAATCTCGCACCAGCCGGGCTGCGTGGGGTGATTGATGCAATGGCTGTAGTCATAGCCGACCATTTTTTGGCCGATGCAGGTATTCCCCGGCTCGTCTTCGCGGCAGCCGTACCGCTGCCAGACTTTGTAATAGTTGCCGCCGCACAAGCCGCCCATCGGTGGAGAACACAAGATATGCCCATACTGCTGAATCAAGTCGGTACAGGAGTAGCCGACGGAACTGCCGCCGAATATCTGCTTTTGCTGATCGACGTCCAGAAACTGGATTTGTCCCGATACCAATATCGGGCTGTCCGATACCAGCAGGGCAACCCCTTCTTTCCAGTCGGCCAGCAACTCGCGGACGGGTCGTTTCCAGTAAAATTTGCGGCTGGTCAGATCGACCATCCAGGCCGCGTCGTCTTCAATGCGATCCAGCACCACATAATGCTTGACCTTCGGAAAATGCAGGATCACCCCGTACTGAGAAAACGCCGTCAGCGAGTCGATATCCGTCTTCACGGCCGCACAATACAACCCGATCTCCTCCAGCGACTTCCGCATCTCAAAGAGACTGGTCATTGACGACTCCGAATCGGCTAACGAGGCAGTGCTGGCCGGGCAGATCTGTTTTGAAAAGCGACGGGCGATATGGACGGCGGCCAGTGTCCCGCAGTTGGGCTTTGCGTTGCCCTGAACCGACAGCGTTGCGATCTTTTCTTCAAGCAGACGGGCGATATCCACCCCTTCGGCCGCGTGATACATAAACGTCTTCGTCTGGCCGTTGGGCTGAAGTTCGACCACCGTTCCATTGGCAAACACCGCCGAAAAGCCGTCCTTCGGCGACTCGGCATCCACCGACAAAAATCGCCAGTCTTCATACGATGCCAGCACCGGCGATGCGCCCCGTATATCGAAACGCTCTACCGTAATGGCAAAGGGAATCCATCGTTGACCGACCTGCCGAAAATCCCCATAGCGCTGCCGGATGGACGAGACCGATGTTTGCATCGTATAGGAGCGGGGCGCGTATTGTTTGGCAGGATCGAGGACGATCACTGTCTCATAGGTGATGTCGGGGGTTACATCTGTCAGCGACAGACGAATCAACGTTTGCCCGTCTTCCTGATATTCCACCGCGACGGGACTGCGCGTCGGCAGATTGCTGGAACTGAATGCGCCGCTGCCCCACGGAACGACGCCGGCGCTGAACGGCCCGAATAACTGCATCGGCATCTCGTCCTGATTCATCACCACCACCGCATAGTCGGCGGATTTGTAATAGCGCGTGTAGGCGTTTCCGTCGTATGCAAAAATCCGGTGTTTGTTGGCCTGATAATCGGGACGCTCCGCGGCCGGCGTCGCCGTATCGGCCGGCGGTTCATGCAACTGAATGTCCCAGTAAAAGCGCCGGCCGTCAAACCGGAACAACTCTTCCGATTCATAGGCGATCTCTTCATCGGCGCGATATTCCAGATACCGTGCCCGAATCGTGCCGCTCGAAACCCAGGTTTTCGCCGGCGAAGCCGTCAGTGTTTTCAGCAGCGCATTGACCTCTTCAGTGTCAAGCGTTCGTTCGGCGGCCGAAACAACACTCAGCACAACGGCAAGAATCATACAATATAAGGTTTTCATGAGTATTCTCCTGAATTTTCTTATGTCAGTATTCCAAACGTTCGACGTCTGCGGAGGCCTTTACCGCGTCGATAAACTCCTGCCAGTCTTTCTCGTTGATTGTCTCCTGAAGTTCGGGCGATTCCTCGTAGATCGTTTCAAGCTGCAGCACGATTTCATCGACGGTTTCCTGAGAGATCGACTCGGTTTCTGACGCTGTCGAGAACATCATCGACTCGCCGCCCTCACCCGTCCCTGACTTCATCATTTGTTGCTCTTCGACGGCGTATTGATGCAGCACCAGCGAGCGCCGTTCGGTGGCATTGTCCTCCAGATGGTCGATCAGTTCCAGCGATACCGTGCCCACGGCCGTCGGCGTATAGACAAACGAAGCGATTGCCCCGTCGTTGATCGGCCCGTTGAAACTGGCCGCGACAAACTGAATGCCTTCAAACTGCATATAGCCCGGCCCCCAGTAATCAAAGAACGTACTTCGCGGCGTCGCCAGAATTTCGGCCGTACCGCCGGCGAACAGGTCGTTCGGGTCGTACTCGGTATGGTCGATCCAGCCGAGATTCGGATCGGAGAGGTTCACCTCCAGCGAGAACACATACACATCCCGATCCAGCGTGGTCTTATCCAGATACAGACGAATGCTCTGCCCGACGGGAATCGACACTTCGGCAAGACCATTGGGATCGACAACGGCATAAAACACATCCGGATTCTGCGGCGGTGGGGGGGGCAGCGACGGTTTCGTCGGCTTATGCCAATTGGGCGTGCCCCACAACCAATAGTCCGCAAACATCAGCAAATCCACGATGCCGACATTTCCATCCCGGTCCAGATCGACTCCGCCGCACCAATCCGGCTCGCGACAGTCCTGCGCCATCCACCGCGAGGCAAGCACGGCATAATCAGCCAGGTCAACCGTACCGTTAGCGTTCCAGTCCCGCGTCGGACTGTTTTGCAGCGACACAGGAAGATTGGGATCGGCGACAGTAAACGACTTGCTGTGATCATAAAAATGGAGAGTACAGTCGCCCTCGGCCAGCGGGGTATAATCCAGCACGAACCAATTGCCGGTCCCGCGGGAGTAATCATCGGTGTACAGATCAAATCCGCTCATCAGCGAATCGTTCCACGCCCGGACAAACGCCCGATCGCCCGCCGCGAGCAGACAGCTCGAACCCGCAGGATCATTCGGATCGCCGGAATGGCGTGCCCGCAACACCCCTCTGCCGCGATGCGCATCGTGAATGAACAGTCCCCCGCTCCACAGGTCGTTGGCGTCCGAAGAGACCACCAGACTGACCTGCGTGCCCATCATGATCTCATCGATTCCCAGCGGCCGCAGATCGTTCGGATCGCAGACCCTGATCTCAATCGCCGCCGAGGCCGACATGACTGCAATAAACACGGCAGACAAGACAAACCATTTCTTCATAGAATCTCCTCACGCAAGAGTCAAATGTGTTCTGTAGATAAAGACGCCGCCGCACAGAAAACACGGATGAAATTTTTACGGTTTGCGGGAAAATTACTGAAAAAAAGGAAAAAACCAGCAAAAGCCCGCTGGATGGCCGCGCGGTATGGCAGGGTGGCAGGGTGGCATCGGTTCTGCGCAGCAGACCGATGGAAAAACCGAACGCCCCCTAAAACTCGCCCTTCAGTTGTCGCCCCATCAGGTCGGAAATCGCAGTGCGAATGTCCTTTTGCCCCTGAATGACCGCATCAATCGCCTCGGTGATCGGCATCTCCACCCCGTACCGCCGTGCCAATTCCAGCACCGCCCCGCACGTGGCGGCGCCCTCGACCACGCTCTGTGTGGCCGCCAGTGCCTCCGCCGCGCTCATCCCCTTGCCCAGTCGCTCGCCGAACGAGCGATTCCGCCCCATCGGCGAGATGCACGTCGTCACCAAATCCCCCAGCCCGCTTAGCCCCGTAAAGGTCTTTTCGTTCGTCCCCATCGCCGCCCCCAGCCGCTCGATCTCTGCCAGCCCCCGGCACAGCAGGGCCGCCTTGGCGTTATCCCCAGCCCGTATCCCGTCAATCGTCCCGGCGGCAATCGCAATCACATTCTTCATCGCCCCGGCCAGCTCGACTCCCGCCACATCGTCATTGGTATAAACGCGAAACATCGCCGTATTGAACGTTTGCTGGATGGCCTGCGCCGTATCCAGGTCCTCGCATGCCGCCGTCGCCGTTGCCGGCAGCCGCTGGGCCACCTCGTCGGCAATCGTCGGCCCGCTCAATACCGCATACGCCCGCCCGTCGCCGAGCACCTCGCGCAGGACCTCCGTCGGCCGCCGCAGCGACCCGATCTCAATCCCCTTGGTCACGCTGACCACCGGCACGCCCGCCGGTGCGTATGCCGCCAGCCGCGGCCAGGTCTTGCGCAAAAACTGGCACGGCACCGCCGAGACAATCAGTTCCGCCCCGTCAAAGGCACGCTCGTCGTCGGCCTCATACCGCAGCGCGTCAGGCATCGCATAGCCCGGCAGAAACCGCACATTTTCGCGTTTTTGGGCGATCTGGGCCAGATATGCCGGGTCGTACCCCCACAGCGTCGTCCGCACACCGTTTTCGCACAGCAGCATCGCACACACGCTGCCCATCCCGCCGTCGCCGATAATCGTCACTCTCTTATACATACCCGATATTAAACCCGCCCCATCGACAATTTGCAACCCTTTAACCCCGTTTTTCACATTATACCGCCTATTGGCCTTCGAAAACAGAGGCAAGCCCTATATCGCGACAATAGAAGTTGGCAATTGCCTTTACCCCCCCCTAAAAAAAAAAAAATAAAAAAAATAAAAAAAATAGAAGAATTGTTCTTGACATCGCTATGGGACTTTGTTAAGCTGATAAATGGAAAAAGGTGTGAAAGTGATGAAAAGACATTTTGAGGGTATTTTGATTGTCAGGAAGCGTGGAGGGATCGATGCAAAAGGAATCGATAACACGCAAGCCGACATTTCACCATCACACACCCCTTATTGCGGGTCAACGTCTCAGCCGGTATTAGGTTGGGTGATCGCAACCTCAACGACAATGAAAACGGTACGCTGGAAAATTGCGTTAAACTAAAACGGTCCTTTTTTGGAGGGTATTGCCGAATAGTGGATTATGCGTGTCATGTGTGCAGTTTAGGACGTGTGATAGGGATAATTTGTGTGTGTAAAGGATTTGCTGTAATGTAACTAAATGAAATATTAATGTTTGTGGAGGATCGAAAAATGAGAAAGTTATTGATTGTTGTAGTAATGTGTTTGATGTCGTCTGGGCTTTATGCGAATCTGTTGACTAATGGCGATTTCGAAGCAGACGGGGGGTCGCTCAATGGCTGGACGAAACGTGGCTGGGGGAGCGAAACTTTGACTCTTGCCACGGAAGGGGATAACCACGTTGGGTACATGTCCGGCAGAGGTACCACCGACTACACAGGTATCAGAACGACTGGGACCGGGTTCGCGCAATTGCTAACGCCAGGAGAAACCTATACTTTCTCCGCCTGGATGAAATACCAAGGGGTTGTGCCGGAAGGGTATCCGGATCCCATCCAAGCAAAGTTCACAATTCAGTACGATTCCACACCCGCCGGTTTTCCGAGCGAATATGTACAGGTTGGGTTGGGCGATGTCGGCACTGAATGGACATTGGTCGAAATGAATTGGACGGTGCCCGAAAGTGCTGCGGGTATCAATGGGTATTTTTACATTGAAAGGGTGTCTGTCTATCAAATGCCCGTTGTATACAATGATACTGGCGACCCTCAAACTCCTACAGCAGCATTCGATTTCTGGATAGACGATATCGTTGTTGCCCAAGTACCGGAACCGGCCACAATGCTACTGTTGGGACTCGGTTCGCTAGTGGCACTGAAACGCCGCAAATAGTTGAATGTGCTGCTTCAGTAAAAAGTTTTACAGAGGGCTGCTTAGTGCAGCCCTTTTTTTTGTATGAAGAGTTGTACCCAACGTGATTTAAAGATTGTTTTTCCGGTTCACTGCGTTCAAGGAAGCAGTGTCATTGATGGCGGGATATTCTATGGGAGATGTTTACAATTTACATCCTTAATTTCCTGTTTATCCCGTCTAATTTGACCCTCCCCGTTATTTGATTAAGTTTGTTTTAGCCCTTATTGGCAGGAAGAAATGTCTCCGAATTCAAGGGAATGTCATACTAACAATCAGAAGTATAAAGGCGACATGACCACCATCTTTCGGACGATACTAGCGTTTTAGAGCGCTCCGTATTCGGTCGTAGAGCATCTTATAATCCTCATTCTCCGCATACTCCGGCTGAATCCGAAACGCAGTGTCCATGTGTTCGAGTGCCTTTTTCGAATCGCCGGCCTTGAATAAGATATTGCCCAACTGAAGATGAAATCGTCCGGCGTCTTTGGTCTCAGAGAAAATCTCCAGGGCTTCATTGAGTACCCGCACCGCCTTGTCCGTTGCTTGTGTCTCGTCATAGGTTTTGGCCAGCATTATGTAGGTTACCGGAATGGTCGGTGCAAGGGCAATCGCCCTGCGGCCGCGTTTTTCCGCTTCCGCATAGTCGTGCTGTCTTCGTGCAATTTCACCCAGCAGGTAGTGGGCAAAAGCGTCGTTAGGCTTCAGGTCCAGCAATTGATTCAGGACGTCCTTTGCTTCTCCCAACCGGCCCTGATTGAAGAGATTTTGTCCAAGGCCCTCGTAGGCAAAATCCACGGGGCACAGATGAAGAATTTTCCTTAATTGCGATTCCACCGACTTTAAATCGCTCTTTTCTCCTGCCTGGACGCGAAGGGGAATTTGTGAGGCCAGCAGCCGCCAGTCTTCGGGATGTGCTTCAATGGCGGCATCGTAGCGGCGAAGGCACTCCTGGACGTCGCACGACTGCCGAAGACGATTGATCTGTGCGACGGTCTCCCGCATCCATTCATCATGATTCAGTTGCTGGGTAAAGGGCGGCTTGTTCATCATTTCCTTAACCATGCGTTCCAGGAAGTAGGCGTGTTCAAAATCCGTATAGGCCACCCGTTCGGCCACCTGGACCTCGGTCAAAATCGCTGCCGAGGATGACATTCCCTTTGCCGAAAGCACTTTTTCAACGGCCGGGACCAGCGCCCGGGCGAGTGTATAGTTGCCCTTGAAGTTCATGTGGACATGTTCATAAAACAATTCCTCGCCGACGGTCCCGTTTGGGCTGGCTGCTTCGAAGGCCGCGACGCTGTTCGCAAAATAGATGGCGTCCTGCTCACGGCCTTCGGCCACGCGGCGGATGGTTTCGTTGATCCGTGCATCAGCCCGAAAACGCAGCGTATCGTATTGGACTGCTTTTTGAAAGTGAACCCGCGACGATTCAAAATCTTCCAGATTCCAATAGCAAAGCCCCATCCTGTATTGCAGTTCCGCATACGTTTCATCGATGACGGCGGCGGTGAGATAATGTTCGAGGGCCTGTTCGCAGCGGCCGGCGGCCTGGTCTGTGCAGCCCTGTTCCCAGGCCTGCTGCCATGCCTGCATTGGCGCCTCGCTCAAACCGTCCTGATGCAGAGATGCAAACGGCGGACAATCCTTCAGGTTGACGGCCACATTGGATAAAACAACGGCCGAACCGCAATCGCGGGCTGTTGTGCAGATGGCCCGGAGATTTTTTTCAAAGTTGCGGTATACCGCTTCCATTGCATCGGCGTCATGGCGCACCTGCTTATCCATAAACAGCGCCAATCCTTCCCATTTTGGAGGGGTATCCCCATCGGCGGCCGAGCGTATCAGTCCGTCGAGCATCTGGCCGATGCGTGTTGACTTGACGGCTAAATGGGCTCGGACCAGCGGCAGGGCCGGGGGAGTTTGGGCAAAGACGGTGCTGGGACCGAACGGGCCGACGACTTCGTTATTTCCCAGGTAGACAATAAACAGATCCGCGTCATAACCGGCACAATCTCGGACAATGTCCCGGACCACATGCGAATTGACAGCGGTAATCGCTGCATTGTTCACTTCGAACCGGATATCGGGATACAAGCCGCTCAGCATCACCTCCAGGTAACGCCCGAAATTATGCATCGGCTCCGGGATTCCCATGGCGGCCGATGCGCCCACGGTAAAAATCCGGAAAGTGCGGGCCGGTTTTTCTTTTTCAAAAATTAAGCTGCTGTCAAATTCCCGGGCGATTTGACTCGGGAAATAACGCCACGTAAAACGGGTGTTGGGCAGGCACAGGGTTTTGCCGCCGATTTTTTTTTCCATGATGGCCCGTGTCGGATAGCCCACTCCGGCCAATCTCAAGCCGGCTTCGAGGACGCCCAACAGCAGGGTGGGAATAAGGATGAGTGCAAGCAGCCGGAAGAGCCAGAGTTTGGCGGCGCTAGTTTGCGGGCGTTGGACGGTTGCCGGCTTCGGACGTTTTTTCCCTTTTCTTACCATGAACTGACATTCCCCATTTAAATTCTTAAAGAACATAATTTTCTCCTACCACATTATAAATCCTACCAAAATGTTTATGATAAGTAAAGAAATCATTTTCCCACCACAGTATTACTGGAAATTCGCATAAAAACACCTATACTATCAAAATCTTATTTATTTGTCGCTAACTATTTTGGAAATCCGGACCTAAAGCCCCTTATTTTGTTTGTTCGACCAAGGGGCTTGCAATTCGGTTGAAAATCGGGCATACTTTTACAGCGGTTGCGGAACGGTATGATCAATTTCAGGAGTTATAATGGGTTTTTTCACCAAGACAGTTCAGTATCTCAAGGAGCATCTGGGCAAGACGCGGTCGCGGATTGCCTCGAGTCTGGCCGCGATTTTGCCGCTCGGCCGCCGGATTGACGACAGCCTGCTGGATCAGCTTGAGGCGACGCTCATCGGCGACGATATCGGCGTCGAGACCACCGAACAACTGATCGGCGATCTGCGGGACGCCTGGAAAGCCGGCCACATCGCCCAGACCGACGACATCATCCCCTTCCTCAAGGAAAAGATGAAATCCCACTGGCCCCGGCAGGATCGCCAGCTCAACATCGCCCCCTCCGGCCCGACCGTCATTCTCGTGGCCGGCATCAACGGTTCCGGCAAGACCACCAGCATCGCCAAGCTGGCCGGCAGCCTCAGTAAAAACGGAAAATCCGTCATCGTCGCCGCCTGTGACACCTTCCGCGCCGCCGCCGTCGAGCAGCTCTCCATCTGGGCCGACCGCATCGGCGTCCAGATCGTCAAGCACAAGTCCGGCGCCGACCCGGCCGCCGTCGCCTTTGACGCCTGTCAGGCCGCCGTCGCCCGCAAGGCCGACTTCTTGATTGTCGATACCGCCGGCCGCCTGCACACCCAAAAGCACCTGATGGAAGAACTGGCCAAGATTCGCAATGTCATCGTCAAGCAAATCCCCGACGCCCCGCACGAAGTGCTGCTGGTCGTGGACGCCACCACCGGCCAGAACGCGATTATGCAGGCCAAAATCTTCACCGAGTCCATTCACGTCACCGGCATTTTTCTGGCCAAGCTCGACGGCACCGCCCGCGGCGGCATCGTCATCGCCATCAAAGATATGCTCAACATCCCCGTCAAATTTGTCGGCCTCGGAGAAACCCCCGATGACATCGCCGAATTCGACCCCGACGGCTTCGTCGAGGCACTCTTCGCCTGAGCCTGCGCCCACCCGATAACACGCAAGCCGCCTCTTCACCACCACAGTCCCCATTTTGCGGGTCAAAGTCCCAACCGGCATCAGCAGGTTCTGTGATTGCATCCTCAACGACAATGAAAACGGTACGCAGGAAAATGGCGTTACAATCTGCGTTGTCCGGCGACTTCGCGCACGATTTAACCACAGGTTATGCTTTTGCTTTTGCCCAGACGGAAAACCCCAGTTTTTTCTACGAGTGGATTATGTCCCAGCCCTAGTTGAAGGTTCGTGGCGGCTCCATTGGTTCAGTTGGCTTTTTGATGACTGCAGTGATGTTAAGCTCAAATGAAGTGATTGTCATTGTGATTATCAGACGTAGAAGTCACAAGACAGTCGTCATTTGTGCGAAAACCCGTTTTTTCGATTCAATCATTATATTCGTGCTGTGATTGGACGATACGGTGGGCGGAAAACGGATGCTGTCGGGCTGGGAAATATGCCCTTGGCACAAACAGGATACAGAAAGACACAATCGGCCTTAGGGCCGCAAGAGGTTATACGATGATCAAACGAAAAGATGTTTTGACAACCGGTGAAGTTGCTCAAATTTGTCGGGTTGCGCCGCGGACGGTGACCAAGTGGTTCGATTCCGGCCAGCTGAAGGGCTACCGGATTCCCGGCTCACGCGACCGGCGGATTCCGTCCTCCGAGTTGGTTCGGTTTATGAAGGCTCACGATATCCCGACAGACGAACTCGAAAAAGGCCACCTTCGCATTTTGGTCATTGACAGCCGAGCCGAATACGCCGTGCGGTTTGCACAGGAGCTGCAAAGCCAAGGCAGCTTTGATGTGCAGGTTGCGCAGAACAGCTTTGACGCGGGACTGATGGCCCATAAGATGCGGCCCAACGTCATTCTCATCGACCTGATGAGTCCGGATATCGACGCACAGGATTTGTGCAACGATGTACGCGGCAGCGAAGAGCTGAAGGACTGCTGCGTGGTCGCTCTGGCAGGGGGGCTGTCGGGTACCGAAACAGAAGCTCTGCTGAAGAAGGGCTTCGGCGGGGTGGTGACCGAGCCGGGTAATATCCACAAGGTGCTGGCCTGCATTCAGGAACAGTGTTCGATCTTTGGCTGATGCCGGCGGCCGTTATCGCCGGACGAACATATTTCCGGCAAGCTGTTTGAGCAATCCTTTCAACTGAAGGCCGACGGTGGCGGCGTAGATGGTTCCGGCGGGGAGGTCGGTTTTGGCGATCAATTCCTCCAGGTGCAGGCTGCGGCCGTCAAAGCAATTCATCACGAGTCGTTCCGGCTCGGTGAGCTTCAAGTCTGAAAGGTCAAAGAGTGTTTTGGGGGCGGTTTGTTCGGCCGTGAGGGCGGTTTGGGCGGCGTGATCTTTGAGGTCGTGGCCGATGCTGCCGAGTGCGTCCATCAATTCTTCCACACTGTCGATCAGTCGTGCGCCTTGTTTGAGCAGTCTGTGCGAGCCGATGAAGGCGGGGTTGTCGATGGGGCCGGGCAGGGCCATGACTTCGCGGTTGTTTTCGAGGGCGGCCTGGGCGGTGATCAGGGCGCCGCTTTTGGGGCCGGCTTCGATGACCAGTGTGCCGAGGGACAGGCCGGCGATGATGCGGTTGCGGCCGGGGAAGTTTTCGGACAGCGGCTTGTAGTCCATCGGCAGTTCGCTGAGGACGGCGCCGTTTTCGGAGATTTGGGCAAAGAGTGTCTTGTTTTCGGGCGGGTAGGGGTGTGCCAGGCCGCAGCCCTGGATGGCCAGCGTGCGGCCGTTGGCGGACAGCGCCCCGCGGTGGGCGGCCGAATCGATGCCGCGGGCCAGACCGCTTGCGACGGTAAAGCCTGTGCTTGAAAGGAAATACGCAAATCGATTTGCCTGTTCGAGGCCGTAGTGGCTGCAGCGCCGGCTGCCGACGACGGCAAGGGCAAGGTTATCCTGCCGGGTGAGTGTGCCTTTGACGTAGAGCACCGGCGGGGGGTCGTAGATTTGGCCAAGCGGGGCGGGGTAGCGAGCGTCGTCCAGATGGATGAGTACGACGCCGTGCTTTTCGGCCAGTTCCAGTTCGGCGGCGGCCTCGAAACGGTCGCGGCTGCGGGCGATGCGCTCGGCGGTTTTGTCGCCGATGCCTTCGACCTGCGTCAGTTGCGACACGGACGCGCCCAGCACGGCGTCAATGGAGCCGAGCTTGGCGACGAGTTTGCGGAAATTGACGGGGCCGACGCCGTCGGCGCGGATCAGCGAGAGCCATTTATCGATGTCGGGCGAATGGGATTGGGTCATCGGTCATCAGTCATTAGTCATCAGTTATCAGTTATCAGTCGGTATTATACCCGAAAATGGGGATGATTCAACGGTATTTTTGTGTTCGATGGACAAGACGAATTAAGAATAAAGAATGAAGAAATTTTTATTCGATTAGAAATTGCACATTTGAGAAGAGGATTAGTATCGCCCCGTTGGGGTGGCATCAATTGATTATTGACGATTGACTATTTGTCAATCTTGCAGCGCGCGCCCGGGTTATTATTGAGGCCTGTATTGTCGTCTTTTGAGTTTGTCAGATTCCTTGGGTTTACTGTGTCGCTGCTGGTACTCGTCCAGTATCTCCACCAGCGAACGCTGCCCCCACTCTTTTCGAAGCCATGCCGTTCGCTCCAGTACAACCGCACTGACCACCCCCGCCACGACCCTCCCAGATACGCAAAATATCCCACCCGATCAATGCCGAAGGCCGCGCCGATGATGTCACATACAAACCAAAGCCCGGTGATCCAGAACCCGGAAATCATATAGAGACGCGAATAGGTGCGTTACCCCGGAGCGAGACAGGCGATTTTGTTGAGCGGAAAATAAACCACATGGATTCTCACGTTTCTGGATTGTGACATTCGGTATCTTTTCATCGCAAAAAATACTTTCTCCAGCACTCCATCGCCTGTACACTGTCGTACAGCGTACTTGATAATAGATAACGACAGTCTGATTTTGAGGTATTCAGCGTATGAAGCGTATTTCGGTGATTGTTTGTGCGGCGGGGGCGGGGGCGCGGTTCGGGGGCAATAAAAAGAAGCCGTTTGTGGAAGTCAGCGGGCGGGCGGCGTTTTTGCGGAGCATTGAGTATTTTTCCGCACGGGACGATGTGCAGCAGATTCTGCTGGCGATTGCTCCGGAAGATGAGGAACTGGTCACGATCAAGTGGGGGGCGATGCTCGGTTTCAACCGCGTCAGGCTGGTCTTCGGCGGCAAGGAACGCTTTGAGACCGTCGCCAATGCCCTCAACAAAGTCAACGACGACGCGGAGCTGATCGCGGTGCATGACTCGGTGCGGTGCTGTCTGACGAACGACTGGCTGGAGGCGGTGTTTGCCGAAGCGGCCAGAACGGGGGCGGCAATGCTGGCCTGTCCGGTGACGGCGACGTTGAAACAGGTTGTGGACGGACACATCGTCAAGACTGTTGAGCGGGCGAATCTGTTCGAGGCGCAGACGCCGCAGGTGTTTGAGGCGGGGCTGCTGAAAAAGGCGTATGCAAATCTGGCCAATGTGGATACGTCTGCGATTACCGACGACGCCCAGTTGGTGGAGTTGCTGGGGCATCCGGTGGCGATTGTCGAGACGGATCATTCCAATCTGAAGATCACGCGGAAAAATGATGTGCCGATTGCCGAGGCGATCATCAACAGCCGTCCCAAGCCCAAGCCGGATGGGCCGCTAGGGCCGTACATCGAGGCGCAGTGGTGAGGACAGAAGTCAGAAGTCAGGAGTCGGGGCTTTTATGGTGCAGGCTGCAGGTTAAGACGTTTTGGCATTGACCCTGTTCAAACACGGACAGGTTGTCCAGCGTCGTTTCGGCAATCGCCGTGACGGCGTTATGCGTAAAGAACGCCTGATGCCCGGTAACGATGACGTTGGGAAACATCAGGAGCCGTGCGAAGACATCGTCCTGAATGATCTGATCGGACAGATCGTCAAAGAACAAGTCCCCTTCTTCCTCATACACATCCAGCCCCAGGTAGCCGATTCGCTGGCTCTTGAGGCCGTCGATGACCGCCTGCGTATCGATCAGCGCGCCGCGGCTGGTGTTGATGAGCATCACGCAATCCTGCATCTTGTCAATCGCGGCCGCATCGATCAAATGATGCGTTTCGGGCACGAGCGGACAATGCAGCGAAAGGATATAGCACGTCTCGTACATCTTGTCGAGGCTGACGTATTTGACCCCCATTTCAACGCAGTCCGGGTTCGGCTGCACGTCATACGCATACAGCTCGCAGCCAAAGCCGTGGAGAATTTTGGCCACAATCACCCCGATCTTGCCCGTCCCGATGATGCCGGCGGGCGTGCCGTGCAGGTCAAAGCCCATCAGTCCTTCGAGCGAAAAATTTCCTTCGCGCACCCGCTGATGCGCCCGATGAATCCGCCGGTTTAGCGCCAAAATTAATCCCACGGTATGCTCGGCCACCGCATAGGGCGAATAGGCCGGCACACGGACAACCGACAGCCCCAGCCGCTCGGCGGCCGCAATGTCCACATTGTTAAACCCCGCGCACCGCAGCGCGACCAGCCGTACGCCACCCTCCGCCAACCGCTTCAGGACCGGCGCATCGGCGGCGTCATTGACAAAGATGCACACCGCATCAGCCCCCCGCGCCATCTCGGCCGTCTCGTCCGATAGCCGCGGCTCAAAAAACGTCAGTTCATGCCCGAACCGCTCATTGGCACGCCGAAAAAACCGCTCGACATAGGGCTTCGTATTGAACACCGCCATTTTCAGCATCGCAGTCTTTCCCTCACTGTTCACAGACAACTGTTAACCATTTTTAGATTTGCGAATCAAATCGACCAGCGTTTCCATTTTCGGCTTCGGCGGCGATAAGATAGCCTGTACCTCTTCATCGGTGAAATGCACCTTCATAAAGCCCTCCACATCGAACGTCTGAAACCAACAGTCAAATATCTTCCTGCATGGCTGCCCCGTTGCTCCCGTCCGGCAGTACCGGAACGGCACTTCATGCCCCAGCATCCGGCAATGCGTCAATTTGTCATCGTGTTCCTTAATGCCCATACGCGACTCTTCGTATAGCGTTTAACGCTATTTCCATTTGTGGGCGCGGACACAGGCGAGGATTTGTTCGGCACATTCAAGGGCGGCCAGACCGTCTTCGGCGGTCACTTCCGGCCGTCCGCCGTTGCGGATGGCATTGAGAAATGACTCTTGCTCGACCTTGAGCGGCTCGGCGTCGGTGATTTCGAGTTTTTCGATGTGCAGCAACTCCGGCCAGTTGACCTGTGAAAAGTCAAAGTCCTGCTTTTCCTGCCGTTCTCGTATCCACTTGACCACGTCGATGTTGGGGTCGGTCTTGATAACAACACCTTCTTTGCGGAAATAGTCCAGGCTCAGGTAGGCCTGCCGGCTGAAGACGCGGACCCTTCGTTCGGTCTTGAGCGCCAGCCGCGAGGCGGTGACGTTGGCGATGCAGCCGTTTTCAAACGTCAGCCGGGCGTTGCAGATGTCTTCGTGCTCGGCGATGGCGTTGACCCCGACGGCCTCAACTTTGATGGGGCGGCTGTTTGCCAGCGACAGGATGATGTCGATGTCGTGAATCATCACGTCCAGCACTACGCCGATATCCATCGAGCGGAAGGGGTAGGGGCTGACGCGATTGGCCTCGATGAACATCGGCTCGATATTGAGTCGCTTCATTGCCTGCACGACCGGGTTGCAGCGTTCGGAGTGGCCGACCGCCACGACGACGCCGTGCTTTTGGGACAGCTCGACGATGCGCCGTCCCTGCTCGGCGGAGGCCGCCAGCGGCTTTTCGATGAGGACGGGTACGCCGTTGGTGATGAACAATTCGGCCAGTTCCAGATGCGCCGCCGTCGGCGCCGAAATCGTGACTGCATCGACCGCGCCGAGGAGCGATTCGGGCTTGTCAGTGGCCGTGCAGCCGTGCCGCTCGGCCAGCGCCTCGGCCCGCTCAAGGTCGCGGTCGGCGACCGCCACCAGCTCGGCGCCGTCCAGTTGACGATAGACCTTGGCGTGGATATTGCCCATCTTGCCGGCGCCGATAACAGCGGTTCGCAATGTTTTCAATCTAAACCCCTTTCAGGTCAAGGCAAAATGTAAAACAGAATAATTCCTGACTTTTACCTTTTGACTTTTAACTTTGTTTTAGTGTCGCTGCAATTCCAAATTGCGGCCGAATCGCTGCTGACTGCTGCGCAGCATCGCCTCGCAGATGGCCTTGACGTTTTCATCCAGCCCATCCCGCGCCGCCAGTTCCTTGACACGCTCCAGCACGGGGCCGTCGTTGCGCCAGATAAACTTGAACGCTTCGTAAATTTTGTCCTGCTGTTCAACACTCAGCCCCGCCCTCGCCATGCCGCGTTTGTTGATGGCTCGCACCTCGACCGGATAATGGCCGCTGACGATGACAAACGGCGGCACATCGTGGTTGATGCCCGTATAGCCGGCGGCGTAGCACCACTTGCCGATGGTGACGAACTGATGGACGGCCACCATGCCGCTCAGCCAGGCGCCGGTCTCGATCTTGCAGTGCCCGCTGATTTGCGTATAGTTGCTGATAACGATTTTGTCGCCCAGAATGCAGTCGTGACCCAGATGCACGCCGATCATCAGCAGATTGTTGCTGCCGATGCGCGTTTCCTCATCCGGGTACATACTCGGATGGATAGTGACATGCTCGCGGATCGTGTTGCCGTCGCCGATGACCAGCCGTCCGATGCGCGTTTCATCGCCCATGCCCAATATCTGCGGGGGGCGACCGATGACCGCGCCGGCAAACAAACGATTGTTCTTGCCGATGCAGGTATCTTTGCCGATAACGACATGCGTATCCAGAACGGTTCCCTCGCCGATCTGTGCGCCCTCATCAACAAAACTAAACGGCCCGACGACCACATTGGAACCCAATTGGGCGCTGGGCGCGACAAACGCCGTAGGATGAATCTGACTGCTCATAAAATACAATAACCTCCGATTCTTTGATCATTCAAACGTACATGGCGGCGACCTTACATATCGTCGTCCACCAGCATAAATTTCAACTGCGCCTCGGCCACAACCTCGTCGCCGACCAGCGCGGTACAAATACACTTGGCCGCACGACTGCGAACCTTATCCGTTTCGGCAATCAAAATCAACTGATCGCCCGGCACGACCGACTTGCGAATCTTGACGCCGTCCATCGTCAGCAGCACCGCCAGCTTGCCCGTATGCTCCAGCGTCTGGGCGAACAGCAGACCCGACGCCTGCGCCATCGCCTCGACGATCAGCACACCCGGCATCACCGGCGACGAGGGGAAGTGCCCCTGAAAAAACTGCTCGTTAAACGTCACATTTTTGACGCAGCGAATCCGGCGGCTGCCTTCGATGGCAATGACCTTATCGACCAGAAGAAACGGATAGCGATGCGGCAAAATCTTCTGGATGCGGCGGATGTCGAGCAGGGGTTTGTCCGACATCGCCTTTTTCTGCTCAATACGCCGCGCCGATTCCATCAACTGCACGACCAGCTTTTGATTAAGGGCATGGCCGGTCTTGTAGGCGACGATCCGTCCGACAATGGGCCGTCCGGCCAGACGCAGATCGCCGATCAGATCGACGACTTTGTGCCGCACGCATTCGTCGGGAAAACGAAACGTATTTTTGATCGGGCCGTCCGAGCTGATGACCAGAATGTCTTTGGGCGTCAGATGTGCACCGACGCCCATCGCCTGCATCTGCCGCGCCTCGGCCTCCAGCACAAACGTCCGCGCCCGCGCCAGATTCTGGGCGTAGGTCGTCTCGTTCAGGTCGCAGGAGTAAATCTGCCGTCCGACGCCGGTGTGCTGTGTATAATCCATGTCATACGTCAGGCTCAGGCCGTTGCCGTGATGGGGCAGGGCGTAAATGCTTTTGTCGCCTTCCGTGATGCAGACCGATTCGGTGATGATAATCGGCCGCTGGATGGCGTCCTGCATTTCGATGCCGCATTTTTGCAGCGTGCGAAAATACTCGTCGCTGCTGCCGTCAAAGCCCGGCAGTTCCGGCCCCTCCACCTCGATAAGGAGGTTGTCGATATCCAGGGCGCTGACGGCGGCCAGGCAATGCTCCGGCGTTTCGATGACCGCCGCGCCGTGCTGCAGGGCCGACCGTCGATCGCGCTGGACGATGTTGTCCGGATGCACCTCAATGTCCGCCGGCCCGTCCAAGTCTTTGCGCACAAACACCACACCGGTGTTCGGTTCGGCGGGACGAAACGTAAGTTTTACGTCCTTACCGCCGAACAGCCCTTTGCCGGCCAATTTGGCTTCAGTCTTGATGGTTTTTTGCGGCTTCAAGCGTCTCTATCTTTTTCGCAAGCGTCTTTATGTCTTTTGCCAGTTCCGGCAGTTTCTGATACAGGCTCATGCTTTTCATTTCATCCCGCATCGGTCGCGCGGGAAAGCCCAGTACCTTTTGACCGGGCGCGATGTCTTCGCTGACCATCGCCTGCACACCGGCGATCGCACCGTCGCCGATAGTAATATGGTCCACGACGGATGCTCTTCCGGCCAATACCACGCCATTGCCCAATACCGCGCTGCCGCCTATTCCCGACGTGCCGGCCAAGAGACAGGCCCGCCCGATACGTACATTGTGACCGACCTGCACGAGGTTGTCAATTTTTGTCCCGGCCCCGACAATCGTATTGCCGAATTTAGCCCGATCGACGCAACTATTAGCGCCGATTTCCACGCCGTCTTCCAGGATGACGCCGCCGTTGTGGGGGATCAGTTGATGTCGCCCATCGATAAACGAGTACCCAAACCCGGTCGCCCCAATTGTCGAATTGGCCAGAATGATACAGTCATTGCCGATCCGGCATCGATGGTACACGACCACATTGGCGTCCAGGCGGCAGCGCTCGCCGATAACCGTGCCCTCGCCGATGACACAGCCCGGCCCGATGACCGTTTGTGGTCCGATTTGGACGCCCGGCCCGATGACCGCACGCGGCCCAACGGCCGCTGTCGCATCGATTCGGGCGGTCGTATCGACCGATGCCGTTGGATCAATACCTGATAACCTCTGCAAGGGCGGCTCAAAGTATCGCAAGGCTGCAATCAGTGCCCGATTAACATTATCGACAACAAGCTGTGCCGTGGGACAATCCGGTGTTTGCTCGCCAATCAGCACCGCCGCCGCCCGCGTTGTCGCAAGCTGCGCCAGATGCTTCGATGACGACAGAAAACAAATCTCGTCAGCCCCGGCGTCCCGAATTGTGTTGACGCCGGAAATCACAGTTTGGCCGTCGTCGCCAACCAGCCGTGCACCGACCCTCTCGGCCAGCGCCGCCAGCGTTATTTTTTTATCTGATCCGTTTGGCACAATTATACTCAAAACCAAGAACGACGAAATTACAACTGACTGTCCAAGCCCGCCAGCACCTCGGTAGTAATATCAAGATTGGAATGATTGTACAGTACCTTATTGGTCTTGATCGTCAGCATAAAGTCCCGCAGACTCGGCGCCGGCAGATCCAGTTGTTCGGTCGCCAGCACCAGATCAATGCCCTTTTGTTGGGCGACGCGATCGACGACGACTATCAGCGTCTTGTACAGTTCTTCCGTCCAGGACTGCATTTCGGCGGTCACCTTGTCATCATAAAAGGCAACGCGGGCATCCAGCACGGCCTTCTTTTCGGCAAACTGACGGGCGTATTTGAGATAGTCCTCACTGCCGCGCCGCAACACCCCCCCCCGAAGCTGCTGATCCAGCGTTTCCAACTCGCTTTGCATCGCGTCGAATTCCGCCCGCATCTGCTTCTGCTCAGTTTCCATCTTCTGCTGCCAGGCCTGATGTTTCTTGCTGTTTTCCAGCACGCGCGTGACATCCACTACCGCCACCTTGGCCGCGCCCAAAGCATCGGCTTGAAGATTTCCCTGCCACCGAACTCCCGCCATCAAAACCGCCCCTATCGCCATTGCGATTATTATTCGTGTCTTCATTACAGTCCTTTCGTTTTAAAATTTAGATTTCAAATTTCAAATTTCAGAAGCCGGATACAAGTCTTAAAATACCACACCAATACCCGATACCGATTATATGGCTCGGCCAACGGCCGATTCCACATCTTTAATCTTTGCTTTTTAAACTTTAATCTTTCTTAAAACAGCGCACCGACCGAGAAGCTGAACGCCTGCGTCTCATCTTTGTCGTCCTTGGTCAGCGGGCTGGCCAGTTCAAACCGCATCGGCACCGGGCCGAAGAACTGAGGAATCATCACCTGTATTCCCGTGCCAAGCGACATCCGTATCGGTCCGGAATCGATCATCCCCACATCGCCGAAAAACAGCCACGCAAACGTCTGGCTGCCCAGCGGGATGGCGACTTCAGCGCTGCCCATGATCAGCCAGTCGCTGCCAATCGGATCGTCGTCCGGCCCTTTGCGCGGGCTGACGCCGCGATAGCGAAACCCGCGAATCGACCCCAGCCCGCCGGCATGGAATTTTTCAAACATCGGCGCGGTGCCGATGACCGTACCGGCGTGAATCTTCGTCTCCAGTACGGTCTTGTTTTCGGCCAGATCTTCATACAGCGTCTTATACCAACGCTGTGTGCCGCTGAGGATGCCGAAAGTAAAGTCGCCGAAGATCTGTTCGTAACCGGCGTCAAAATTGTAGCCCTGCGTCGGCAAATAGGAGCTGTCGGTGCGATCGCGTCTGACATAAAACCGCGTACCGTACAGTATGTTGTCGCCCTTAACGTCGAATATCTCCTTGGGCACATCCGCATCAAGGTTGCTGATGCGCACCTGTTCGCCCCGGAACGCAATCCCCCTCCGCCAATCATCCCGATAGCGTCGTTCCAGGCTGAGCGACCCGGTCAGCCGGCCTTCGTCCCAAGATTCGCGATACCGCGAAAAACTCGCTCCCCCCACATTCAGCGACACCGGCTGATCGTACAGATACGGTTCGGTGAAATTGATCGAGTAGGTGCTATAGACCGTGCCGGGGTTCAGGGCGATCCGCATCCTCTGGCCGGCCCCGCGAAATGCTTTACCGGTGAATAAGTCGCCAAAACTTTCGGGCCAGTCAGTAATGTCAAAATTCCGCTGATCCAGGGTGATGCTGCCGATGATGCCGGCGTCGCTTGCCACACCGGCGCCGAACATAATCGAGCCGGTCTGTCCTTCCCGAATATTGACCATCGCGTCGCGCGTGTCCGGGGCGTCGCCGGTCGGGGTAATCACCACCGATTCGGCCACAATCGTATGCTGAACGATCTGTTCCAACTCACCGTTGCCGATTCCGCTAGCGTCGTCGGCGTCATACCACGCCCCCGGCTCAAACCCTTCCTCATCCAGCACGCGGCGGATGGAATGGTCTTTAAGCGATGTATTGCCCGTAATCATCACCTCGCCGATGCGGAATCGCGGCCCTTCGGTGACGACAAACTCGACCGCCACCCGTGCGCCGGGCAGAAACACTCGTTTCAGTTCAACCTGCGCCTCGACAAAGCCCAACTCCAGATACCGCCCGCGAATCTTTCTGGCGTCAAACTCGGCGCGATCGTGACTGTAATAGAAGTCCTCGCGCAGCCGCAAGTCCTGACGCAGTTGGGCTTGATCAAAAAACGTATGTCCTGTAAAGCGAATCGAGTCAACCAGATAAACCGGTCCTTCTTCGATATGAAAGATCACTTCGGCGGTTTTTTTGTCGTCATCAAACACCACCTCGCTGGAGACCTTCACGTCCAGAAATGCTCGTTTCTGATAGACATCGATCAGTTTTTGCTCGTCCTCATCCACCCGTTCGATATTGTAATATTCCTGAAAAATCAGCAGCTTGCGGGGTTTGGTATTGACAGCCTTTTTCAATTCGCTGTCTGTGAACGATTGGTTGCCTGAAAACCGCACTTTCTTAATCTTGGGCCGGGGGCCTTCCTCGATGATATACTCCACCTGCCCGACCAGCATCGCCGCCTCGTTGAGCGTGACCGTCGCCCAGGCGTATCCGCGTTTGTGATAGAATGCTTCGATGGCGTCGCGTCCGGTCCGCACCGCAAAAGCATCCAGATAATCGCCTTGCGTAAAGGTCAATTCATTGAGCAGCCGTGAATCGCCGATGCCCTTGTTGCCGCGCAACACCAGCGTGCGCACCAGATTTTTTTCCACCACCTCATACGTCAGTGTGACCCGGCCGTCGGCAATCCCGGTCGTATAATAGGCCGTCTCGACCGGACCGAGGGATGCGATGCGTTGGACATCCGCCGAGGCCTCGACGGCGCTGAACCGCTGGCCGGGCCGAAGACTGGTCGCTGCCAGAATTTCACTTCGCGTCAGTGTTACATTACCGGCCGCTTCCACACGCCCGATGGACAACCCCTCCGCCTCGGCCGCCGTTGCCGACTGTGCCGTACAAATCCCTGACGTCAAACACAACGCCGTCAACATCCAACCCGCCATCAATCGCATTGTTACCTCCCTGTGCATAAGAATCTTTCTTCGTCAATCGTCAATTGTCCAGCGTCCCTGGTCAGTTAAAACGGCGCCGGTTCGTGAAACTTCGGCTTAAACCGCGTCAACCGTCCGTCAAAGATCAGTTCCACCACGCCCGTCGGACCGTTACGTTGTTTGGCAATGATCACTTCGGCGACATTGTTTTCTTCCCAGTCGGTGTCGCCGCGATGGTAGTAGTCCTCGCGATGCAGCAGGATCACCACGTCGGCGTCCTGCTCGATACTGCCGCTTTCGCGCAGATCGCTCATCCGCGGGCGATGCCCCTCGCGGCCTTCGGCGGCGCGGTTGAGCTGGCTAAGCACCACTACCGGCACGTTCAGTTCCCGCGCCAGCGCCTTAAGCTGCCGCGAGATCGTGCTGATTTCCTGCTGTCGCGATTCTGTATAACCGCCCAGACTCATCAACTGCATATAATCGATATAGACCGCCTGAATATTGTACTGGCTCTTAAGCCGCCGGCACTTGGCGCGGATCATCATCGGCGTCAGGCCGGGCGTATCGTCGATAAACAGCGGTTTCTGATACAACTCCGCTCCGGCCTGCTGCAATTGCCCGAACTGCTCGGTGCTAAGCATCCCTTTGCGCACCAGTTGCGAATCCACCCCCGACCGGCTGCACAACATCCGCTCGACCAACTGCTGGCGTCCCATTTCAAGAGAGAAAATGACCACCGCAAGGTCCTCATCGGCGGCCTGATGCTCGGCCATATTGATCGCAAAGCTGGTCTTGCCCATACTGGGCCGTGCGGCGATGATAATCATCTCTCCGTTCTGCAGGCCGCACAGCATCTGGTTAAGCTCTTCAAAGCCCGTCGGCAGCCCCGTCACATGCGAGCCTTTGCGGGCGTCAATCGCCTCAAACGTCTCGGTAATCAGCGTCTTGATCGGAACCGCCGCGCCGGTGATCTTCTTTTCCGTTACGGCAAAGACCTTTTGCTCGGCGCGGTCGAGTTTCTCGCCGACCTCGCCCGTTTCGTCGCATGCGTCCTGCATCACCTCTGCACACGTCCGCGCCAGCTCGCGCAGCATCGCCTTTTCGCGTACGATGTTGGCGTAATACTCCGCATTGGCTACCGTCGGCACCGATTCGGCCACCTTGACGAGATATTCCACTCCTCCGACTGCATCGAGACTGTCCAGCTTCTTCAGTTCGTTGCGAAGCAGCACCAGATCGATGCTGCTGTTGGCCTCATACAGGCGAAGAACCGCCTCATAAATCAACCGGTGTTCGGTCCGGGAGAAATAATCGGCCTGCATCACCTCAACCACCGGGCCGATGCAGTCGCGATCCAAAATCATCGACGCCAGCACCGAGGCCTCCGCCTCAGGGGAGGCCGGCATCTTGCGACCGGCCAAAACGTCCTGCAGGGCCGTATCGCTCAGTGAAAGAGACTCATTCTTCCGAGATATTGCTTTCTTGTGCTGCGTCAACGGTCTGTTCCTGTGAGACCACCATCACCTGAACCGTCGCCAGCAAGTCGGCCGCCGCGCGAACCGTGACCTCGCTGACGCCAAGGTCCTTGATATGACCGCTCATTTTAACCATTTCGTCCGCAACGTCAAAGCCTTGTTTGCGTAAATTATCAGCAATATCATGCTCGGTCACCGACCCGAACAGGTGGCCTTGCTCGTTGGCCTTGGCCGCGATGACCACTTCGGCCCCCTGAACGGCCGTAACCAGACGCTCTATTTGGGCGCGTACCAGCCGGCGAGCCTCGGCCCGGCGGGCTTTTTCATCGGCCAGCGCCTTGATATTGCCTTCGGTCGGAACGACCGCAAGACCCTGTGGGATCAAGTAATTGCGGGCATATCCATTTTTTACCTCGACTATATCGCCAAGCCACCCCAGCTTTTCGACATCATCACGTAACAATAACTTCATTGTGACACTCCTGTATCTTGAATCCGTTTGAGATTATTCGCCGTTTGACCTGTATCGACCCGTTAATTGGTGTACGGCAGCAGCGCCATAAACCGTGCCCGTTTGATCGCCCGCTTGACCTTGCGCTGACAGCCCGCACAGTTGCCGCTGCGCTTGCGCGAAAAGATCTTGCCGCGGTTGGACAGGAGTTTGCTCAGCGTATCGAGGTCTTTGTAATCGATGTAGTCTTTGCCTTCCCGGCAAAAGCGACATTGGGTCTGCTCGCGAATGGTCGTCAGTGTGCGTTTCCGTCGCGGATTCGTACTTGGTTTCTTCATCATTCTCATAACATTTTTTCCCTGTTATAGTTTCAATAGTCACTAATCAATAATCAATCGTCAATTAAAACGGTATGTCGTCGTCGCCGCCGAGAGGCACGTCCATCTCACCGCCAAAGTCGCCGCCGGGCGCTGGGGCCGCTTGGCCGCCGTAGCCGCCGCCGTAACCGCCGCCCTGGCCTCCACCCTGTCCGCCACCGCCGCCTTTGCCGATAAACTCAAAGTTTTCGACGGAAATCCGAAGTCTGCTTTTCTTTGTGCCGTCCTGTGCCTGCCACTGGTCATATTTTAAGCGACCTTCGACAAAGATCGGCTCACCTTTTTTGAAATATTTATTGACCACTTCGGCACGTTTTCCGAACAACTGACAATCCACAAAGCACGTATCTTCGCCCTGTGAACCGTCCTGTTTTTTAAATCGCCGGTTAATGGCCAAACCAAACTCAACCACCGGCATCTGGGTGGGGCCGGGCAAAAATCGAAGCTCCGGATCGCGCGTCAGGTTGCCCATCAGCAATACTTTATTCAAACTCGCCATCGCTCACCGTCCTTTTGGAAAGATCCAGGTTATCGCGTTCTGCCGCCGGTTAAAGTGACTCAACATCGTCGGCTGTGTCGGCATCATCCAGATCGTCATCTTCGGAGTCATCGCTGTCCTCGGCATTCGCTGCCTCTGACGAGGCTTTGGCGTCGGCCGCTTGTGTCTCGGCGACCATGGCCGGCGTCGGCTTTTCGATCTCCGCCGAACTCATCTGGTCGGCCCGCAGGATCATTGCCCGCATCAGCGTCTCGGACAACTGCACGTCGCGCTCGATTTCATGAATCCGAAGCGGATCGCAGTTGAAATAGACCAGGATATACGTCCCGCGCGATACCCGCCGGATGTCATAGGTCAGTTTGCGTTCGTCCCATTTGCGGAATGACACCACATCGGCGCCGACTTTGTCCAGAATCTTCTGGATCGTGTCGTTGATCATCTGCCAGTCCGACGCCGCCAGCGCCGAATCCACCAGAAACAAGCCTTCGTATAATCGTTTTACTGCCGTTTCCAAATTAGTACCTCCCGATTGAGATTATTCTCTATTAGGGTTCTGTTTTTATTGTCTTATGCGGTCTGCTGCCGCCGTTTATTTTTGTTCCGTGCCGTCCGGCGCTTCTGCGCCGCGGCTGTTATACCGATTCATCGCGGTCTCAACGTCGTGCTGCGCCCAGCAAAGGATCGCTTCGACCGATTTCTCGACCGCCTGCCTGACGGCCGCCTGCTCTTCGTCGCCGAATCGCGACAAGACATAATCGGCCGCATCCAGTCGGCCGCTGTCGCCGATGCCGACCCGCAGTCGGGCAAACGTATCTGTCCTCAGCCGGGCGATGATGTCTTTCAGTCCTTTGTGCCCGCCGGCCGAGCCTTTGGCCCGAATCCGAAGTTGGCCGACCGGCAGCGCCAAATCGTCCAGCGCCACCATTACATCCTGCCCGGTCAGCTTGTAAAACCCGGCCGCGGTCGCCACGGCGTGACCACTGCGGTTCATATACTGCTGCGGCTTGAGCAAAATCAGCTTCACATCGCCGAGCATCCCGTCGCCGGTCAGGGCATTAAACGCCTTTCGGCCGATGCTGACGCCCAACCGTTCGGCCAGCGCATCCAGCACCATAAAGCCGACATTATGCCGCGTCCGGTCATACTGCGGCCCCGGATTGCCCAACCCGACAATCAGACGCACGTGCGATTTCGGTTTTGATAGAGCCGACCCGTCAAACAGGTCATTGCACAGATTCGACGCCATATCCGCCATAGCTCGTGCCTCGGCAAAAAGCCGCCGCCTTAATCGGACTCTTCATCCTTCTTGCGTTCCGTAATGACTTCCGGCTCGGTGGCGGCCGCTTCGGCCCCTTCCTCGCCCTCGGCCTCAACGGATGCGGCCGCCTTGCTCTCGTGGCAAATCGCAACCAGCGCATCCGGATCGGTCTTAAGCACCACTCCGGCCGGCAGCTCAATGTCTTTGGCGTAAAGCCCTTCGTTAAGGCCCAACTCGCGGATGATCACGCCGATTAATTCCGGAATCTCCGTCACGCCGCATTCGATCTCAATCTGCGTCAACGTCTCTTCAAAAATGCCGCCCATCGTCGTGCCCTTAGGGACGCCGCGAAAGTCCAGCGGCACTTGGACCGTGGCCCGCTCGCTCAGATCGACGCGAATCAAGTCCGCGTGAATCACCTCTTTACCCAGATAATCATACTGCACGTCCTTGAGCAAAAGGGTTTCCTTTTTGCCGCCCAGATCGACGCTGAAGAGTCGATGGCCGTGGTGCAGCCCGGTGACAAACTCACGGGCGTCGACGGCAATCGATACCGGCGTCTGTTTGTGTCCATAGACAACTGCGGGCAGCTTGCCTTCTTTGCGAAGACGAATCGACTGGTTCGACCCCCACTTGTCCCGGACGTCCGCTTTCAATACTACTGCATTTGTTGACATAAAATCCTCTTTATAGTTCTAAGTTCTTAGTATAAAGTATTTGTTTTGAGTTTTTAGTTCATCTTTGCGCGAACATCGAGCTGACCGATTCGTTCATGTGAATCCGCCGGATCGCTTCGCCCAACAGCTCGGCCACACTTAGTACGTTCAAATTTTTGACTTGCAGCGATTCTTCGTGCACCGGAATCGTATCGGTCACCACGATTTCGTCAATCGGCGCCGCCTGCAGGCGTTCTACCGCCGGCGGGGCAAAGACCCCGTGTGTCGCACCGGCGATGATACGGCGGGCGCCGAGCTTTTTGACCATCTGGGCCGCCCCGCAGATCGTCCCGGCGGTCGAAATCATATCATCGACCATCACGACGTTGCGGTCCTTGACGTTGCCGATGATCTCCTCAAACAACACCTCTTTGCCCGACAGACGGCGCTTGTGGATAATCGCCAACTCGCCGTCTAGTGCCGTCGCGTAGCGCGAGGCTGTCTTGATATTGCCGACGTCCGGGGCGACCACCGTCAAATCCTTGATATTTTTCTTCTTGAGATACTCGATAATCACCGGCTCGGCCGACAGATGGTCGATAGGAATATCAAAAAATCCCTGAAGCTGCTTGGCGTGCATATCCACCGACAGCACCCGGTCTGCCCCGGCGGCGGTAATGACATTGGCGATCAGCTTGGCCGTGATCGGCACGCGCCCGGCGTCTTTACGATCCTGACGGGCATAGCCGAAATACGGCACCACCGCCGTCACGCGATCGGCGCTGGCGCGACGCAGACAATCCAGAAAGATCAGCAGTTCGACCAGATTTTCGTCCACCGGATGGCTGGTCGGCTGCACGACAAAACAATCCCGCCCGCGCACTTCAGAGTCCAGCTTGATATGCTTTTCGCCGTCCGGAAACCGCTCAATCGTCGCCTGTCCCGGATTGATGCTCAAATAACTGCACACCGCGCCGGTCAGCGCCGGATTGCCCGACCCGGCAAATACGATCATCGGATGATTAAGCATGGATAGCCTCCTCTTTCCCATCTTCAGCAGTGCCTCCAATCACAGAACCCGGGATAATGGTTTTGCCGTTGGGAATTGTTACCGGTGCATTAAGGACCGACCCCGGCCCGACACAAACACCGTCGCCGATGGCAATGGCCGCCGCCGCGCCGGCGACCGCGTCGGTCGTGACACAGCCGGCCCCGATGCGGCAGTTGGCCCCGATCTTCACTGGCCCGTGCAGATAGGTAAACGGCTCGATCACTGTATCCTGGCCAATCCGTGCCCGCGCATCGATCCAGGTATTCAACGGATCGACAATCGTTACCCCCTCGGTCATCAATTTGTCCTGTATCCGACACTGCATAATTTTGCCGGCCTCGGAAAGTTGCCGACGGTTGTTGACGCCCATCGCGTCTTGTTCGGCCACGGCCGTAACCGCCGTCGCCTTGTGCCCGTCGGCAAGTAAAATATGCAGCGCATCGGTCAGATAATACTCATTTTTCTTGTTATTCGGCGTGATCTTGTCCAGCGTCTCCAGCAGCAGCGGTGTATTAAAGCAAAAATACCCCGGATTGATCTCTGAGATTTCCAATTGCGCCGAATTGCAGTCGTTATGCTCGACGATGCCCTGAATGTTGCCGTAGCCGTCACGCACGATACGGCCGTAGCCGGTCGGGTTGTGCATCACCGCCGTGGCCAGCGTCACCGCTGATTTATCCTGTAAGTGCTTTTCAATCAATATCTTAATGGTTTCCGTCCGGATCAGCGGGGCGTCGCCGCACAACACCAGCGTCAACCCTGAAAACCCGCTCAAGTGCTCCCGGCAGCACATCACCGCATGGCCGGTACCTCGCTGCTGGGCCTGCTCGACAAACACCACATCGCCATCTTTTCCGTACCGTGCAACGATCTGGTCTTTTCCATAACCCACGACGACATAATGCTTTGTAACGCCCGCATCCCGGCACGCTGTCAAGACCCACTCGAGCATAGGACGTCCGCACACCTCGTGCAGCACCTTCGCCGTACGGGTGTTCATCCGAGTACTTTGCCCCGCAGCCAATATGACAGCAGCAACCTCAACCATGTTAAAGCAAACTTCCTTAATTTTTAGCTTTTAAAACGTAACCTTTAACTTTGAAACCTACCCGGCCAGGACTCGAACCTGGAATAGAGGTACCAAAAACCTCTGTGTTACCGATTACACCACCGGGTAATAAAGAAAAAAATCAAAAGGTAAAGATAAAAAAGACAACTTAAAAATAAAATAGGGATGCTATCCTTATTTTCAAGATGTATTTTTACTTTTTTCTTTTGTATTTTTAATTTTTAGAGCGAAAGTCGCAGTGTCCGCTTTGAAAAGCGAACCGACCGGATTCTGCCGGAGGCTTGAGCTGACCCTGCTGCGATACCTGTCAGCCCCATTTTTAGGGTCAAAAACGGCCTTTTCGGCCTGACCCTAACCCGTTACCACACATGTCCCCGTGCGGCAGAATATCTCGTAGAGAGGTATTATAAGGAAGCCATTCAAAACTGCAAGTGTTTTTTGTGAAAAATGTATTCTTAGGGTGCGCTCGGATAATCATCTAAACCCTACCGTTGAAAATATATGTCGAAATCAATCGCCGCTTGTCTTTTTTGATGCTCGAAAGCTCCACCTGCCTGGCCGTCACAATTTCATCCGCGTATAGCGACGGCTTTGAACCAAGTGTAGAAGAAAGTTCCTTCGGATGAGATGTCGGATTGGGCGATTTCGATGCAGCCTTTTTCGAAGGTGTCGGCGGTGAGGATGTTGTCTGCGAGGATTTGGTCGCGTGCGGAGCGGACCATGGGAACAATGATGTGGTTGACCATACCGTCGCGGAGGTCGGGGGTGAGGCTGTCGGCGTAGAGCCATGCGGGTCGGCAGGAGGTGACAGTCAGGCCGGCGGCGGTGAGGAGAGGGGTGAGGCGGCGTCCGATGAGGGGGTCGTGGCCGTGGGCCTGCTGGGCGGCGATCAGGGCGGCCCATGCGGCGCGGCTGTCGGGGGTTTCGGGATGCCAGAAGCAGGAGCCGTGGTCGCCTTCGATGACGGTCAGCGTGCCGCCGGGGCGGAGAACGCGTTTTAACTCCTTTAGGGCCTTGACGGGGTCGTCCAGATGTTCGAGGACGAAGCAGACGAATACGTGGTCAAAGGCGGCATCGGGGAAGCGCAGGTGATGGATGTCCGCCTGTTCGAATGTGACCTGTTCGAAGCCGGGGGTGTCTTTGAGGCGGCGGGCCGAGGCGAGGGATTTTTCGGAAATGTCAATGCAGGTGAAGAAGGCCTGTGGGCTTCGTTTACGCAGGAGGCAGGTTTGTGCGCCGACACCGCATCCGGCCTCCAGCACCCGGGCGCCGGGGGAGTAGGCGGTGTCGCAGTGCAGGATGTCTTCCAAAATCTCGGCCTGCTCGTACAACCGCAACGTTTCGCGGTCGGAATAACCATGAACATAGGGCATAAGTGCCTCCTTTCGCAGTCTCATTGTAGCCGTAACCGCGCGATATGCAATCCCCCGGAATTTCTGTTGGTTTGGAGTTTACTTTCGGCGATAATCGGATATACTGATAGCCTTTGCGGGATGACCGAGAGAGAATGCAAATATGCAAAAAATAAAGATTTACGATACAACACTGCGGGATGGGATGCAGGCCGAGGGCGTTAGCTTTTCGGTGGAAGACAAACTGCTGATCGCCCGTCGATTGGATGAATTCGGGGTCGACTATGTCGAGGGCGGGTATCCGCTGAGCAATCCGAAGGAAGAAGAGTTTTTTCATCGTATTCAGGAGGTGCCGTTCAAGCATGCTCGCATTGCGGCCTTTGGCAGCACGCGGCGCGCGGCCAACACGGTCGAGGATGATACGGGCATCCGGGCGCTGCTGGCCTGTAATGTGCCGGTGGTGACGATTGTGGGCAAGACGTGGGATATGCATGTCACGGATGTGTTGCGGTGTTCGCTCGAGGAGAATATTGCGCTGTGTGCCGATTCGACGGTTTATCTGAAAAAGCAGGGGCGTGAGGTGGTGTTTGACGCCGAGCATTTCTTTGACGGCTACAAACATAATCCGGCCTACGCCCTGAAAGTTTTGCAGGCGGCCGCCGAGGCGGGGGCGGGGACGATCTGTCTGTGTGAGACCAACGGCGGGGCACTGCCGGAGGATGTGTTTCAGATCACGCGGGCGGTGGTCAGTGCGCTGCCGGGGGTGACGGTCGGCATCCATTGCCATAACGATTCGGACTGTGCGGTGGCCAATTCGCTGGCGGCGGTGCGGGCCGGGGCACGGCACGTACAGGGCACAATCAACGGCCTGGGCGAGCGGACGGGAAACGCCAATTTGTGTACGATCATCCCGAATTTGTCGCTGAAGATGGGATTTGAAACGGTCGGAGCGGACAATCTGCGAAGCCTGACGGAACTATCGCGATTTGCGTATGAGGTGGCCAATCTGCCACCTGCGTCTCATATGCCGTATGTGGGGGAAAGCGCGTTTGCGCACAAGGCTGGCCTGCATATCGATGCGCTGCGAAAAAATCAGAAGACGTACGAACATATTTCTCCCGAACTGGTGGGCAATGAGCGGCGGTTTTTGATTTCGGAACTGAGCGGGTCGTCCAATGTGCTGGACAAGCTCGAAAAGAAAAAGATGATCAGCGACCGGGCCGTTGCGCGGGTGATCCTTCAAAAAGTGCAGGACCTTGAAAATGAAGGGTATCAGTTCGAGACCGCCGAGGCGAGTTTTGACATTCTGGTCAAGAAGGCGATGGGATCGTATACGCCCAGTTTCGAATTGATCAAGTATCATGTGGATGTGGAACGCAGCGAATTGGGGCGGATGGTTACAGAGGCCAGCGTCAAACTGGCGGTGGACGGGCGGATCGAACATGTCGTCAGCGAAGGCGACGGCCCTGTCAATGCGCTGGACGTCGCGCTGCGCAAGGCAATGGAGGCGTTCTACCCGAATATCAAGGAAATCAGCCTGGTCGATTACAAGGTGCGTGTAGTCAACGCCCGTGCAGGCACAGCCGCGCGTGTCCGCGTTGTGATCGAAAGCCGCGATGCGCAGGATATGTGGGGTACAGTGGGTGTTTCCGAGAATATCATCGAGGCAAGCTGGCTGGCCCTTGTGGACAGCGTCGAATACAAGCTCTTGAAGGACGCGGGGACCCTGAACGAGTAAGTCTATCCACAGTCTTCGGAATATCGGGAATCCTCTTTATCCGGGGATTCCTTTGTTTATGCAAAAACAGTGCTGTAAAAACGTCTTCCTTTTTGATTTACATTTATGGCGCTGGACTTATAATCCACTCTGTAGAGTCATGTTGTTATCATCGTGTCTTAAACTGGAGGTATGTTATGGACAGACGAAGGTTTATCGCAGGGTCACTGGCGGCAGGAACGATTATATCCACCGGACTGGCCGAGGGTGAAGAAACGACCGTCCCCGCCACCCCGACCACCCCTTTCAAGCTCAAGTATGCCCCGGATTTGGGACGGTTTCGTGAGCACGCGGGCAATGACCCCATCGACGGGATCAAATTTATGCATGAGCAGGGTTTCAGTGCGGTGTTTGACAACGGCCTGATGGGCAAGCCTCAGGACCTGCAGGAAAAAATCGGGACGGCGCTACAAGAACGGAATATGGAATTGGGGCCGTTTGTTTTGTATGCGGATTTCGGGAAAGAAAGCATGGTACTCAACGATGCGGACATCCGCAAGGAGCTTCTGGCCCGGATTCGAAACGGCATTGAAACCGCCAAGCGAACCGGGGTGAAATGGGCCCTGATGGTTCCGGGACGTTACAATCAGCGCATGGATTGGGGGTATCAGACGGCGAATGTGATTGATAATCTTAGATTCTTCGCCGAGGCGTGCGAAGAGTCGGGACTTGTGATCGTACTGGAACCGCTGAACAAGCGCGACCATCCGGGGCTGTTTTTGACGAGCATGCCGCAAAGCTACGCCATCTGCCGGGCGGTCAATCATCCGTGCTGCAAGATCGTGGACGATCTGTATCACCAGCAGATTACGGAAGGGAACCTGATTCCCAACATTGATAACGCGTGGAGCGAGATCGCCGCTTTTCATCTGGGCGACAATCCGGGACGCCGGGAACCGGGAACAGGCGAGATTAATTACCGGAACATCTTCAAACATCTGCACAAGAAAGGCTACCAGGGTGTTCTGTGTATGGAACACGGCATCAGCCGCGACGGAAAAGAGGGGGAAGTTGCGCTGCTGAAGGCGTATCGTGAATGTGACGCATTTTAAGGACTGCCGCGATGGGATTGAGCGATAAGACGGTGACACGCCGGGGCTTTGTAGCCTGTTCGTCGGCGGGCCTTGCGGCGGGCGCTGCCGGGCTGCTGAACTCGCCTGCCGTATTTGCACAGGAAGCTGCTATGGAACGCAAAGGACGCATTAAACAATCCGTCTGCAAGTGGTGTTACGGCAACCAGCCGCTGGAGACGTTTGCGGCGTACTGCGCCTCCATCGGGATCCAGTCGATTGAACTGGCAGAGCCGCAGGAATGGCCGGTTCTCCAAAAGCACGGGCTGATCTGTGCAATGACGCCGAGCCACAGCATCGGCAAAGGACTGAACCGGAAGGAAAATCACGCCGAATGCCTGGCGCAGATACGTACGAGCATAGAAAAAACATCCGAGGCGGGTTTTCCGAATATCATCTGCTTTTCGGGCAACCGGGCTGGGATGGACGACGAGGAAGGCTTAGACAACTGCGCGATCGCCCTCAAGGAAATCGTCGGATTCGCCGAGCAGAAGAAGGTCACAATTTGCATGGAACTGCTCAATTCGAAACGCAATCACCGCGATTATATGTGCGACCGGACGCACTGGGGCGGTGCCCTGGTTCGGCGAGTCGGGTCGCCGAATTTCCGGCTGCTGTATGACATTTATCATATGCAGGTTCAGGAAGGCGACGTGATTGCGACGATTCGCGAATACAAGGACTGCATCGGGCATTATCACACGGCCGGCGTTCCGGGGCGTAATGAGCTTGACGAGGGCCAGGAACTGTATTATCCGGCCATTATGAAGGCGATTGTCGAGACCGGATTTACAGGCTATGTCGGGCAGGAATTTGTGCCGAAAAAGGACCCGCTTAAGTCACTGGCCGAAGCGGTCCAGCTGTGCGACATATAACAAACAGAAAACAATGAAAAGGAGGTCAAGACGTATGAAGCGAATGTTTGCGAGCGTATGCGTTCTGGCTGCGGCGGCGCTGCTGAGCGGCTGTTCTCGGTCGGTTGCTCTATTTAACGGGCAGACCCTGGACGGCTGGACAACGTATGTGCAGGATGATTCCGTCAATCCTGCAACGGTCTGGTCTGTCCAGAACGGGGTTCTCCGCTGTGAGGGAAAACCCAACGGTTATATCCGCACCACAGGGTCGTACAGCAACTACATTCTGCAGCTTGAATGGCGGTGGCCTGACACTCCGGCCAACAGCGGTGTTCTGCTTCATGCGACTGGGGAAGACAAGATCTGGCCGCAGTGCATCGAGGCGCAGCTTAAACATCTCAGCGCAGGCGACATGGTTGCCATTCAACCCGGTTCTACCGTGACGGTCAACGGCGTCATGCATCAGCCTGAAGGCTCCATTTTCAAAATCGTTAACAAGCGTCTTCCGACCAGCGAGAAATTTGAAGGACACTGGAACCGCTATAACATCGTTTGCCGGGGAAATACGATTGACCTGTATGTCAACGGCGTCCATCAGAACAGCGCGGTCGATGCACAGCCGTCCGAAGGTGCGATCGGCTTGCAGTCTGAAGGGGGTCCGATTGAGTTCCGCAATATCGTCTTAACGCCGCTTAAACCGTAAACCGTTATTTTAACTTTATTCAAGGAGTCTTTCATGCTCAAGGGAATTCACACTTCGCTCTCACGACGAGAGTTTGTCAAAGGCGCCGCCGCCATTTCGGCGTCATCCTTGCTGGTCAATCCCGGCGCGGTGTTTGCTGCGGGGCCGGAAACCATCAAACTGGGCCTGATCGGCTGCGGCGGGCGCGGCAGCGGGGCGCTGGAAAACTGCATCGCCGCCGCCAAACATCTGGGGCTTAACACCGAGGTCGTCGCACTGGCCGATTACTTTATGGAGCGGGCCGTGGGGACAGCCCAAAAAGTCGGCGCCCCCGAAGACCGCTGCCATGCGGGCGCAGACGCCTATAAAAAGGTCGTCGCTTCGAACGCGGATGTGGTGTTGATGGCCACTCCGCCCAATTTCCGTCCGATTCATTTTGAGGCCGCGGTCAACGCGGGCAAGCATGTCTTTATGGAAAAACCGGTTGCGATTGACCCCCCGGGCGCCCGAAAGATTATGGCCAGCGGAAAACAGGCGTTGGAAAAGAAACTGGCGGTGGTCGCCGGCACCCAGCGCCGTCACCAGGCCGCCTACCTTCAGACCGCCCATGCCATCGCCAACGGCGCTATCGGCAAACTGATGGGCGGACAAATCTGGTGGTGCGGCGGAGCGTTGTGGTACCGCACGCGGAACGAAGGCGAATCGGACGCCGACTATATGGTTCGCAACTGGGTGAGCTTTACCGAGATGAGCGGCGATCATATTGTCGAACAGCATGTGCATAACATCGACGTGGCCAACTGGTATATCGGCCGTGTTCCCGAATCGGCCTTGGGTTTCGGCGGACGGGCACGACGACAAACCGGCAATCAATATGATTTTTTCAGCGTGGACTTTGACTATGGTAACGATGTGCACATTCACAGTATGTGCCGTCAGATCGATGGCTGCTACAACCGCACCTCGGAATACTTGGTCGGCACCGATGGCGCCGTATGGGGAACCGGTCCGGGACAGGGCGGGTATAAGAAATCCATCCAACTGCCCGAATTCGAGGAATTCGGCGGTCCCTATGTACAGGAACATGTGGACCTGCTCAAGAGCATCGTTGACGGCAAACCGATCAACGAAGCGCATAATGTGGCCGAATCCACCTTGTCGGGCATCATGGGGCGCATCAGCGCCTATACCGGGCAGAACGTGCGATGGCGCGAACTGATGGATGAAAGCCTCAACTCGCCGTGGTACAACCTGACCTTGGCGGCGACCGGCGAAGACTTCGAAAAGGGAACGGTTGTCGCTCCGCCCGATGATGTCGTCGCCATTCCGGGTTCAGGGCCAAGGCAGCGCCGCAGCTAACCCTAACGGGACGCCCTTTAGACGTATGAATGAGAACGCCCTAATCGGGTCTTGACACTCCGATTAGGGCGTTATTTTATCTCGGTCGCAGACGAGGCGCCGCACAATACAGATTCGTTGTGCTTTTATATTTCGCCTCTTCAAAAAAATTTGTGGGTTTCAACCGGTTCCGGTAATGCACCAAGATTGTGATACAAGGCCAATTCCAGCGTTTTGAAGCTCTTAAAGCCATACGCTTTTCTGGTAGCCAGTTTTG
>JAAYCR010000069.1 GCA_012729675.1 Phycisphaerae bacterium | reverse complement strand
ACGACTGAAATGTTCCGTGATCACTGGTATGGAGGGTGTACGGAGAATTCGGCCAAGACCCACCACCTGTCGTGATTGTTAAAGTTTGTACCGCCATTGCCGGCACAACGAGTGCGGCAACCAGTGCCATTAATACGATTTTTTTCATACCACTCACCACCCTTTCTCTGTATAGAATTTTTCCCCTCCGTTGCCCCGCGGCAACGGATGTATTCATAACGCAGACGCACAGATCACAATGACCCGTTCCGACGCCGCGCGTATTGTGAGCATTACACCGGTCACCCGGTTATTGCGTTATTATACTAAATAGGCCTCTCAATGTCAATTAAAAAAAGTATTTTTTGACTTCTTTTCGTCTCGGCATGTCGAGGATACCCTAACGATCAAACCGTAATCCTTAAAATAAACACTTGAATACTTGTGCAAAATAGACATACAAGGTATAATTTTGCGACTCAAATGAAACACACAGATATGGGCACAGAGAATGGAGCAAATAACAACAATATCCCTAAAATATCCCATGCATTTTACGCCGTTTTTGTTACACTGACAATGTAGTGAAAATTGTCAAGAATGCCATTTTACGTTATTAAGGCACGTATTCAATAACAGGAAAATCGCTTGTGAAACAATCATGGTACGTCGGCGGGCTGCATTTTGAGTGCGTCGGGTGCGGCAATTGCTGTGCGGGGCCGGACGAAGGTTATATCTGGATTACAACCCGCGAGATCGCGTGTCTGGCCGAACATCTGGGAATGACGGTCGAGGCCGTGCGGCAAAAATACATCCGGCGGGTCGGCCTGCGGCACAGCATCATCGAAAACAAGACAACGAAAGACTGTATTTTTCTGACGGCCGGCAGAGAGGGCTGTCGCGGCTGCGCGGTCTATTCCGTCCGTCCCAATCAATGCCGAACCTGGCCGTTCTGGAGCGACAATCTCGGCTCACCGGACAGTTGGAACTACGCCGCGGTCAAGTGCCCCGGCATCAATCGCGGGCGGCTTTATCCCTTCGCGCAGATTGAAGCAATCCGAAAGCAAAAGAAGTGGTGGATGTAATGGGCTTCGATTTCGACATTTCCAAATATCATTCGGGATTGTCTTCCTGCCGCGCGCTGCTGGCGGAGATGGATACGCTATATCAAGAGCTTGACGCGAAAGTGGCCGGCGTCAATGATCCGACAGCCTGCCGTGCCTGCGGGCGATGCTGCGATTTCGACGCTTTCGGCCACAAACTCTATCTGACCACGCCGGAGCTGCTGTATTTTGCCCATCACGTCGCGCAACCCTTTATGCCGATGACCGACGGCGTCTGCCCCTATCGCATAGACGGCAAGTGCAGCGTCTATCTGTATCGCTTTACGGGATGCCGCATTTTTCAGTGCTGCAGCAGCACCGCGGCCCAGAGCGACCTGACCGAAGCGACAATCGCTCGTCTCAAACAGCTTTGCCGAGAACACAACATCCCCTATCACTATATCAATCTGAACGCGGCGCTAAACTGCACCGCACCCACAGATCGTTAACAACTGCGTCCCAGACAGTAAATTAGCGTAAGGGTCGCAATCGCAATGCAGTAGGCCGCAAAATATTTCAATTTTCGCTTTTTGGCGACTCTGATGAGTAGCTTGAGAGCCACAATCCCAACGATAAACGCCGATAATGCCCCCCACACTGTATATGACATTGGAACACTGCCGTCGAACAGGGTTTCGTGGTGTTTAATGACCTGCACCGCCGCCCCGCCGACGATGGCGGGAATAGAAATCAGGAAGCTGAACTCAATCGCCCATCGCAGTTTCATCCCCAACAGGATGGCCGCACAGATCGTCGCTCCGCTGCGCGAAATCCCCGGCAGAATCGCAAACCCCTGAAAGAGGCCAATTATAATTGCGATCATAATACCAAACTCCTTCAGCCCCTTCTTGCCGTGCCGGGCGTCCGCCGCCAGCAGCAGCCCGGCTGTAACCAGCCACATTAACGAAACAATTTGCAAGCTCCGCGCCGCCTCAAGCGGCCCCTTAAACAGCACATAAAAGACTCCGGTTGTAAAGGTCGAAACAATCGCCAGCACCGCCACCCGCAAGGCCGCCTTTTGCTCATACATCGCCAGCGGCGACAGTCCGCTTTGCACCGCCCCGACCAAATGGCGGAAAAACCGCACCATCGGCTTCCAAAACACCACTAAAATCGACCCGACCGTCCCCAGATGCAAACACAAATCAAAAAACAGCAACTCCGTGGCTTGTGTATCGACCCCTTCGGCAAACGTTTCAAAAAACACCAGATGCCCCGACGAGGAAACGGGCAGAAACTCCGTCAATCCCTGCACGATACCCAAAAAGATGGCAAAGCCGGCCGACATCTGGCCGTCAACGCCGAGCAGACCGGTTAATTGTTCCAATACGCCGAGATGTCGGCCGGCCAGCCATAACGCCGCGGCCCAAACGCCGGCGGCCAAATCGTCGGCCAGTATTCCCCATCCGGCGTCCAACTGTTCCAGTCGACGGCACGGCCAGGGCTTAAAAATATCAAACGCCCGAAACAGCCCGAACCCCAGCGCCGCGGTCAGACAATAGCCCGCATCCGAAGCCAGCAGATGCATCAGCAGCAGCGTCAGCGCTGCGCCGGCCACCTCATCGCTGACAATTCGGCCGGGGTCTTTGGAACCGGTCAGCTCGATGACCTTCGGCGAATACAGCACCGTGATGACGCAGTCGCCAACCAGCAGCAATGTCAGTACGATAACCGCCGGCACGGGTCCGAACAGTATCCCCGCCGCCATATACAGCACCGCCGGCGGCAACGACCCCCATGTCCCCGGCGCAAACGGCAACCGCCCCAGGCCGCAGCACGTCGTCAGGAATTCCTCTTTTTTCATTGTTTATCGTATTCCCTTTTGACAAAACGCCGGCCGAAGGCCGTCCGGATCTTTGATTTTATATTTTTGATGTATTATTTAGCTTTTATTCCCATTCAATTGTCGCCGGGGGCTTGCTGGAGATGTCATAAACGACGCGGTTGACGCCGCGGACTTCGTTGATGATACGGCTGGCAATGCGGCCGAGCACCTCGTGCGGGATGTCCGAAAAATCGGCGGTCATAAAGTCGGTCGTCTCGACGCAGCGGATGGCGATGACGCTTTCATAACTGCGTTCGTCGCCCATCACGCCGACCGTACCGACCGGAAGCAGCACCGCCAGCGCCTGGTTGATGTGCCGATAGAGACCGGCAACCCTGATTTCTTCGATGAGGATGTCGTCGGCCTCGCGCAGCACCGCCAGCTTGGACTCGTTGACCTCGCCCAGCACCCGCACCGCCAGCCCTGGGCCGGGGAACGGATGCCGCCAGACCATATCCTCCGGCAGCCCCAGGTACTCGCCGACCAGCCTCACCTCGTCCTTGAACAATTCCCGCAGCGGCTCAACCAACTCAAAGCCCAACTGCTCCGGCAGGCCGCCGACGTTGTGGTGCAGCTTGATGGTCGCGGCCAGATTGCCATCCTTGCTGCCCGATTCGATCACGTCCGGGTACAGCGTCCCCTGGGCCAGGAATTCGGCTTTCGGGATTTTTTTGGCCTCGGACTTGAATGCCTCGATGAACTCGGCGCCGATGATTTTGCGTTTTTGCTGCGGCTCGGTCACGCCGGCCAGCTTATCAAGAAACTGTTTGGACCAATCGACCACGCGAAGGTCGATATGAAAATGCCCGTGAAACATCGACTCGACGCCCTGCCGTTCGTTTTTGCGCAGCAGGCCGTGATCGACAAAGATACACACAAGCTGGTCGCCGATGGCCTTGTGCAGCAGGGCCGCGGTCACCGCCGAATCCACGCCGCCGGACAGGCCGCAGATGACCGTCGCGTCGCCGACCTGCTTGCGGACGTTGGCGATGGTCTCTTCGACAAAATCGCTCATCTGCCAGTCGCCCGAACAGCCGCAGATGTCGTACAAAAAGTTCTTGAGTATCTCCGTACCGCGCGGCGTGTGGGTCACTTCCGGATGGAACTGCACGCCGAAAAATTTACCCGACGTGTGACGCACCGCCGCGATGGGACAGGTCTTCGTCGCGGCCAGCGACACGAAATCGCCTGTCAGCCGGTTGACCTGGTCGCCGTGGCTCATCCAGACGGTCGAATGTTCGCTCAGGCCGGCCAGCAGATCCGACCCGTCGGTAATCGCGATGTCCGTGCGGCCGTACTCGCGGCTCTGGGCCGGGGCGACGTCGGCGCCGAGTATCTTGCAGCCGATCTGCATCCCGTAGCAAATCCCCAGCACCGGCACGCCCAGCTCAAACAGACGCGGATCGCACGTCGGGGCGCCGGGCGCGTTGACGCTGGCCGGCCCGCCGGACAGGATAATGCCCTTGACGCCGATCTGGGCAAGCTTTTCAACCTTGACCGTCGGCGGATAAAGCTGCGAATACACCTTGTGCTCACGCACCCGCCGGGCAATCAACTGGCCGTACTGACTGCCGAAATCAATAATAGCAACCACTTCTCGCGACATCGTTTTTTCTTTCTTGCTGAATAGTCCCGAAGGGACGGAATACAATAGCCGGTGGTGAAGCGCATCGCAACCACCGGAAAACGTTAAAAAACCCAAAGCCCCAACGGGGCGACACCCTCATCCGAACACATACTTCGGATCATAATCAATATTATGCTTTTTGAGCAACAATATCAACTCCTCTTCAAAACTCAAGGATTTATGATGCTCCGGCTGACCTTGAATATAGGAAATCACTTTATCCAATCCCGAATAGGACACAGAAAACGCAGAATATCCATCCTGCCAGCTAAAACCGTCAAATCCCTTGTTTTCCTTGCGAAGCCAATGCGAGGAACCGGCCTTAACATCGCGAAGGCAATCTGAAAGATTGGCTTGCGGATGCAGCGAAGCCGCCAAATGAAGATGGTTGGGCATTCCGTTTGAGGCCAGCAGACATCCTTTGTGATTGCGCAAAATGCCGCCGATATATCGACAGACCGATTGAACATGGTTTGGCAACAACCATGCCCTTCTTTCCTTGGTCGAAAAGACAATATGATAATTTAAACTGGTAAAGGACATTTAATCGATCCTTTTGTTCTGTCGCCCCGTTGGGGCTTGGGGTTTTTAAGTACCCGCTTCCGGTGGTTGCGCTGCGCTCCACCACCGGCTACTATATCCTGCCCCTTCGGGGCATAACTCCATCTTCGATGGCACAACATAAAAATCACGCACTCAAAAGGTCAAAACCTTCCTAAGAAACAATTCCTGTGAAACAGCTTCATAGTACATACAATCTCTTTTTAGAAAGTCCCGAAGGGACGATCTATAATAGCCGGTGGTGCAGCGAAGCGCAACCACCGGACAAGAATCAACAAAAACCCAAAGCCCCAACGGGGCGACATACGTCATTCAAACACATACTATACGGCATTCATCCGCCTATATCAGGTCGATTAAGATCAAAGTATAACTCTCGAAAAACAATATTCAATGCAAAAGCCGCTTCCAGACATTCATCGCAAACACTCGATTCTGTCCGAGGGATAACATAATCCGGCCTATCAAATCGCTGTCCTGACAGTGCCAAAGGAATTTTTAAAGGAAGCAACAGGAAGTCAGACGCTTTATCTTCCTCCCGCGCCAATCGGATCGGGATATTATGTCCGTCTGCCTTGGTTAACTTTAAGGTATCATATTTGACAAGGCTTTTACAAAATATCCTGCCGTTTAATATATAATCCCCGGTTTTGATAGTCCCTTCAAATACATCGTTCCAGTATACATCCCATTTCTCACACCAACGAAAACACCTAAATAAAAAATGCTTCCAGTAGGATTTAATATGACCGCAGACCAGACCATTCAGCGCAATATAAGTTGTATCCTCTGCATCGGACAAAGTCCAAGCTTGCATTGTTGAACAATCGGAAAACACAAGAACCAGGTATTCAGAGAAAGGGTCCTTTCGGGAATTCCGTTTTTGAAAGGCACCATATCCACATCGCTCTGCGGGTTCATACACAAACAGCGAAAACACCCAGCTATCCGATACTTGTCGTTGAGATTCAAAACACAAATCTCTCGGATTCAATCGTGATGCTGTCCAAGACCATTTTTTGTCTTGTGAAATGGATTGTTTCAGCCTCTCAAAAACAAGTGCAGAAGCTTGCTTAAGAGCTTTATCCGAAAAACAATACCATTTTGCGTTGTCAATATTCATTTTTTAAGTAGAAGTCGGTATAAGGGTATTCATTCCGCCTCTTCAAAAAAATTTGTGGGTTTCAACCGGTTCCGGTAATGCACCAAGATTGTGATACAAGGCCAATTCCAGCGTTTTGAAGCTCTTAAAGCCATACGCTTTTCTGGTAGCCAGTTTTGCTTT
>JAAYCR010000068.1 GCA_012729675.1 Phycisphaerae bacterium | reverse complement strand
TGCCAGTGTGTCGATTTTCGAGAAAACACCCATTTCGGAAGCGTTTTCACAAGAGTTCGACAAAACACAAAAGAGCGATTATGATAACCAATTGTTATTATTCAACTTATAACCGGACAGTAGTGAGTAATTTCATGTTCTTCATGCATTTCATGGTAAAATTACACGTTATGACAATGGGGCTAAACAATGAACAATGTTTATCTTTTGGGCGGTTATCAAACTGATTTTGCACGTAACTGGGCGCGTGAGAATAAGCACATTAGCGCGATGATGCGTGAGGCCTACGAGGGGTCGCTGTTGACGACCAAAATCGAGCCTCGGGACATTCAGGCGGCGTTTATAGGAAACTTTGCCGCCGAACTGTATTGTATGCAGGGGCATTTGGGGGCGTTCTTTGTGGATTTAGATCCGCATTTCAAGGGGCTGCCCACGATGCGGTTTGAGGGGGCGTGTGCGTCCAGTGCGCTGGCGGCGCTGTCGGCGATGGCGCACATTCAGGCAGAGCAATATGACTGCATCGCCCTGATTGGCGTTGAGTTGATGAAGACCGCCTCTCCCGCCAAGGGCGGCGACTTTCTCGGTACGGCCGCCTGGTATGATCGCGAAGCGGCCGGCGTGGAGTTTCCATTCCCTAAACTGTTCGGCAAACTCGGCGATGTGTATGAGGCCCGCTATGGTCTGGATGACCGCCATTTGGCACAGATTGCGGCGATCAACTATGCCAACGCCAAACTCAATCCCAATGCGCAAACCCGCGACTGGTATATGAGCGTCGATCACGCCTGCCGAAAAGGGCAGTACAACACCACCGTGACCGGCCGCATCAAAGTGACCGACTGCTCTCAAGTGACGGATGGCGCGGTCTGCCTCTATCTGGCCTCGGAGTCCTTCGCCGCCGCATACGCCAAACGCAGCGGCCGGCCGCTTGACAGTCTGCCCCGTATCATCGGCTGGGGACATACCACCGCACCGATAGAATTTTCCGCCAAGATCGCCGACTCCGAAGGTCAGCCGTATGTCCTGCCCTGGACGCGCAAGGCCATCACCGACGCCTACGCCCGCGCCGGCCTGACGGACTGCCGGCAGCTTGACGCGATTGAGACGCACGACTGCTTTACCACGTCCGAGTATATGGCGATTGATCATTTCGGCCTGACCGAGCCGGGGCAGTCGTGGAAGGCCATCGAAGAAGGCGTCATCGAATTGGGCGGCAAACTCCCCGTCAACCCCTCCGGCGGCCTCATCGGCTGCGGTCATCCCGTCGGCGCTACCGGCGTCCGTCAACTGCTGGACGCTTTCAAGCAGGTGACCGGCACCGCCGGCGACTACCAAGTCCCCAACGCCAAGACCGTCGCCACGCTCAACATCGGCGGCTCGGCCACCACCAACGTCTGCTGTATCGTGGGGCGCTGACCTCCCCAAACAGCGGCGCTTCCAAAAAAGTCTAAACAACCCAGCCCGTCTTCAGTATAATTACAAGGCACAGGGTGTGCGCTGAACGATGAATGTCTAATTGAAGATGTTTTGGGGATTAAATCAAAGACGCTGTCCAAGCCAAACCCGATGCGGCGGGGGTCCTTTATGAGTTAAAGGATCGTGCATTGGCCTCTGCGTCCGATGGGATCACGATTTCCGATCCGTCTTTTCCGGATAATCCGCTGATCTATGTCAATTCGGGCTTTGAGGCGATCACCGGCTATACGGCCGAGGATGTTTTGGGCAAAAACTGTCGGTTTTTGCAGGGACCGCAGACCGGACAGCCCGCCTCCGAGGAGATTCGCCGGGCTATTGCCGAAGACCGCCCTTGCGTGGTGGAGTTGCTCAATTACCGCAAAGACGGCTCGACGTTCTGGAATCGCCTGTCGATTACGCCGATTCGGGATGTCGCCGGAAAGACGACCCATTATATCGGCGTTCTATCCGACATCACCCGACGCCGAGAGGCGGAGGACTCCTTGCGTCACACGAATGAACGGCTCGCGGCCGCCAACACCGAGATGAAGCGCGCCTTTGATTATGCGGCCCGCATTCAGCAGTCGCTGCTGCCCGCCAGGCCGCTGCACACGGAGCGGTGCCAAGTACTCTCGAAGTTGATTGCCTGTGAGGAACTGGCGGGCGATACACTGAATTACTTTGTGCTTGATGAGCACTGTGTGGGGTTTTATCTGCTGGATGTGGTCGGTCACGGGGTGCCGGCTGCGATGCTGTCGGTCACAATCAATCATCTGCTGTCGCCGCGGTCGGGCAAGTCGTGTCTGTTTGAATCCGCCGGGCCCCAGCAAACGGCTGTACGGGTCCTCTCGCCTGCACAGGTCGGGCGCATGCTCAATGAGATGTTTTCCGACAATATCGGCAGTGGGTTGTTTTTTACCATCTTTTACGGCGTCTGGAATGCCTCGACCGAGAAACTGACGTATGTCTCGGCCGGCCATCCGCCGTCCGTTTTGTTGCGGGCCGATGGGGAGGTACAACTGCTCGACGGGACAGGGTTTCCGGTCGGTGTAACACAGCAGCCGGACTATCAAGACCACACGCTCACGTTCGGCACGGGAGATCGGCTGTTTGTCTATTCCGATGGACTGACCGAGGCCGCCGACAAGCACGAGGAACATTTCGGCGTCGAGCGGCTGATGGCGCTGGTCGAAGAAGGCCGTCAAAGACCGCTGAAAAGCTGTCTGGACGAGATTATGGAGAAGGTCGAGCGGTTTCAGCAGAAAGCCGCATCCAAAGACGATCTGTCTCTGCTGGCGTTCGAAGTGACCACCTGACCAGCGCCGCTTAATAACCGGATTGGTCGAGATTAAACGTGCGGCATCGGCTCTGCGCAGCAGACTGATGGAAAATCAACTTGCATTTCGGGTTTTTGTGGTGTTTATTGAGCCGTGATGGCGATGCAGCGAAAAGGACAAAACGACTACGAGCGGGCCTTTGAGGGCCTGCTGCGGGAGGAGGGCGTGCGGTTTAAGCGCGTCGATCAGACGCATCGGTGTGTCGTGGGCCAAGGCGAGGTCAAGACCTTTGACTATCTGCTCTACCCGCGGCGGGGCGGCTGCGTGCTGGTGGAACTGAAGGGACGGATTTTTGAGGGCGACACGCTGGCGGGGCGCAGGCGGCTTGAGAACTGGGCGCTGGCCGAGGATGCGGCGGCGCTGGCTCGGTGGCAGGAGCGGTTTATGGCGGAAACGTCGGAAACGGAGGCCGTGTTTGTCTTTGCGTATCGGATCAACAAGATCGCCGCCGATGCGGATGGATTGGCGGTGTATGACGACAACGGACGGCGGTATGTTTTTTTGGCGATTCGGCTCCAGGATTACCGGCGCTGTATGAAGCGGCGAAGTCCGCGATGGAAGACCGTTACGCTTTCGGCGGAAGATTTTCGGCGGCACAGCTTTTGCGCCGAACGGATATGGCTTGGATTACAGAATATCGATGAATAGGATCATACAAACGGCGGCCGAGACGATTCTGGCCGGCGAACAGTTATCGGCGCAGCAGGTCAGCAGCCTGTCGGCGGCGTCGGGTGAACAGCTTGACGATTTGCTCTATTGGGCCAATCGCATTCGACGGCGGTTTTTTGGCAACCGGGTGCGGGTCTGTTCGATTGTGCCGGGACGGCTGGGCGGGTGCAGTCAGGACTGCGCGTTTTGTGCCCAGTCGGTGCGGTACGATACGGCGGTGGACAAGCGGGCGAAGGTGTTGACGGATGAGGAGATTCTGGCCGCAGCCGCGGCGGCCAAAGCCGACGGCGTGCCGAACTTTGGTATCGTCTATAGCGGCAAGGCCGTCAGCGACGCGGAGGTCGAGCGGCTGGTCGCTTTGACCGAGCGCATCAAAAAAGAGTACGGCCTGGGGGTGTGCATGGGGCTGGGGATTCTGGGATGCGAGCCGATGCAGCGGCTCGCGCAGGCGGGCGTGGAGCGGTACAATCACAATCTGGAGACCTCGCGGCGGCATTTTGCCGACATCGTTACGACGCATTCGTATGACGACCGCGTGGCGACGATTGAGGCGGCGCTGGACGCGGGGCTGGGCGTGTGTGCGGGGGGGGTATTCGGAATCGGCGAAAGCGAGCAGGACCGGCTGGACATGGCGCTGGAACTGCGTCGGCTTCGGGTCGATGCCGTTCCGATGAATTTTCTGCATCCGATTGCCGGCACGCCGCTGGCGGCGGTGGAAGCGCTGCGGCCGCGTGAAATCCTGCGTATTATCGCCCTGTACCGGTTTATCCTGCCGCAGGCAAATTTAAAGGTCGCCGGCGGCCGTGTGCTGAACCTGCGCGATGTACAAAGCTGGATTTTTCATGCCGGCTGCACGGGTATCTTGTCCGGCAACTACCTGACGACGGCCGGGCGGGCGGTTGCCGACGATATGCAGATGCTGCGCGATCTGGAGCTTGAGCCGGTCGGCGAAGCACTGACAAATCCCGATGCGGATTAGCGGGTAAATCTCGTATTCGGCCTTTGTCTTTTCTTTGACTTTTTGTCCCGAATGATATATAATGAATGGGTAGTGGAGATTGGGTGATGCCGTCAAAACACGATATGGACATTACGATTCTGGCAATTTTTCGGCCGGGCGATCCCGTGCGGCAAATCCTTCGGGAGTATGCGGCCGGGGCGAGGGGGGTGTTGTGTTGTTACGATCATCTATTTGATGCGTTGAGCCGGATGCCGATTATGGACAACCCGCATACGGCCGTGATTGTCGTCCGCCCGGAGATGTTGATCGCCGACGCGGCGGGGGTGTTTGAGCCGCTGGTCAACGTCAATGCGACGCACTACGTCCTCTGGATGGATGGCACCGAGAGCAGTCTGTGGCAATGGCCCCTGCGGCCGGCCAACCTGTACACGGCCCGTACAATGGCGGAATTTTGCGATATTTTGAGTCGGATACAGCCTGTCCCGGTCCCGCCGTCCTGCTCGAAGACGGCCGCGCCAACCGGCCGTCGATCAATGAAACTGAACACCGCACCGCTTAGCGAGGCGGAGCTTGAAGCCCTTTTGGGAGCCAGCTTATGATGATTCACCCACAGACGCAGACCGATCCAAAATCCGTCCTTCTGGTCGGCCCGGCCGAGTCGCTGACGTCGGCCGGTTCGCCGCTTACGTCCGAGACCGTTCACGTTGTCCGGCTTGACGCGGTGCTCAAGGCGATTGCCGCCCTGCGCCGTGAGCATTTTGACCGGGTTGTCGTCTCACTGTCCGCCCTTGAGTCGCGCATCAAACCGGCGTTGAGCGGTCTGCGACAGGCTGACCCGGCCGCTCGTATCATCCTGCTGGCCGAGATGGCGGACGAACCGCTGATTGTTGACCTGATGCAGCAAAGCCGCCCGTCGCGCCGGCTCTTTGACGATTATCTAATCGCCCCGGTCGGTCTTGAGCAAGTCCTCAGAAGCACTCCCGCCGTTGGCCGCCCGCAACCTGCCGCCCTCGCCGAAGCCGACAAAGACCGACGCATCGCCGAGCTGGAACGGCTGGTGATTCAGGACGACTTGACGGGGCTGAAGAACCGGCGATACCTGCGCCAGTTTTTGCCGCAGGTACTTGATTTAGCAGCGGCTCACCAGCTTCGCGTGACGCTGATGCTGTTTGATATTGACGATTTTAAGCATTACAACGACGCTTACGGCCACACCGTCGGCGATAATGTTCTGCGGCAGGCGGGCCGGATGATTCAGCGGTGCTGCCGCAGCCACGACGTGGTTGCGCGGCTCGGCGGCGACGAATTTGCGGTGGTGTTTTGGGATTTGCCCGAAGAAAAGAATGACCTGTCCGAACATCTGAGCCGACGCAACCGGCGCTCGGCGGGGGTGGACCACCCGCGCGAACCGATCTTTATGGCCGAGCGATTCTGCAAGGAATTGACAGAGGCGTCGTTTGATTTCATCGGCCCCAAAGGCAAAGGCGCGCTGACCATCAGCGGCGGACTGGCGACGTTTCCAGCCGACGCCCAAACCCCGCAAGACCTTTTCGAAAAAGCTGACAAGGCCATGCTCGAGGCCAAACGCAGTGGGAAGAACCGACTCTATCTGGTCGGCCGCCCGGTCTGAAGACACCTTAATACCGTCGCGGCGTCGTCGGCCTCTGCCCCTGAATTTGACGCTGCTGCTGCTGGAACTGTTGTTGCCGCAACATCGGGATCACATACTGCACAATGTTCGTCAGCAAGGCACTGGCCGAGTTCATATTGCTTTCCAGCACCTGAAGCGGCAGCTCCGGCGGCAGACCGCCCGGCCATCGCCGCGCCAGATTGGTCACACGGCGATACTCGGAAATCAAATTATTCAGCACCGTCACCTGTTCGTTGCGCAGTACCTCCAAGCTGACTGATGGTTGATCAGTAATGATACGCGTGGACTCGGCGCTCTGCCGTCGGGCCAACGAAGACGTTTGTGTGCGCGACGTAGGGTCCGTCACGCCGCCGACAGCGCCAAAATCAAAGCCGAAATAATTATCAACGCTATTCGGAAACAACACCCGCTCGCGGCGCAGACGTGACGATGTTGTCGGCAGCTCGGTGCGACTGACTTCGCGCGTGACCGTCCCCGTGCGAAGCCGATCTTCCACACGGGCGATCTGTTCTTCGAGGGTTGCCGCATAATCTTCCAACTGCTCAATATTCGAAAGCCCCTGACCGATGGAGCGCCGGGCGGCGACGAATTGCCGAATGGTCGGGGCGATATCGGGTGCGTTGACAATCTGGGCGTCCGCAATACCGCGCGCGACGGCAATTTCATAGATCGACGCGGCTTGCCCATTGACCAAGCCGATGCGTTCGGCCTCCATCGCCGTCAGTGTCAGCACACGCCCGATGACCTCGGCCGGCAGCGGTCCGGCCGCCGCTTCGCCCGTCGGCAAACGATAGGTGGAGACCGGTATGCCCTCTGCCAGCGTCCGAACGATTGTTTGCGTCGGCTGGCGATTGTCCCGCTCGATCAACTGCCTTGTCCCGTCGGCGTCCACCACTTCCACAACCGAGACCGATTTGTCCACCAGTGCCCGCGCCAGCAGACGCATAGCGTCCCTCTGGACCAGCCCCATCGCATAGCCGCTGTAAGCGGCAAGGGTGTCGGGGCTGTACAGATTCAAGAACGCCGCGTATTGCTCATTTGTCACAGCCCCCATCATCGGCCCGACCGCCCCGATGGCCGCTGTCGGCGCAATATAGACTTCCTCGGCGGCCAGCGCAATCACTGCCGCCGCCGCATACGCCCCTGCGTACTCACCGCCGGAAATAAACACGACCACCGGACAAATGGTCGTCCGTTCGATGGCCGAGGCAACCGTCCGCATATACTCGCCGCGTCCGCCCGGCGAATCGATCTCGACGACGATCAACTGCGGGCCGTTATTGGATGCGCTGATGATGGCCTGGGCAATCCGCTCGGCGACGCCGCCGGACAGCAGCGCTTCAGGATGAACGATCGGCACGCGAATGATGCTGTTGCGCCGTCCGTTGCCGTCAAGCGTAATTTCGTAGTCGCGCTCCACGATGGTCTGTGATTTTTTCTCATCGTTGTTATAGACGATAATCTTGTCGCCGGAACGGTTTTGCGTCCGAAAGCCGTGAAAGACCTCGCCCGTTTCCCTGTGCCGAAAGGTATCGGCGGACACAACGGAAATCAAGCCGGCGATAAACCCCAACATGGTCATTGTACGTATCATGTCAATTCTCCCATATATATCCATTGATAATTCAATGTCCTTTGTTTTTCAATTGTTCGTCACGGCGCTCACCCGGCGCTGTCATCGGATAGCTCGTATCGCCAGTTCCAGGGCTTTGACGTTTGTAACAAATTCCTGAAGCTTCGCTTCCGACGCGGGCACATCGGGATAATTCTGCTTGAGCCGAAACAGGTAGTCGGCATTCCGCACCAAGTCCTGGATATCGCGAATGGCCGCACTCCGGGTCAGCGATTTCGCTTTGATTTTCGCGTCTATTTCTTTATACTTCAAATCCACCGCGGCATTGAGCCGGTTAAACCGGTCAATCACCCGATTCAGCTCTTCGTTCGCCGCGGGGATATCCGTATTGAACACAAGCGCCGCATCCGCATATCCGAGCCGATCCAGCAATTCGTCCCGCGAGGCCGCTACGCCGTCGGCTATCGTGCCGGTCGCCGCCTCGGCCGCCGGCAAGGTCAGCACTTCCCCGGCTTTGCACCGGACACGCACAAACTGATCGCCAGGCAGCCTGTCATTCGCTTCGATGAACAAGGTTTTATCGCCACGAACCACTTCGAGTACCTCGATATCCTTATCCACCATTGCTTTGGCCATCAATCCCGACCGATTATTGCGCTGGGCCAGCGACGCCAGATAATTGCGCCAGACGGATTGAAATTTTTCGCCGAGTGTATCCCCGTACGCCTCTTTCATATCCATCATCTTGCCCGACGATGCCCGCACATATTGTGTCGCCGCTCCGATGCTCGTGCCCGGCGCCATATAAATCGCATCACACGCCAGAGCAACCGCCGCCGCAGCGGAATAGGCGCCCCCATACCCCCCGCCGCTGACGAACGCCACCGTCCGGCAGTTCCGAGTTCCGAGGATCGCCGCACACATCCGCTCGGCATAGTCCGTTCGTCCGCCGGGTCCGTCGATTTCAATCAGTATTAAAAGAGGGCCTTTGTTCGATTCTTCAACAATGGCTTTTTCAAATGCGGCGGTTGTCAGTTCATATTGAATGACCTCTTTAAGCGAAATGACCGCGATGGTGTTGTTACGCCCTTTGGCGTTGGGTGTGACGGAAAATTCCGCCAGATTCAGCTCTATTGGCCCTTCTTGTTCGGTCTGCACCAGCGTTCGCCCCTCGATCACGGTCTGGGTGGCGTAGCCGTGATAGACCGGCTGGCCGGAGCGGTGGGTAAAGGTATCCGCCGGCGACAGCGCCGCAAGAACAACAAGGAACAAACTTAATGCAAAAACTGTTCGCATAGCGACATCCTGTATATAAGTCTTCCGTCTTTCGTTATCTACGCATCCTAACAGAATATGGCTCAAAGTCAATATCGAAGAAAACAGAAGACCTCTTTAAAGATCTCTTAATGCTACAGTTTTAGGAAAAATTCCATCATATCCGAGCCGTTTTCGATGGAAAAGCCCGACTCAAAGCTGTTGCGTTCGCAGTACGGCTTCTTGAGCACGCCTTTGACGCCCGTGCCGGCCAGCACAAACGGTACCGGCTCGGACACATGCGACCTCACCTCCACCGGGGTCGGGTGATCGGGCATGACCAATATCCGATATTGCTCGTATTTTTGAATCGCATCATAGACAGGACCGACGATAAATTTGTCGATCAGCTCGATGGCCCTTTTCTTGTGCTGAGGATTGCCGCTGTGACCGGCCTCATCGGGCGCTTCGATATGCACAAACACCAGGTCGTATTTTTCCAGCGCCGCGATGGCTGCCTGCCCTTTGCCCGCGTAGTTGGTGTCGATGTACCCCGTCGCGCCCTCGACCGGGATCAAATCAAACCCGACCAGCCGCGCCAGCCCCCGCACCAGATCGACGGCGGTAATGGCCGCGCCGTGCTTGCCGTACTTTTTGCTGAACCGCTCCAGTGCCGCCTTCTGGCCATGTCCCCACAGCCAGATGGTGCTGACCGGATTTTCACCCAGGTCGCGGCGGACGCGGTTGATCGGATGATTGTCAAACAACTGCTGCGACTTGGCCATCAGCTCTTTGAGCCTGTCGGCGTGTCGGCCTTTGGGCAGGTGCTTGGAGACCTTTTGCCCGATGATGTCATGCGGCGGCTGCGTGGTCACCTTCGAAAAATCCATCCCGCTGATAACGCACAAGTGCCGGTAGCTGACACCGGGATAAAACTTCACCCCCGGCCCGCCCAGCGACGCCTTCAACTCGGTAACCAACTCCAGCGCCTCTTGGGTCGAGATGTGCCCGGCGCTGTGGTCGGCCATCGCCCCATCGGCACAGGTGACCAGATTGCATCGAAACACCCAATCGTCCACTCCCAGCGGAATCTGCTGGGCCACCGCTTCAATCGGCGCCCGGCCCGTATAGCTTTTGGCTGGGTCGTAGCCCAACAGGCTCATCATTGCCACATCGCTGCCCGGCGTCATCCCGGCAGGAACCGTCTGCACCACGCCCTGTCGCCCGTCGGCGGCGATGCGGTCCATATTCGGCGTCTCGGCGGCCTCAATCACGGTCTTGCCGTCAAAACAGTCCAGCGGATTGTCCGCCGCCCCGTCCGGCACGATAATCACATACTTGGCGTTCATTCTTTGTCCTCGGGTATTTCCACGATACGGATACAGACGGGCTTGCCCCGCACAATATCCAGCCGCTGCAATTCATTCAGCGCCGCGGCCATGTTCTTTTGCCGGGTCGGGTGCGTCGTTATTACGACCGGCACGGTGCTGTCCGGCCCGCTGCCCTCGTGCTGCATCGCCCCGCTGATACTGATGCCGTGCTTGCCCAGCACTTGTCCGTATTTGGCGAACACGCCCGGCTCATCCTTGGCCATAATGCGCAGATAAAACCGGCTGACAATGTCATCGATCTTTTTGAAATTCGCCGCCTTGCGTTTTTCCGTGACCATCGGCATCCGCTCAAACAGCCGCTCGCTGGTGCCCAGCGCAATATCGATGATATCGGCCACCACTGCGCTGGCGGTCGCCATCATCCCGGCCCCGCGCCCGTAAAACATCACATTGCCTACCGCGTTGCCGAACACGCTGACCGCATTGAACGGCCCATCGACATCCGCCAGCGGCGTCTCTTCCGACACGAACGACGGATGCACCCGCAGCGACAACTGCCCGGCCGCGTCCTTTTCGCCAATGGCCAACAGCTTGAGCACATAGCCCATCTCCTGGCCGTTTCGGATATCGTCGATTTGCACGTCCTGGATGCCGTCGATATGGATGTCCTTCATCTCGATCCGGCACCCGAACGCCAGCCCCGCCAGGAGCGCCAGCTTGTGCGCCGTATCCGTCCCGTCAATGTCCAGCGTCGGGTCGGCCTCGGCAAAGCCCTTGTCCTGTGCGGCCTTGAGCACATCGGCAAACGCCGTGCCGCTCCGGGTCATATTCGTCAAAATATAATTGCACGTTCCGTTGAAGATTCCGTACAGTGCGCTGATTTGATTGGCCGCCAGCCCCGTCCGCAGCGCCGAGACAATCGGGATGCCCCCGCAGCAGCTTGCCTCAAACGCGATGCACCGCCTGGCCTTCAGCGCCGCCCGGTACAACTCCGCTCCCTGCTCGCTCAGCAGCGCCTTGTTGGCCGTGACGACGTGCTTGCCCGCCGCCAGCATCGTGAGGACCAGGTCTTTGGCAAACGTCGTGCCGCCAACCAGCTCGATGGCGATATCGATGCTCTTGTCGTTGAGCAGTTGCGAGACATCATCCGTCAGCACTCCTGCTGGCAGCGACACCACCCGTGGCGTCGTGATATCCTTGTCCGCCACGCACGCCAGCTCCAGCCGAATGCCCGTCCGTTCGGCGATTTCCTGTCCGTTCTCCTGCAGAATTTTGGCCACGCCCGAACCGACCGTACCAAACCCCACAAGACCGATCTTGACTGTTTTTGCATCCATAAATTGTGTTCCAAATCCCAAATAATTGGTGAATCGATCAGGCGTTTGGGTGGCATCGGCTCTGCGCAGCAGACCGATGGGAGATCGCTATCGAAATTACATTCGCGATCACGTCAACAACTGTCGCCCTTTTTGATGTTTGTTCTGTCATTTTTATTTTTGCAATTTGTTCTTTGCTTTAACGTTTATTCAAATTGTATATCATTCAGCACAAACTGAAGCATCGTCTTGCCATTGTAGGTGTTGTGCTGCGGCTCATAGGCCACGCTGAACGTGTCGCTCTCGACCAGCTTCTTTTCCAGCGGCCCCATCCCGAAGCCAATGCAGCGCACCGCTCCGCTGGCATCGGCGATGGACACCTGCAAATGGTCGCTGCGCGCCCCGACGCGACGCGGCGGCGCAATCAGCCGTACGCCGCGCGTGGCAAACAGCGGCCGCGGATTGCCCTGCCCGAACGGCTCCAAGCTTTGCAGCTCTTTCATCACCCGCTCGTTAAAGTCGGCGATCCGCGTTTCGGCCTCGATATCCAAAAACGATTCCAGCTCCGTGGCGCCGAAATGCGCCTGCGCATAAGCTTCAAACGCCTCGGCAAATGCGGCCACCTTGGCCGTCTCGATCTTCAATCCCGCGGCCATCTCGTGCCCGCCGAAGCTGACCAGATGCTCGCCGCACGCCGCCAGTGCCTTGTACAAATTAAACCCCTCAATCGACCGCCCCGATCCCTGACCGAGGCCGTTGGCGGTGTTGATCATAATCGTCGGGCGGTAAAAGGCGTCGATCACCTTGGAGGCCACAATCCCGATGACCCCGGCGTGCCAGCCCTCATCGGCCAGCACAATCGTCTTGCGGTTGGGGTGGTTCAGCCCGTTTTGCAGGATGCGGGCCTTGGCCTGTTTGAAGATATCCTGCTGGCACTTTTGCCGCAGGCGGTTCTGCTCTTTGAGGTATTGGGCAATGTACAGCGCCCGCACCGGATTGTCGGTGGTCATCAGTTCGACCGCCAGTCGCGCGTGCCCCATCCGCCCGGCGGCGTTGACCATCGGCGCCAGCTTGAAAGCCACGTTGTAGCTGTTGACCTCGCCGCCGGCAAGCTGGGCCGTCTCCACCAGCGTGCGAATGCCGATCAGGCTGGACTTTTCCACCGCCCGCAGCCCGTAGCCGACCAGAATACGGTTTTCGCCCCGCAGATCGACCACGTCGGCAACCGTCCCGATGCCCGCCAGCGTCGTGGCGTTGAGCAGATATTGCCGCAGGGCGTCGGGAATCCGTCCGCCCTTTTTTTGGGTCTCGGCAATGCCCCACGCCAGTTTGAACGCGACCATCGCCCCCGACGACGCCGGGTTCGGGTAGTCGGCATCCAGCAGGGGATGGACAATCGCCGCCGCATCCGGCAACACCGGGTCCGGCTGGTGATGGTCGGTGATAATCACGTCCATCCCGAGCGATGCGGCCAGCGCAATCTGCCGCACGGCGGTTACGCCGCAATCGACCGTGATCAAAAGCTGCGTGCCCGCCTCAGCTAACTGCCGCACCGCCTCATCGTTGAGGCCGTAGCCTTCGTCCACGCGGTGCGGGATATAATAATCCACATCCGTCCCCAGCATCTGCAAGAGATGCCACAAAATCGCCACCGCCGTGATGCCGTCCACGTCGTAATCGCCGTAAATCGCGATCTTTTCGCCCTCGGCCACCGCCTGCAGCACGCGCGGCACCGCCGCCGTCAGCCCCGGCATACGGGCCGGCTCGATCAGGTCGGTCAGCTTGGGCGACAAAAACGAACGGGCGTGGGGAATTTCGATAAGTTTACGATTTAAAAGGACTTGCGCTAAAAGCGGTGAGATATTGAGCTGCTGCGACAGCGCCTGCGCCTCGGCCTGTGATGGCCGAATCTGCCAGATCTTGCGGTGCATCCCTGCGGCTGTTTTTTTCATCGGTCCCGATTCCTGTCTGTCGCATTGGTTTTTTCGTGCCGCAATTATACCACAGCCCGCCTGACAAGTCAATTTCCCTGCGGCGATTCAAAAAAAACCTTCCCCTCATTTTCCCGGTGAGTATAATGCAAGATAGAGTTGATTCTGTAATAAACCGTTAAGTTAATTTAAGCTTAAGGTACACAAATGCCCTATTCTTTCTTTCGAGACTTTTTTCCAGACATCGCCGATGAGGAAACACGCTGTATCATCGTGCCGCCCGAATCGGAAACACTATTGCCGCCGGATGAGTATGCGCTGTTCGAAATGTTCTGTGACGAGAAAAGATGCGACTGCCGGCGTGTTATGTTCTATGTTCTATCCGCAAAGAAACGCGAACCGGTGGCGGTCGTGGCCTGGGGATGGGAATCGGCACTCTTTTACAGCAAGTGGATACGAGACGATGACCCTGAAACGATCGCAGAATTGAAAGGCCCGGTACTCAATGCGCTCAGTCCTCAGTCGAAGATTGCGCCGTTGATTTGCGATGTTGTCACAGACTTGTTAAAAGACCCCGATTTTGTTGATCGGATTAAGCGGCACTACGCCATGTTTCGCGCCAGGATTGACGGCACGCGGGTAATCAGTATAGAAGCCCAAAAGCGATTACGGAAAAAACTTAAACGAAGAAGATAGTCGCGGCACTCTTCCGATTTCTCCCCAATGACCTCGCATAGAACCACGAAGTGTTGCGCCGATCAGTCCGCCCCATCCCATTTCAAAACCCCCACGGGTCAATCCGGTTCAGCGGGTTGTTGTTGTCGCAGGCGTAGAGGTCGGCGCCCGGCCCCGGCCATCCCCCGCCCGTTCACACCGTAGAGACGCACGGCCGTGCGTCTCTCCAGCAATCCCTCCTCGATGCTTCTCTGTGTCCTGTGGCCGATCTTATTGTTAATCCTGGAATTCAGTCTCAAAACAATTTGTGTCTATTGATACAAATCTGTGTCTAAAAACACCTAAAATAAGAAATTCGACCTTCAGTATCCCGTGTTCTGGTTTCTGCCTTCTGAAAAATGAACAAACGAATCCCCAATTCAAGGCCAAATTGTTCTGCCGGAATGCGTATTCTCACGCCTATTGAGCAGTTGTCTAATATTTCAGTTTCAAAACGCCGATGGATTGTGTATAATATAGGGCTAATTATTTGTTACCGAGAGCAACACGTTTGATTCCGGAACCAGTAATATAAGGATAACTTTCTGTGGCAAAAAAGGTTACAAAGAAAAAGGCCAGCCCCGGCCAGTCGGGGGGCGCAAAAAAAACCGTAAAAAAGACGGTTAAAAAAGCCAAAAAAACCGTCAAAAAGGCCAGTTCTGCCAACAATGGCTTGGTCGCTGTCGCCAAAAAAAACCGCGTCAAAGCCGTTCGAAAAACCGCCGCCCCAAAACCTTCTTCTGGCACAACTGCCCCGGTTGAAAACCTTCCCAAGCACTTCAAAACCTACCTGACAAAAAATGAGCTGGAGCATTTTCGGGGACTTTTAATCGGCAAACTCAAACAAATCACCGGCGATGTCAATCACATTGAAGAGGAATTTCTCCGCAAATCCCGCCAAGATTCCACAGGCGATCTGTCGAGTATGCCGATCCACATGGCCGACATCGGCAGCGACAATTATGAGCAGGAGTTCTCGCTCGGCCTGATGGCGACCGAACAAAAGATCGTCCAGGAAATCATGATAGCCCTGCGGCGCATCGAAAACGGCACATACGGCATGTGCGAGGGAACGGGCGAGGCGATTCCCAAGACACGGTTGGAGGCCTTTCCCTGGGCACGATACTGCGTCCGATACGCCGAGATGCTCGAAAAAGGCCAAGTCGCCCCGATGCGCGACAATTCGTATTCGAGCGGCAATTTTGCGCCGTCATTGGCGGACGCCGAAGAGGTTGACGACGACGACGACGACGAGGAGGAAAGCTACGAAGACGACGATGCCTTTGACGCCGAAGAAGCGGACGACGACGACCAAGACGACCAGGACGACGACAAGCCATTCTATAATTGAACCAACGTACGGAAAACAGGATGATGGATTATCAGTGTCCCATGTGCGGCAGAGTGATCCCGTCGGCAACGACGACCCCTGAGGGGCGAAAACAGATCAACGCACCGCACTTCCCGTTCTGCAGCGAGCGCTGCCGACTGCTGGACTTGGGAGCGTGGCTGGATGAGCGCTACAGCGTCCCGGCCGAACCGGACAACGACTCCATCGACGACGACTTATCAGATGAGGAGTGATGTCGTGTTTGTCTATTTTTTGCATCACACTGAAAAAGGGGTTTAATATGGTCTTTCCCGGAGACTCGGACGACAAAATCCAGATTGAATTATCCGCTCCGCAGTGGGAATTGCTGAGCGCGAGCCGTCAGGAAATGGAAGAATCGCTGGCCCGCTGCGTCAGCGTGGCACTCAAGTCCGGCGACGCCTATCAGCTTTACCTGTCGGACGAGGAACTGGATGAGTTGATCTGTTTTGTCGAAGATCGGGCCGATCTGGAGACCAACAACGAGAAGCGGCAAGTATTGATCGATCTGGCCGACTATCTGACTGGTTTTGAGGAGGGTGAGGGGGACGACGGTTTTTGGGGGCCGGGGCCGATTGAAAACCTCTCCGAAATGACCGGCAGCGTCTATATCTTTAAGGTCGCCTTGGCCGATGATGCGTCGATCTGGCGGCGGATCGCCCTGCGCGGCGGCCAGACTCTGCACGACCTGCACATGACCGTCTTTGATGCTTTCGACCGCGAAGAGGCCCATTTGTACTCGTTCTATATTCCGCCCAAGCCGTCCAAAAGCCGTAGCGTCAATACATTCAGGGAGTTTCCCGAATACACGCACCCTTACGCTTTGGAGGAATCGGCGGCGGGCGGAATGATCGAGATGTTCAACGCATTTTTCGGGCCGTTCGGCCCTCAAACGTCCATAGACGCCGCCCGCACCAAGCTCCAGTCGCTTGAACTGGTGCCCAAACTCCGCCTGCTGTATCTGTTTGACTTCGGCGACGAGTGGCTGCACTGGATTACCGTTGAACAGACCGACGGCGAGCCGGACAATGGCGACTATCCCCGCATTCTCGAACGTAAAGGCGAATCGCCGCCCCAATACGGCGATAACGATTGGGAGGATGACGATGAAGACTGGGATGAAGACGAATAATACGCAGAAACAGCAAGAGGATTACCGCAGTTTCAGTGTCGCCAGGGCGATGACGGCAAAGGCGATTGACAGCAGCCAGAATCGCACAACCACCTGCGGCTCCGACCAGCCGGCCAGGTGAAAATGATGGTGGATCGGCGCACAGCGGAAGATGCGCTTGCCGCCGGAGTATTTAAAGTAGCCCACCTGCAGGACGACGCTGAATAGTTCCATCATAAACACCCCGCCGATGACAAACAGTAACAACTCGTTGCGGGTGACGATGGCCCCGTAGCCCATCGCCGCCCCCAAGGGAAGAGAACCGACGTCGCCCATAAACACCTGCGCTGGGTGGCAGTTGTACCACAAAAAGCCGAAGATCGCCCCCGTGATCGCCCCGAAAAATACGCATAGCTCGCCCGACTCCGGAATGTGCGGCAAGAGCAGATACCCCGCCCACGTCATCTGATGCGCCCGTGACATATACTCGGACGCGATATAGCACAGCACCACCAACACAATCGACATAATGCCGACACAGCCCGACGCCAAACCATCCATACCGTCGGTCAAATTAACGGCGTTGCTCGTGGCGGTGATATACAGGACCGTGATAATCGCAAACATCCACCACGCCAGGGGGATGCCGTGTTTGTAGAACGGCAGCCAGAAACGCAGTGCATCATCGATATTTCGAAAGTCGCTATATAAAAACACTCCGATCAGCACCGCACCCCCGAACTGCCAGACAAGCTTTTCCCACGGCTTTAGTCCGTCGCGGCTGCGCTGGCGGATCTTGCCAGTCAGCTTGAGCCAGTCGTCCACCGCCCCGATGCCCCCAAACCAGAGAATCACAAAGATCGCCTTATGGATAAACGGGTTGCTCAGCTTGGCCCACAGAAACGTTCCGGCCAGAATCGCCGTCAGAATAATGATGCCGCCCATCGTCGGGGTATTGGCCCGCTGACGCATCAACTCATTGAGCGCGGCGTGATGAAACTCCGGCCGATCACCGATTTTGGCCCGCATCAGCCAGCGAATAACGCGCGGCGCCATCAGCAGCGCCAGCACCAAGCTGGTCAGCGCCGCCATCACAGCACGAAACAGCACATCCTCATACGCATAAAAGCCGATGCGGTGTGCGACGCCTTCGCGCAGCCAATTAAATAGATGATAAATCACGGTTTTGTTTGGATTTCTGGGTTCTTAGTTCGCAGGATGAGCTTTGGCCCATCATTTATTATCGGGCAGCTCGCGCTGCCGCGCTTTTGTTTTTCGCAGGACTTCGACAGCCGCCTCAAGACCGGCGGCGCGAGAGCCTTTGACTAATACTATATCGGCAGGCCGCACGAAAGAATGCAATGTATCGCACAACTCAGCGGTGTTTTTGAAGAGGTGCGATAGGCCGTCAAACCCGGCCTCCTTGGCGCCGACGACAATATCGGACGCAAACGGCCCGCAGGCCAGCAGACACGCCACGTTCGCCTCGGCGGCCTGTCGTCCTACCATTCGATGCAACTGGGGCGCCGTCGGGCCTAACTCGCCCATACTGCCGGCGACAAACACCGCCCGCCGGTTTGTCTGTCGCTCCAGTTGCGACAGCGTGTCCAGTGCATTGGCCATCGATGCGGGATTGGCGTTGTAGCAATCGTTCAGCAGGGTAATCTGTCCGACGGTCTCGGCTGTCAGCCGCATTGGAACCGGCGGAAGCGATGCAATGGCGTCGATGAAGTCCGATAAGCCAACCTTAAGGTCGCGGCAAATCGACCAAACGGTCAGGACGTTCATCAGGTTGGCCTTGCCCGGCAGCGGCACATCAATGCGTCGCCCTTCAACGATCAGCGACCCGGTCAGGCCATCCGTTCGAAGGCTTGTGCCGATAACATCGCACTTATCAGTTGTCCCAAACGTGATGACACGCACACCGAGCGATGCGGCATAGGCAACCAGCATCGGCTGATCGCCGTTGATGTACAGCGTTCCGCCGGGCTTGAGGCCTGTTGCGATAGAGGCTTTTTCGATGAGAATATTTTCGATACTGCCGAAGCCTTCCAGATGCGCCGGTCCGATAAGCGTAATACAAGCGGTGTCCGGATTGGCAATTCGGGCGAGCGGCTCAATCTCGCCGGGGTGATTGGTTCCCAACTCCATCAGCAATATTTCGCAATCGTCAGGTGCATCGAGAATCGTCAGCGGCACACCGATATGATTGTTGTAACTTTTAACCGCCTGATGGCAGCGCGATGAGCGGCTTAAGACATGATGCAGAATGCTGCGCACGGTCGTCTTGCCCGCCGAACCGGTCACGGCGATGACGTGGGCCGAAAGCTGACTGCGATACCATCGCGCCAGATGCGTCAGCGCCTCCAGCGTATTGCGTACCTTCAGTACCGGCACATTGTTATCGGACGGCATTGCGATGTCCCGCTCGACAATGAGACACGCGGCGCCTTGCTGAGCAACGGCGGCGGCAAAATCGTGCCCGTCGAAGCGGTCGCCTTTGACCGCGATAAACGCCTGACCCGGAACCATCGCACGCGAATCAATGCTGACCCCGCGAATCTGGGCTTCTGCTGAAACCGTCCTTGAGCATTTTGCGTCCAGCACCGTTATTATGTTGTGTAGTGTTGTTTGTATCATCTCGGTTAGAAATTCTAAATTATAAGCACTAAATTCTAAACAAGGTCGAAATTCGAATTTTAAAAAGTCAAAAAGGATGACTTTCGGGCGACAATTTGCCATCGGTCTGCTGCGCAGAGCCGATGCCACCCGGCCGTTTTGAATTTATCTGTTTTTTGTTTTCAATCTTTGTTTAGGATTAAGAATTTAGTGCTTGGAATTTCCCGTTAAAGCAGTTCCATCGCTTCCCGGGCGACCTGCACATCGCTGAAATCAATTTTCTGTGTGCCGATGACCTGATAGGTCTCGTGTCCCTTGCCCGCCAGCACGATGATGTCGCCGCGTTTGGCCTGTGTGACGGCCCCAAAGATCGCCCGCCGGCGGTCCGGCACAATCTGTACAGCGGCGCGTTTATCGGGCGAAAAGCCCGCGTAAATATCGTGAATAATCGCCTCCGGGTCTTCGGTGCGCGGGTTGTCGCTGGTGACGATCACGACATCGGCCATCGCCTCGGCCGTCTGGGCCATTCGGGGGCGTTTTGTCTTGTCGCGGTCGCCGCCGCAGCCGAACACCAGAATCAGCCGCCCCGCACACAGCGGCCGCACGGTGCTGAGCACATTCTTGAGGGCGTCATCCGTATGCGCATAATCGACCAGCACGCCGATCCCGCGTCGCAGCGCGGCAGGCGAGTCCACCGGTTCCAGCCGTCCCGGCACACATTCCAGAAGCGACAGCCCCTGCGCGATGGCCGAGAGGCTTAACCCCGCCGCCAGGCACAGCCCCGCCGCCGCCAGATGATTGCTGATGTTGTGCCGCCCGCACAGCGGCGTCCGCACCCGCTCCATATAATTGTTGAACTGGATGCTGAACTCGCTGCCCCGTGCATCCATCGAATGGATATGCGCGATCAGGTCGGCTTGTTCCTCGATGGCGTACCACAGTGTCCGCCGTTTGATCGTGGCCGCCAGCCGCCGGGCCGCGTCGGACTGGGCGTTCAAGATCGCCATTCCGTGCGGCGGAAGCTGCTCGAACAGCAGGGCCTTGGCCGCCAGATAATTTTCCTCCGTGCCGTGATAATCCAGATGATCCCCCGTCAGATTGGTAAACGCTGCGGCCGTGAACGTGATCCCCGCCAGACGATGCTGACTGAGGGCGTGGCTGCTGGCCTCGATCATCATATACCGCGTGCCGCTGTCGAGCATCTGGCGGGCCATCCGGGCCAGCGTCAGCGCATCGGGCGTGGTCAGCGGGGCCGCGGCGGTCTGCCTGCCGGTGCTGTAGGCAATCGTCCCGATCAGCCCGCAGGGGTGTCCGGCCGACTCGATGACCGACCGCACCAGATAGCTGGTCGTCGTCTTGCCGTTGGTTCCCGTCACCGCCAGGTTGGTCAGTTCGCCGTTGGGATAGCCGCAGGCCGCCTGCGCCAGTTGCCCCAGCGCCTCGGCACTGTTGGCCACGACGATGCACCGGTCGTCGTCGAAGGGCTGTTCGGCCACAACATACGCCGCACCCTGTGCCAGCGCCGTCGGGATGTAGTCATGCCCATCCGATTGCGTGCCCCGCACCGCCACAAAACAGTCGCCCGGCTGCACCTGCCGCGAGTCCGCACAGACCCGCACACCGCCCTGTGCCGTCAACGCCAACAATTGGGTAAATGTCATCTTGTTTCCTTGCCACACTTCGATTCTGTTCAAAACCGCCGCAAGGAGTGTATCGGCAAACGCCGCGTTTGACAATAGAGGCTTCAGCGTGAAAAATAATCAGCCCAATTCCGCAACTGATCACTGATCACTGTTCACTGATAACTGATAACTGATAACTGATTACGGTTTGGTCGCCGTGAGCCACATACACCCGATGGCGTCATCCTGTCCGACCGTTCGCACGTCGCCGAACCCGGCCTTCTCGATCTCGGCCGTCAGTTCCGCCCGGCTGTATGCCCCGACCATCACATTGAACAGCGCCGGCACCAGCGGCGCGGTCTTCTGGTCATTCAGCACAAATTCCTGCACCGCCAGCAGGCCGCCCGGCTCCAGTGCCGCATACGCCTTGTGCAGGATCGTCGGGGCCTTGCTCAGCGGGCCGTGCAGGACATTCGATAGCAGCGCCGCATCATACCCCCGCCCGAAGTCGTCCGTCTCCCAACTGCCCTCGCGCACGCCGATCCGCTCGGACAGGCCGTGCTGCGCGATCATCTTGCGTGTGATGGCAATCGTCTTGGGGACATCGAACACCGTCGCCCGCAACTGTGGATACCGCTGACAGGACAAAATCGAGTACGTCCCCGGCCCGCCGCCGATATCGACCAGCGACTGCCGCTCCGTCAGGTCCAATGCCGCCAGAAACAGCTCCCCGCGTCCGCTCATCGTGATATCGTGCATCCCCAAGATGAAATTCCGATGCTTTGTCGCCTCATCCACGTTGAGCAGGTCCGGCCGGCCCGCCGTCTTCGGCAGATCGCCCCACACATCCCACACCATCGCCGAGTGGGCAATGATATGCCCCTGATACCGCGGGCGGCCTTCGACCAGGTACGCATCGCTCAGGGCCGAATTGCGATACCGGTCGCCGTCTTTGTCCAGCAGCCCCATCGCCGCGCCCGCGATCAGCAGCTTGTCCAGCACCGCCGCATCCGCCCCGCAGGCCGCGGCCAGGTCGTCAGCCGTCATCGCCCCGCGCTCGGCCAGCCGCGTGAACACCCCCAGCCCGCTCAATACATGCAGCGCCCGCGCCGCCCGATACCCCCACATCCATTCATTCAATTGCCGCATCCCGTTGTCCATTGTACACAATCCTCGACAGTTTGCTATTGACAGGCAACTTTCACTGTCATCATTTACTGCATATCACATAATGCAAATATTCGAGCGTACGATCTGATTTATATTCTCGATTTTGATCTTTGTCTGCCTTAAATCGATTATAGTCTTTTGTAAAGAAACCGTACTTGCCTCGCAAGCTCATTATCTCCTTGATCTCATCGAGAGACAGCAGCCCTTCATTGTTATAACTTAAGAAAATATATTTTACATTGCTATTCAAGATCAAATCCTTGAACGCGGCTTTGACTTTGTTCCGCGAACAATATAGCGATTTCTGTTTCGCGTATTCCCTAAGCCCTGTTTTTCCGTGTATGACCGGATTATCATATTTTGCAATAGTTTCAAGTAAATGATAATTCGTCGCATATTGCCTGTGGTTGTACGGAGGGTCTAAATATAAAACATCTCCAGTGATTCTTTTTAGTAAAGTATTTATATCTTCGTTATACACTTGATGCTCTTGGTCATTGGTAATTAACTTAGCGGGTTCCAGTTTAAAAGTTTTTTGTGCCGTTTTCTTGAGTTTTTTCAAAAATGCCCCATAGACAGATGCTGTATTTGCATACTTGTCAATCGATTCGAGCAAGCTGGCCAACAAGAAGAAATACTCATCTTCATTTATTAACCCCTCATTTTTCCATTTCTCAATAGTCACCCTGATTGCATCACATTTTTTCCCATTTTCATCAGAAAAGTATTGCCTCTGTATTTTTCCGCGAGATGTTCCGCCGTCGCAATAATTATTAAATACGAAACCCTCAACACCCTCTAATTGCGAGAGATAATCACAAACAAAAATCGACTTGTTGAGACTGTATTCAATCCCGGGTATTACGATTCGAAGTTTCTCGAATTCCAGTTCGGTATGATTGCCAATATAATGGCGATTTAAGACATAGCTGTAATACTGTATATCATTGGCTATAATGCAATACCCTTTGTCTTTGAAATGGGATCCAACAATTCCTGTCCCTGCGAACAGATCACAGAAAACAGAGCAATCGCCATCAATCACCGTATTGATAGATTCTTCCAAAAAGCTCAGCAACGAATATTTACTGCCTATATAGTTCATTGTATTATTTCAAATTTCAAGTTATTGTTTTCTAAATGATATTCAACATACCTTAGATTACAGCATCTCTGTGCATAATCTTTATTAAAATCATCTATTGCGCGGAGAACATTTCGATATTGAGACCTGCCCCTATTTGCAGTACGTTTAGCCACCAAGACGGGCAGTATGTCGCTGTGCCGGTTCGGGATATAATATTGCTCAATCCAGTCTACATATCTTTTGATTTGTCGTACATTGTCTTCAGATGCTTCTACTGCTTTGAGCTCTATTGGCATAATCTGCCGTTGACCGTTTACTATCAGAGCCAACATTATGTCGATTCGCTGCATGCCAACACCACAAGAAACTTCGTTACCTATCCACTCAATGTTTGAATTGCTTTGGAGCAATGAATTATTTAACGAAATATTAATATCTGACCCAATGTTTTTGCATATATAAGCTTGTAAATGAGCTTCAAACGACAATCCATTTTCGTACTTATTAATCAAACGAGGTAGTATATTTATTGGTTCTTGTCGTCCACCATACTCTTGTTGTGCTCGTTCTATTACTATTATTGTCTGTGTACCTTGGTCAAAACTTAGACTGTTCCCGTCACTCGATCCTAACGTTGTCCTGTGGTTCTTATTTCTTATTAATTGGCACAATCTTTCTGATTCATACAATGTAATCATTGTATTTCCTCGATTACCTTTGAGCTTCCGATATATCAAGCTCCAAAGCATTTGATGTGGACATGCTATGTTGCGTATTTCATCCAAAGCCTCCCATTCTGTTACACCTTGTTGATAAACTGTTGATGGCTCAATAAGCGTTCTGAATGTTAAAGATTTCTGCAATGAATCGAATAAATATTGCTGGCCATCATAATCGTCTAAGAATGACCAGTCGTGCTTAGCCGTAAAAATACCATAGAATTTACCTTCGCGAATTCCGTGAGAAAAGTTTTGCTGAAGATAAAAGATTATTTGGTCTCCTCTTCTTATTCTGCTTGCGTCAGCGATCATGCTTGTAAGCATATTTTCCGTAACAGCGCGGTGTCGTGTATTCGGCCCATTATTAAAATCAACATGGTTCTCTTTTGCGCCTGTTCCTGCAAATAAATATTCAAGATGCACCTTAAATGTTATTGCATCTACAATAAAAACGTGTGTTGTCATATTTTGCTCCTTTGATTGGCGTTTCTAATATCTGTTTTTTTGAACAAAAAGATATACTCATGTTTAAAAATATAATAATCACTGGTTAACGCTCTATACCTCCATATCGCTTCTTTGTTTTGTTTGGCTCGATTACCTTCCATATTTTTTACAATGATACTTTTCAGCGTTAAGCCGTTTTTTAACGCTTCGTTCATACACTGAAATCCAAGTGGAACCCATTGTCCGTTTGTATACTTATCTCCGATTACTATTGCCAAATACCGGTTTTTATCCAAGATTCGAATCGTATTTACAATTACTTGTGAAAACTTTTCTAAAAACATATCCAACGTTTTGCAATTTGACAAATCTTTCTTGTGCTCACTGAATTTAATAATATCCGCGTACGGTGGATGTAAAATTGCAAGCTGTACTTTTGTTTTCCTTTTTTTTAATAATATTTCAGCAATGTTGTCGAATGTGTCACTATCGGCACTGTCACCAACCACAAATTCAGAAAAGCAGTCTGTCTTTCCGACCATATTTTTACAGTGCAGTATAAGTTCGGGCTGAATATCGATACCGATAAAATGTCTGCCCAATGCTTCGGCTTCAATTGCCGTAGTCCCGCTTCCAACAAAAGGGTCAAAAACGACCTCTCCTTTTTTGGAGTATCTCAAAATCAACTGTCGCGGAATCTGGGGGATAAAATTGCCGTGATAAAAACCGTTATGTTTACCGGTCTTATCGCGTTGCGGAATTATCCAGAGGCTGTCCGTCCATACCTCTATATTTTTCCAGTCCTTCAAGTCCAGATCATTAAAAAACGGCATAAGAGTATAATCCCAACAGACAGAGTCCATTATCTGTTATTATCGAACCACCAGTCAGCCAGTCAGCCAGTCAGCCAGTCAGCATAAACCTATATACTGTATTGCTAAAATTTATCAACTCTTTTGTCGATTTTAGTTTTTCCAGCAATGCCAGATTATGTTACCGGGTAATTTGTGCATGCGCCTCTTGCACAATTGTGTGATTTTAGCATTCCGCCACAGGAATGCAATTTCTAATTTATACAAACCCGCCAAAGTACCTCAATAACTTTTTGTTCCTTTTTCGGTGAATTTATCCTTGCATAAGTGGCCATCTGTGCATAGGATAACGCCACTGTGTTCCGGTGCGGCCGGTTCAGGCCGTGCTGTCTGTAAACCCGAAATCGTGTTCTGTTTAGGAGGCACTGTAATGAAACGCACACTCATCCATCTGTTGGCCCTTGTCGGCCTGATCGCCGTGGTTGGCTTTCTCGGCTGCGACCGCAAACCCGCCGGGTATGAAGGCGGCGAGCCGACGGTCAAACTGACGTACAGCATCTTTTTCCCGCCGTCGCACACCCAGTGCCTGATGGCGCAGGCCTGGGCCGACGAGGTGGCCGCCCGCACCAACGGCTCCGTCGAGATTACCATTTATCCGGCCGGGACGCTGAGCCAGGCCGACCAGTGCTATACCGGCGTCGTCACCGGCATTTCCGATATCGGGATGAGCTGTTTTGCCTATACATCCGGGCGTTTTCCGCTGCTGGAAGGGCTTGACCTGCCGCTGGGCTATCCGACCGGTCTGGCCGCGACGCGGATCGCCACCGCCGCGGCGAAAGAATTTATGCCGGCCGAGATTGCCGACGTCAAACTGCTTTATATCCACGCCCACGGCCCGGGGATCCTGGCGTCCAAAAAACCCGTTCACTCGCTGGAGGATATGGCCGGTCTGAAAGTCCGCGGCACGGGGCTGTCGGCTAAGATCGTCCAGAGCCTCGGCGGCGTGCCGGTTGGGATGAGCCAGCCGGAGACGTACGAGTCGCTGCAAAAGGGCGTTGTGGACGCGACGCTCTGCCCGGTCGAAACGCTCAAAGGCTGGAATCAGGGCGAAGTCATCAGTTCCATCACCGACACCTCCGTCATCGGCTACACCACGGCGATGTTTGTCGTGATGAACAAGGCCAGTTGGAACCGGCTCAGTGCGGACCAGCAGCAAATTCTCGAAGCCGTCAGCGCCGAGTGGGTCGATAAGCACGGCCGGGCATGGGATCAGGCCGATGAAGAGGGTATGGCGTTTATCCAGGGACTGAATCGCGACATCTATACCCTGTCGTCCGAGGAACAACAACGGTGGAAAGCCGCCGTCGAACCGATTCTTGACGATTACGTCGAACAGGCCAAGAGCAAGGGACTTGCGGGCGACGAATTTTTGGCGCGCCTGCAAACGCTGATCGCCGAAGCTCAATAGAGAATTGAAAGCGATTATGTCGTTCGTACCCGTGTGGACTCGTATTCAAGACGCCGCCGTTGCCCTACTCAGAGGACTTGTCTATGTACTGGCAGTCCTTTCCGGGCTGAGCGTTATGGTGATGATCGCCATCACCTGCGCCGATGTCGTGCTGCGTCTGCCGTTGATCAACCGTCCGTTTATGGGCGCCTATGATATCGTGCGCATCGCCGGGGCAGTCGCGTTGGCCGCGGCGCTGCCCTATACCACTGCCGTCAAAGGCCACGTCGCCATCGAGTTCTTTTTTCACAAACTCAACCGCAGCAGCCGTCTGGTCGTGGACAGCGTGATGCGGCTGCTGTCGATGGCGCTGTTTGCTTTCCTCGGCTGGCACAGCATCCTGTTCGGACTGGAACTGCACCGCACCAAGCAGGTTTCGCAAACCCTGAATCTCCCGATCTTCTGGCTGCCGATGGTCATCGGCTGTTGTTGTTTTGTGGTCGTCTTGGTTGTGACGCACCATCTGGTCTATCCCAACCGGGAGGTGATCAAACCATGACGGATCTGGAAGTTGGCATTCTGGGTTGTGTGGTTCTGTTCGTGCTGCTGGTGGCGAGCCTGCCGGTGGCGTTTGCGATGGCGGTGGTGGGGTTTGTCGGCTTTGCCGCGATTCGAACCCCCGAAGCCGCCGCCAGCATGATTTCACTGGAACTGTACGAGACCTTCGCGTCGTACAGTCTGACGGTGATTCCTCTGTTTGTGCTGATGGGACAGGTTGCGTTTCACACGGGCATCAGTCGTCGGCTGTTTGACGCGGCGTATCACTGGCTCGGCCATCTGCCGGGCGGCTTGGCCGTCTCGACCATCGGGGCATGCACGGCCTTTGGTGCGATCTGCGGTTCCGGCCCGGCCACGGCTGCAACGATGGCCTCGGTCGCCCTGCCGGAGATGAAACGCTACCGCTACGACTCCCGGCTCAGTTGCGGGGCGGTCGCCGCCGGCGGCGGGTTGGGGATGATGATTCCACCGAGCGTGGTGTTTATTGTGTATGCGATTTTGACCGAGCAATCCATCGGGACGCTGTTTATCGCCGGAATCACGCCGGGGCTGCTGATCGCGGCGCTGTTTTGCGTTACGGTTTATATCCAGTGCAAAATAAACCCAAAGCTGGGCCCGGCCGGGCCGAAGATGAGCTGGGGGTCGAAATTCGCCTCGCTGTCCGGCCTGATCGAGACGCTGATCTTGTTTGCCGGCGTGATGGGCGGGATGTTTGCGGGCTATTTTACGCCGACCGAAGCGGCCGCTATCGGCGCCGCCGGCAGTCTGATCATCGCCGCCGCCCGCGGGCAACTGTCGCGCAAAATGCTGACCCGCTCGCTGATGGAGACGCTGCGCACCTCGTGTATGGTGATGATTATCGTCTGCGGGGCGATGATCTTCGGGCGGTTTCTGGCGATCACGCGAATCCCGTTCGAGTTGGCGACATGGCTGGCGGGGCTGCCCCTGCCGGGCTGGATGGTAATAGGGATGATTATCCTGTTCTATCTGGCGGCGGGTTGTTTTATCGATGCGCTGGCACTGGCGATGCTCACGATTCCGATTTTTTACCCCGTCGTGATGGAACTGGGCTTTGACCCGATCTGGTTCGGCGTGATGATTGTCCTCGTTACCCAGATGGGCGTGATTACCCCGCCGGTCGGCGTGAATGTCTATGTCATCAGCGGCGTGGAACGCGATGTGCCGCTGCAGACGATCTTTCGCGGGGCGATGCCGTTTTTGCTCGCCCTGATCGTCGCGGCCATACTGCTGGTGCTGTTCCCGTCGATCTGCACGTTTTTGCCCAATCGAATCGGATAAATATTTGGGATATAACAGGTTATATTACAAATCAGCGACTTGGCCTGTCACACGTAAAAATCACATAACCTCATTATTTATGAATTATTTACGAAACAATCGCGTCCACATCCACGCCCTTCGAATTATGACGGCGGCTTCGATATTAAGACTTTTGGCATAATAGATCAGCTCTTCCTAATGGGTGCCGTGCCCGTATTGTAAACAAAGGTATTATCGGTACTACGGCGATCCCGCAAGGCTTGTTTTTCCCTTATTACATTTCCTGATGTTAATTCACCCTCTTTAATCACCGATAGAGGTACAGGAATCGCGCCGCCGGGCGGTGCGCCAATAGACCTAAGAACCAATAACCTGTCCGATATATCGGAGTGATACAATGGCCTTTGATGCAACCATTAAAGAGTATTTGAAGGAAATCGATGACGCCCCGCTGCTCAATTGGGACGACGAAAAGTTCCTCGCAATGGCGGTTATTGAAGAAAATGACCCGGCCGCCCGCGAGCAGCTCATCCGCAGCAACCTGCGGCTGGTCGTCAATATCGCCAAAAAATACTCCGGCCGCGGGATGAGCCTGGGCGACCTGATCGAAGAGGGCAACCTCGGCCTGATGCGGGCGGTCGATACCTTCGACCCCGACCACGGCGTGCGGTTCAGCACCTACTCGGCCTGGTGGATCAAGCAATCTATCAAACGTGCCATCCTGAACAACGCCCAGCCCATTCATATCCCGACTTATATGGTCGAGTTAATCAACCAATGGCGGCAGACCTACGCCGAGCAGGAATCGCGGCTGGGCCGCACCGTCAGTCTCGAAGAGATGGCCTACGCGATGAAAGTCCCCATCCGCAAGGCCCGTGCCATCCGCGACATCGTCAGCGTCGTGGACTTCGGTTTCCAGCACGATTCGCACGAGGAAAACGCCGGCCTTGACGAGGCCATCGAAGATGATAGAATAGAAACGCCCGAAGCGTCCCTCGGCTCCAACGAGGAGTTGAATCGGGCACTGGAACTGCTCGACCACATCGACTCGCGTGAGGCCGAAGTCCTCAAACTGCGGTTCGGTCTGGATGGGCGACAAACGCTGACTCTAAAACAGATCGGCAAAAAACTCGGCCTGACTCGCGAGCGCGTCCGCCAAATCCAGCGCGACGCCCTGTCCCAGCTCAATGAATTGATGAGCGACGTATAGACGCCGGCCAGTTGTACCGATTCTGTCATTCTCTGACAAGAGATATATGAGATCGGAACAAGAAAGCTATAGGCGGCTTCGTCTCAAGACTATGGAAAGATGCGAATCAAATTTAAACGGAAAGGGACAGAGCGTTCGCCGCAAGGGGGATCTTGTGGATATAAGCGGCGATTATCAATATCGAGCAATTAACCAGGGAAATACTATTCAGCGCTTTTGGCACTTCAGTAAAATTCTTGCCATTGATACTCTGTTGCCGCCATGTACTGACGACACGGTACTTGATGTCGGTTGCGGTTCCGGCGTTATCAGTCATTTTCTCGGCGCTACTGCGGAAAAAGTCATCGGTATAGATGCAAGTCCAGACGCTGTCAAGTTTGCACAAAAAATGTATGCGAATAGCAATGTTCATTTTCAGGTCGGCTTAGCGGACCAGTTGAATGAACAGGAAGCGTCTTTTACTAAAATTTATTGTCTTGAGCTGATTGAGCATATCTACGAGTTCCAGTTCCAATCCATGCTCGGTTGTTTTTCTCAACTCTTGAAGCCCGGCGGAAAGGTCTTTTTGACCACCCCCAATTACAGAAGTATGTGGCCGCTCATTGAATTCCTTATGGATTGCTTGAAATTGGTTCCGACGATGGCCGATCATCAACATGTAACAAAGTACAATCGGTACAGATTGCGCAACTTATGCGTTGCCGGCGGTTTTTCCATACAGAACATCTGCACTATGTGTTTTGCCGCTCCCTGGATTGCTCCATTCAGTTGGCAAGCTGCCAAAAAGCTTGCCAAAGCAGAACTCACATTCAGTCATATTCCCGGGTCTATCTTAATCTGTGTTCTGTCAAAGGAAGAAGGCCGATGAATGCAATACCCCCCACAATCTCAATTATTCTGCCGGCACACAATGAACAATTCAATATTCCGCCGCTTATTAAAGCAATCACGACAGAAATGCTGGCTTGTGATGTGCCGTATGAAATCATCGTGATTGACGACGGTTCGTCTGATGATACATGGGCGATCTTGTCGCAGATGGAACACAACCCACCATACAATAGCACTGACTCAAGTTGACTGATTTTTTAAACATAGATTTATGCGGCGATCAGTAGTCGCCCAAGCTCTTTGACAATTTGTGTTCCACTGGACAGCTTCTTTAAGTGTTGTGTCAGATCGTCCCAGACGATGCG